>NZ_CP014835.1:1470000-1522500 GCF_001598035.1 Streptococcus halotolerans | reverse complement strand
CCGGTCCTCGGCATTAATTTAATATAGAGCACCCTTAGCTCAACTGGATAGAGTACCTGACTACGAATCAGGCGGTTAGAGGTTCGACTCCTCTAGGGTGCATATTTCGGGAAGTAGCTCAGCTTGGTAGAGCACTTGGTTTGGGACCAAGGGGTCGCAGGTTCGAATCCTGTCTTCCCGATATTTGGCGGTGTAGCTCAGCTGGCTAGAGCGTCCGGTTCATACCCGGGAGGTCGGGGGTTCGATCCCCTCCGCCGCTATTTTGGTTTGTTGCTTGGACCTTTAGCTCAACTGGTTAGAGCACTCGGCTCATAACCGAGCGGTCGTAGGTTCGAGTCCTACAAGGTCCATCATTTTGGAGGATTACCCAAGTCTGGCTGAAGGGAACGGTCTTGAAAACCGTCAGGCGTGTAAAAGCGTGCGTGGGTTCGAATCCCACATCCTCCTTTTTAATAGATTATCGCGGGATGGAGCAGCTAGGTAGCTCGTCGGGCTCATAACCCGAAGGTCGTAGGTTCAAATCCTGCTCCCGCAATAGAAGATTTAAATTGGCTCGGTAGCTCAGTTGGTAGAGCAATGGATTGAAGCTCCATGTGTCGGCGGTTCGATTCCGTCTCGCGCCATTTTAGCGGGTGTAGTTTAGTGGTAAAACTACAGCCTTCCAAGCTGTTGTCGCGAGTTCGATTCTCGTCACCCGCTTTATAAAGTTATTTATATTCCAAGCTATGTTGCTTGGGCGCGTAGCTCAGGTGGTTAGAGCGCACGCCTGATAAGCGTGAGGTCGGTGGTTCGAGTCCACTCGTGCCCATTAGGAGAATTACTCAAGAGGCTGAAGAGGACGGTTTGCTAAATCGTTAGGTCGGGTAACTGGCGCAAGGGTTCGAATCCCTTATTCTCCGTTTAAAATTGGCTCATTTTTTGGCTCTTTGTCAACTGTAGTGAGTTGACTTATAGCTAATACTCATCCAAAATCAAAAACTAACTTTCTGTAACCATTGTCTGTTGACGGTGGTTTTTAATACTCTTCGAAATCAAAGGCAGACCTTCTTGACATGATTTGATGAACTTTAGTTCTATCTGTATCGGCGTTGCCTAGTTTGTTTTTGATTTTCATTGAGTATAACACCGAGAGAGGACCAGTTTGGTCTTCTCTTTTGTTGTGTTCAAAGCAAGATAAATCCGTTTTTTGAAGTTTTCAAAGTTCCTAAAGCCAAAAGCATTTCGCTTAATGACTTTAATAAGGTTGTTGGTCGCCTCTAGTTTGGCATTGGAATAAGGTAGTTTCAGAGCATTAATAATCTTCTCTTTGTCTTTTAGAAAGGTTGACAAGACGGTCTTGAAGATGGGATGGACCTGTTTGATGGTATCAGAAATGAGTTCAAAGAAGTGTTTCTCCTGCTTTTCTTGGAAATGAAAGAGAAGGCATTGGAAGAGTTCATAGTGGTGACGTAGCTCATCAGAGTAGCTCAAAAGACGTTGCACAATCTCTTGATTGGTCAAGTGCATGCGAAAAGTTGGACGATAAAACCGTTTATCGTTTAAGTTACGACTATCTTGTTGGATGAGTTTCCAGTAACGTTTCAAGGCCTTATATTCGTAAGATTGATGCTCAAATTGGTTCATGATTTGGATACGGAAACGGTTCATGGCACGAGATAAATGTTGAACAATGTGGAACCTATCGAGAACAATCTTAGCCTTAGGAAACAGTTGCTTAGCGATGTCATAGTAGGGACTAAACATATCCATGGTGATGACTTTGACACGACTGCTCACCTTGTGAGAATACCGCATGAAATGATTTCTGATGACAGCTTGCGTCCGCCCATCAAGGATAGCGATAATCTTGTTAGCATCGAAATCTTGGGCAATAAAGCTCATCTTTCCCTTCTTGAAAGCATACTCATCCCAGGACATGTTCTCAGGTAACCAGGTTAAATCGGTCTTGCATTCAAAGCGGTTGAGTTGCCGATAGACGGTTGACACAGAGACAGACAGGTCTTCAGCGATTTTTGTCATTGCCTCACGACTCATGAGTTTGTCGGTGATTTTGTGGTTAATGATGTTGGGAATCTGGTGATTTTCTCTGACGAGAGAGGTCTTAGCGACAGCCATTTTCCCACACGCTTGACATTTGAAGCGACGCTTTTTGAGACGAATCAGTACTTTACAACCCGCCATTTCCAGATAGGGAATTTTGCATGGCTTTTGGAAGTCGTACTTTGCCATTTTTCCTTGACAAACAGAGCATTGAGGGGGATCATAATCTAACTTGGCATGATACTCTCTGTGAGTGAAGAACTTGTCAAATGTCTTTTCAAAAGTGATGTTAGGGTCTTTAATGTCAAGCGACTCTTTGATATAATCTAATTGTTCCATATGAGTCTTTCTAATGAGTGGTTTGGTTGCTCTTCATTATAAGTCATATGGGACTTTTTTGCTATATTCAAAAAGACTCCATAATCTCCGATGGGAATTTACCCACTACAGAAATTATAGAGCCGAAAGAAGTCAGGTCAGGCATGTCTTGAACTGAAATTCTTTCAGTTTACGAATGGGCGTTGAAGCAGACTCTGCCAAGCTCTCAGCAATAGGAAACATAGATACCTTTTCAATCAGTTTTTGATCCATTTTGTGATTGACAATAACGACGGGTATTTGATGGTTTTCTCGACCAGCGAAGTTTTAGTGAGACCCATTTTTCCGCAATTATTACACTTGAAAGTTATAAAATGAAGTTAGGCACTACAGAAATTATAGTGCTTTTATATTCAGTGGTATGGTTAGCCTTACGATTTCAATGAAATTGTAATAATGGCGTAATATAGTTTGTTGTTTTTTTTGGTAAAATGTTTATTGTCTTAATTACGAAGGAGTAGTTTTAATCATGAAGAAAAGAATTTTGTCAGCTGTTTTATTGAGTGGAGTTACGCTTGGAACAACTGTATCTGTAAACGCAGAAGATTATGATACGAAAATTGCAGCAAAGGATGATGCTATTGCTAATCTAACTAGCCAACAAGCCGCTGCGAAATTAGAAGTTGAATCAATTCAAGCTCAAGTAGGTACTCTATCAGCTCATCAAGCTGACTTAGAAATTCAAAATGCAGCTTTAAAAGAAAAATCTGCGACATTATCAACTGAAATTCAAACGTTATCTGAAAAGATTGTTGCGCGTAATGAATCTTTGAAAAAACAAGCACGTAGTGCACAAAAACAAAATACTGCAACAAGCTACATTAACACTATTATCAATTCAAAATCTATTTCTGAAGCTATTAGCAAAGTGGTAGCTATTCGTGAAGTAGTTTCTGCTAATCATACTATGTTAGAGAAACAAGAGTCTGATAAAGCTACGCTTGCTGAAAAACAAAAAGCTAATCAAGCTGCTATTAACACTATTGCTGCAAATCAAGAAACACTTGCAGCTAATAAATCAAGCTTGGAAACCCAACAAGCTCAATTGGAGGCTGCTCAAGCTACACTTGCCGTTGAATTAGCTACTGCAGAAGGTGAAAAATCTGTACTTGTTGCTGAAAAATCAACTGCTGAATCAGTTGCTGCTTCTGTTTCTACTTCTCAATCAGTTGCCGCTTCTGTTTCAGCTTCAGAATCAGTATCAATGGTTGAAGCTGCCGCTTCAGCGTCAGCTGTAGCTTCAGAAGTTGCCGCTTCAGAAAGTGCTAGCGCCGCAGCTTCAGAATCAGTTGCAGTAGAAACAGCGGCTTCAGAATCAGCCGTTGCTGCAAGAAGAGCTGCTGATTCAATGGCTGCCGCTTCAGCAAGTACTGCTGCTATCGAAGCGCAACAAGCCTCAGAAGCTGCAGCATCACAAGCTGCGCAAGTGTCTACTTCATCAGCTGCTGTTACTTCTGTGACAACTCCAGCATCACAAACAGCTTCAGAAGCACCAACTCGTGTTGCTCAATCTACAGCGCCACAACCAACCCAATCTGCATCAGCTACTCCAACCCGTACTGTTTCAGCTTCAACACGTGCAACAGTAACACCTACGGTTAATACTGCTGGTAACACTTATCCTGTTGGTCAATGTACTTGGGGGGCGAAATCACTTGCTCCTTGGGCTGGTAATAACTGGGGAAATGGTGGACAATGGGCTTCATCAGCTGCATCAGCTGGTTTCAGTGTTGGTTCAACACCTACTGTTGGCTCTATTGCTGTATGGAATGATGGTGGATATGGTCACGTCGCTGTAGTTGTTGCAGTTGAAAGTTCTACTCGTATCCAAGTTATGGAGTCAAACTTCAACGGTAATCTTTCTATTGGAAATTATCGTGGATGGTTTAATCCAACAGCTACTTACCAAGGTTCTGCTGTTTACATTTATCCAAGATAATATTAATGGCTATTTATCAACTGTAATGGGTAGATGAACAGCTAACACATAGAGAGGACTAGTTTGGTCTTCTCTTTTGTTGTGTTCAAAGCAAGATAAATCCGTTTTTTGAAGTTTTCATCTTCCTAAAGCCAAAAGCATTTCGCTTAATGACTTTAATAAGGTTGTTGGTGGCCTCTAGTTTGGCATTGGAATAAGGTAGTTTCAGAGCATTAATAATCTTCTCTTTGTCTTTTAGAAAGGTTGACAAGACGGTCTTGAAGATGGGATGGACCTGTTTGATGGTATCAGAAATGAGTTCAAAGAAGTGTTTCTCCTGCTTTTCTTGGAAATGAAAGAGAAGGCATTGGAAGAGTTCATAGTGGTGACGTAGCTCATCAGAGTAGCTCAAAAGACGTTGCACAATCTCTTGATTGGTCAAGTGCATGCAAAAAGTCGGGCGATAAAATCGTTTATCGTTTAGGTTACGACTATCTTGTTGGATGAGTTTCCAGTAACGTTTCAAGGCCTTATATTCGTAAGATTGATGCTCAAATTGGTTCATGATTTGGATACGGAAACGGTTCATGGCACGAGATAACTGTTGAACAATGTGGAACCTATCGAGAACAATCTTCGCCTTAGGAAACAGTTGCTTAGCGATGTCATAATAGGGACTAAACATATCCATGGTGATGACTTTGACACGACTGCGCACCTTGTGAGAATACCGCATGAAATGATTTCTGATGACAGCTTGCGTCCGCCCATCAAGGATAGCGATAATCTTATTAGCATCGAAATCTTGGGCAATAAAGCTCATCTTTCCCTTCTTGAAAGCATACTCATCCCAGGACATGTTCTCAGGTAACCAGGTTAAATCGGTCTTGCATTCAAAGCGGTTGAGTTGCCGATAGACGGTTGAGACAGAGACAGACAGGTCTTCAGCGATTTTTGTCATTGCCTCACGACTCATGAGTTTGTCGGTGATTTTGTGGTTAATGATGTTGGGAATCTGATGATTTTCTCTGACGAGAGAGGTCTTAGCGACAGTCATTTTCCCACACGCTTGACATTTGAAGCGACGCTTTTTGAGACGAATCAGTACTTTACAACCCGCCATTTCCAGATAGGGAATTTTGCAAGGCTTTTGGAAATCGTACTTTGTCATTTTTCCTTGACAATCAGGGCATTGCGGGGCATCATAATCTAACTTGGCATGATACTCTCTGTGAATGAAGAACTTGTCAAATGTCTTTTCAAAAGTGATGTTAGGATCTTTAATGTCAAGTGAATCTTTGATATAATCTAGTTGTTCCATATGAGTCTTTCTAATGAGTGGTTTGGTTGCTCTTCATTATAAGTCATATGGGACTTTTTTGCTATATTCAAAAAGGCTCCATAATCTCCGAGAAGAATTTACCCACTACAGAAATTATAGAGCCCTTATAGTTAACACCGAGAGAGGACCAGTTTGGTCTTCTCTTTTGTTGTGTTCAAAGCAAGATAAATCCGTTTTTTGAAGTTTTCAAACTTCCGATAACCAAAAGTATGGTGCTTGGTGTTTTTGATAAGTTTGTTGGTGGCTTCTAACTTAGCGTTAGAATAAGGAAGAAGCTCCATATAGTCGTAATAGCGAATAAAGATGTTTAACACAGTTTTGAAGGTGTGATTGAGATGAGGTAAAGCCTCATGAATGAAACCAAAGAATCGATAGATATTCTTTTTTTGTAGGTGAAAAAGGAGTAACTGGTAAAGGTTGTAATAATTTTTTAACTCAGGAACTAGTTTGAATATCTTATTGAGATGAAAAGACAACACATTTCTGTACAAATTTTATAAAGTGCTTTTTCTAAATGGCTAAACGTCTGGTCATTGGTGTTTGGTACTTGAGGCTACTATAAATCCGGTGGCGATTCCACCAGTGACTATAATTCAATATCTGTTCTATATTAGAAGTGAAGAAATGAAAAACTTGATTGAGAGTAATTTGTGCTTGCTTAATTGAGTAATTCCTCTATACAATATTGTTTGAAAAAAAGCCTTAAAAACGGTAGAATAGGGGTGGACTAAATAGATGGAGGAAATCATGTCTTATTCTAATTTAAAGTTGTTTGCATTATCATCAAACAAAGAATTAGCAGAAAAAGTTGCTGAAAATATTGGCATTAGTCTTGGAAAATCAACTGTTCGTCAGTTTTCTGATGGTGAGATTCAAGTAAATATTGAAGAGTCAATCCGTGGACATCATGTCTTTATTTTGCAATCAACAAGCTCACCGGTCAATGATAACCTAATGGAAATCTTGATTATGGTGGATGCTTTGAAACGTGCGAGTGCGGAAACCATTAATGTTGTGATGCCTTACTATGGTTATGCCCGTCAGGACCGCAAAGCACGGTCTCGTGAGCCTATTACCTCAAAATTAGTAGCAGACATGTTAGAGGTTGCTGGAGTTGATCGTCTTTTGACTGTTGATCTTCATGCCTCGCAAATTCAAGGGTTCTTTGATATCCCTGTAGATCATCTTATGGGGGCACCACTTATTGCAGATTACTTTGATCGTCAAGGTTTAATTGGTGATGACGTGGTTGTGGTTAGTCCTGACCATGGTGGTGTGACACGTGCCCGTAAGTTAGCCCAATTCTTGCATACCCCTATTGCGATTATCGATAAGCGTCGTAGTGTGGATAAAATGAATACTAGTGAAGTGATGAACATCATTGGTAATATTGAAGGCAAGACATGTATTTTGATTGATGATATGATTGATACGGCCGGTACTATTTGCCATGCGGCAGATGCTTTAGCAGAAGCAGGTGCAACTCGTGTCTATGCGTCATGTACGCATCCTGTTCTTTCTGGACCAGCTTTGGATAATATCCAAAAATCAGCTATTGAAAAACTTGTTGTTTTAGATACGATTTACCTCCCTGAAGAACGTTTGATTGATAAGATTGAACAAATTTCAATTGCTGAGTTGATTGGTGATGCCATTGTGCGTATTCATGAAAAACGTCCTCTATCTCCACTATTTGAATTATCAGCTAAGAAATAAGTTTATTATGGTTAAAAGGATTCTTTTGATGAAATTCTTTCAGGTTGAAGAAAATGTCCATTTCGGTTGTTTTCTTCAGCTTTTTTTATTTTATCTGGGAAAGAACGACTTATTAAACACCATTTTGTGTTGATCCCAGAAAGTTAGACAAATAATTATTGAAAGGATTTAGTCCTGTATTGAATAAGGTTGAGTCCTTTTCTACCATTTGTTAAGCTTATCAAGGCTTTTGATGAAAACTATGTTTTAAGACGGCAGTCATTGATAGACCATTGTCCTATTTCTGATACGGTATCTTCAAAAAGAGACACGAGAACAATATTTTGTCTTAAAATAGGAGTTACAATGATAGAGTATAAGTAGTTTTAGGGATTTTGGGTAGAACAATAATTGTAAAACTTGTGATACGTCATGAGACAATACCTTGTTCGAATGAGACAGATAATCGCCTGTGGCTTAGTTGGAGTCGTTTGCGATTGTCTTTTCAATTTTGTTTACGGCGTCTAGCGCCGGAAGAACTCAGCGACTTAACAAGACACCTCTTCTTTAATATAACGAAAAAGGAGTGAATATTCACTCTTGTCGGATACTTCCCCACTACTACTCTTAATGCGGTTTAATGCGTTTTTATTATTGGAATACTCACTGTCATTTATAAACTGGCTTGTTTGAACTCGTTGAGTGACTTAACTATCTTCTCAAAGCCGTAACATATTTTCGATTCTAGTATGTGAAAGAAAGCTTCCATCATGCCATTATGAGGACTGTTATTATTGCGAGATATGGATGGGCGAAATCCTTTTTGACTAAGAAAATCATGGTAAAACAGGTATTAGTATTGCTGAAACTAGATTTGACACCTATTTTTCCGAGAGTAGGATCGCTGATTAAGAGGGCCATTTATAGTCAGTAACGTATTTGACAGAAGATACCAGTAGCTGTCTTTAGAGGCGAATTTGAAAAGGTGGTGAGTTCGTAGATCTGATGACTTGTGAAGATGTTATAACTAGAGGCGCTTTAAAAGGCCTCATTGTCAAAGTTAGACACATTATCACTATTGTTATGAACGGTGCCAGATTTCATCGACTGGGTAGGCTAAAAGTCTTAGGCAAAGAGCAAGCTTATAAATAGTTACCACTTTCTTCCCACTCATCGGAGTATAATCCTTTTGAGAAAGTATGAGCTTATATCCAAAACAGCTTAGAAAAGTATTGTTAACTGATGGTGCGCTTTTTCAAGTCCTTTTGTTCTGTTTTTATGTCAGTTTGATATGTTTGTTTGATTAAGGGAACTGTGCACTCTTTCAGAATTTTTTGTATAATAAGGGTATTATATTCAAAAGGAGTCTAACTATGGATGTCAGCCAACGTTATAATCACAATTTAGATCAGTTAGAGGTCTCCTTGATTCGTCAATTTGATCAATCTATTTCAGGGATTCCAGGGATGCTTCGAATGACTTTGGGTGAGCCTGATTTTCCGACTCCTCAGCACATTAAAGAGGCTGCAAAGAGAGCGATTGATGAAGATAAGAGTCATTATACCGGAATGGCTGGCCTTTTAGAACTTCGTCAAGCCGCAGCTGACTTTGTTAAAGAAAAGTACAATTTGACGTATGACCCAGAATCAGAAATTTTAACCACAATTGGGGCTACTGAGGCTATTTCAGCCAGTCTTGCAGCTATTTTGGAACCTGGTGATACCGTTTTATCCCCTGGACCTAGTTTTCCTATTTATGAAGCCCTTACAAAAATGTATGGTGGTGAATTTATCGAGCTGGATACATCTGAGACAGGCTTTATTTTGACTGCGGAGGTTCTTGAAGAAGCGATTTTAGCTCAAGGTAATAAATTGAAGGCTGTTATTCTTAACTCACCTGCCAACCCAACAGGTGTTGTTTACACAAGGCAGCAAATTCGAGCTTTGGCTGATGTTATCAGTAAGTACCCTATCTATGTTGTTTCAGATGAGGTTTACTCAGAAATTACCTACACCGAGGAGGGGCATGTTTCTATTGGGGAGTATCTTCCAGAACAAACGATTGTTATCAATGGTTTGTCAAAATCTCATGCTATGACGGGATGGCGTTTGGGCTTTATTTTTGCCAATCAGTCATTGTGCGCTCAATTGGTCAAAACTCACCAGTATTTGGTGACGTCAGCAACAACTATTACGCAGTATGCGGCTCTAGAAGCTCTTACAAATGGTAAGGATGATGCTCTTCCAATGCGTGATGAATATCGTAAACGCCGAGATGTTATTGTGGAAGCTTTGATGGAGCTTGGTTTTGACGTGGTTAGTCCTGATGGAGCTTTCTATATTTGGGCCAAAATTCCTGGTGAAACTGGTAAAGATTCTTATGCTTTTCTTGAGAAACTAGCTCATAATAAGGCTGTTGCTTTGATTCCAGGTGTTGCTTTTGGTCCGTATGGTGAAGGCTACTTGCGAATTTCTTACGCAGCAAGTATGGGAGTTATCCAAGAAGCAATGAAACGTTTGAAAGAATTCATGACAACAAATGATAAGTAAAGACGCTAGGGGGATAGTCCTCTATAATCGAGATTTTCGTGAATCAGATAAGTTGGTTAAAATTTTTACTGAAACAGATGGGAAACGAATGTTTTTCGTGAAACATGTGAGAAATTCTAAATTATCTGCGGTCATTCAGCCACTTACTGTGGCTGATTTTCTTCTGAAATTAAATGACAGTGGTCTGTCTTATATTGATGATTTTCGGGAAGTAATGATCTATAAGTCTATTAATGAAGATTTGTTTAAATTATCCTATGCAACCTATATTATGGCCTTAGCGGATGCTGCCATTCCAGATAATCAGGTGGATGCGCCATTATTTGCTTTTTTAGAAAAAACGTTAGGTTTGATGGATGACGGCTTAGACTATGAAGTGCTGACCTTGATTTTTGAGATTCAAATATTGGAACGCTTCGGGGTTCAGTTGAATTTTCATGAGTGTGTTTTTTGTCATCGTGTTGGTTTGCCTTTCGATTTTTCCTTTCGTTATTCAGGGCTTCTTTGCCCGGACCACTATGATAAGGATGATAAACGGGCTTATTTGGATCCCAATGTTCCTTTTTTACTGGATCGCTTTCAATCCATCTCTTTTGATGAGTTAAGGAGTATTTCACTCAAGGAAGATATGAAAGCTAAATTAAGGCAGTTTGTCGATGCTATCTATGAGGATTATGTCGGTTTACATTTGAAAAGTAAGGCATTTATTGATGATCTCAGTAAGTGGGGAGATATTATGAAATAGGGCTTTGGTGTAGAGTCTGAAAATCAGATGAAAAGATGCTATAATAGAAGACATTCAGGTAAAAGCTCTGCTATTTTCCAAAAGAAAAGGAAGTAATGAGGTAAAATCATGAAACGTATTGCAGTTGATGCTATGGGTGGTGATCATGCTCCTAAGGCGATTATTGAAGGTATTAATCGTGCTATCCAAGATTTTTCAGATATTGAGATTCAACTTTACGGTGATGAGTCAAAAATTCGTGAGCATTTGACCGCTAGTGAGCGTGTTACGATTGTTCATACCAGTGAAAAAATTAATTCTGATGATGAGCCTGCCAAGGCTATTCGACGTAAAAAAGATGCTTCAATGGTTTTGGCAGCTAAGGCAGTAAAGGATGGACAAGCAGATGCCATTCTTTCAGCGGGAAATACAGGAGCTCTCTTAGCTGCAGGTCTCTTTGTGGTTGGGCGCATTAAGGGAGTTGATCGTCCAGGTCTTATGTCAACTCTGCCAACGACGGTTGGTAAAGGGTTTGATATGCTAGATTTAGGGGCTAATGCAGAAAATGCACCGAAGCATCTTCTACAATACGCTATCCTTGGTTCCTTTTATGCTAAGAATGTTCGGGGGATTGACCAACCTCGTGTCGGTCTTTTGAATAATGGTACCGAAGCGACTAAGGGGGATCCACTTCATAAGGAAGCTTATGACTTGCTTGCGGGCGACTCCTCCATTCATTTTGTGGGGAATGTAGAAGCGCGTGACTTGATGAACAATGTGGCAGATGTTGTTGTCACAGATGGATTCACGGGTAATGCAGTGCTTAAAGCGATTGAAGGAACTGCTATCAATCTCATGGGTAGCCTTAAATCAGTTATTAAATCAGGTGGCTTCAAGGCTAAGATTGGGGCCTTATTCTTGAAAGATAGTTTGTATCAGTTGAAAGACACTATGGATTATTCATCAGCCGGTGGAGCAGTCTTGTTTGGTTTAAAGGCTCCCGTGGTTAAATCTCATGGATCTAGCGATGAGAGGGCTATTTATCATACAGTTAAACAAATCAGAACTATGTTAGAAACTGATGTTGTGCATCAACTAGTTGAAGCTTTTGCTGAGGAGGAAGGTCATGACTAGGGAAGCTATTTATGATACGGTTGTAAATGTTATTCGCCACCAGCGACATGAGGATGATTTACTTATTACACCAGCAACTAGTTTACGAGATGATTTAGGGGTTGATTCTATTGAATTGATGGAATTTGTGATTGCCCTTGAAGATGTGTTTGGCATTGCTATCTCAGATGAAGATGTCGAACAAATGGTTAATATGAGTGATTTACTATCTTATTTAGAAAAGAAAGTAGAAAAATAGACTTAAAATCCACTGGCTTGAGCTAGTGGATGTTTTGTAAAGTGTTTATTATATGGTTTTATGCTTAACAAAATCAGAAATAGCGTTGTCAGCATGTTATGACAAAAGAATTCACTTCTTCTCAACTAAAATTGATTGTACACAGAGACTGGATAACCGCTATTTTTTGGCCCTTGAATTGTCAAATTAAGCTAGACCGTCTACCTTACTCAGAAAAACAAAATAAGGTTTTTGATGGTTTAGAGATTTTATAGGAATTCTATTTCTCTGATTAGTTATAGCAGATAAGATCGTTTGAAAAATACCATTAAAAGCCAATTGTTTGGGAAGATCGTGTCTGATTTGTAAATTGTGCAGGTTTATGATGTGTTTGGTTTGAAAGAACACTTATTCTAGTTGGCTGAAAAGCCTAATTTTCTGAACAAGAGCAAGTGCCTGACTATGTATTGGCAGAGGCAGGGCTTGTTGCTGGGCCTAGTAACTATGCTTTCTTTGCCATTTAAAATTTGCAGGTCAGTTTGATCAACGTGCGGAAAGTTTATAAGAAGCCTTATTTTTATTAGGAACTTCCTCCAGGTTGACGCTTAATACTGCTCAACTCTATTTGGTTAATAAGGAGATCGATAGTGTTGAACGTGATGTGATAAACATTATTTGCTTAATCCGGTTGATTCACATTTTAAATCGATTGAGAGTAGAATGGAACACCAGTCGTTGTCAGAATCAAGTTAGAAAATAGCTTTACGAAATTCAAACTCTTCAAAGACTTTTCGGTAACTTATCTCAATCAACGTAAACGATTGGGATTACCAAGGGATTTAATTGCTGGGATTATCAACAAATAACAGGATTTCTAGTTTCGCAGGAAGTATATTAGAGAAATTGCTGCAGCGGGTATTAAGGCTATTATTCAACCAGGAGGTTCTATACGTGATCAAGAGTCGATTGGTATGGCGAATGCACATGGCATTGCTATGGTCTTCACAGGAGTAAGGCACTTTCGTCATTAACCATTGACATTTAAGGTTTGTGAAAGAAAAGTTTAAGTTGTGATTAAGCTAGTGGGACTATACTATAGTCACTCCTAAATAATATGTCTGCAATAGTTAGTAAGAGCTAGCTAGTGTGAGCATTTCTTTTTCATAATCTCTTAAGAGCTCGGACTATCCGGGCTTTTTTGCAACACAAAACACTAAAACCCTCTATCCTAAGAAAGAGGGTCTTTTATGAGTTTTCAGTTGTATTTAGAAATGAGTATGAGTTATGAGAGAACTGAAAAGCTTAAAGTAGTTAATTGATTATTGTTTGTTTACTTTAGACATGGTTACCCAAGTATCTCGGCTTCCGATTTTAACACAAATACCATTGCTTGCTTTATCGACCTTTGACACTTTGTATTTTCCAGGAATACTGAAATATTCACCAGGATATAAGATTTGATCCCCAGATTTTTTACCAGACTTATTCGTTTCAATAACTGGAGTAGGATCTAAGTAGTTTAGTGCAGATGGCATACCACCGGCTAGATCTGAACTTGAAATAAGAAAGCCGCCATTGACATTAGCTGTTACCTTGAAAGTTCCTAAAAACTTGATAGTGTCCCCGACGGCAATAGTAGCTGAATTAGTCGAGGATTTAGCTTTTGGTTTACTTGGTTCAGATGAACTTGATTTAGCTGTTTTAGAGGTGTTTTGGCTTGTTAACTTCTCGACAGCAATATAACGTCTCATCCCACTGCCGCTGATATAGCTAATCCACTTATAACCGTCAGCTTCCAAGGTCTTGTCGTAATGAACGGACTGTCCTTTGTCATAAAATGCAATTTCAGCTGCGTTTTGTTTTGGTTCATTCTTAATAGATGAACGAGCGGTGAAATGGTAAGTTCCATTTGAAGCCAGTGACTTAGAAACAGGTTTTGGTGCAGACGTTTCAACAGCTGGAGTGGCAACACTCGTTGTTTTTTGGAGTGGACTAATTGGAATATAACGTCTCATCCCACTGCCGCTGATATAGCTAATCCACTTATAACCGTCAGCTTCTAAGGTCTTGTCATAGTGAACAGACTGTCCTTTGTCGTAAAATGCAATTTCAGCTGCATCTTGTTTCGGCTCATTCTTAATAGATGAACGAGTGGTGAAATGGTAGGTTCCATTTGAAGCTAGGGACTTAGAAATAGGCTTTGGCGCAGGGTGTTCAGCAGCTGGAGTGGCAACAGTCGCTGCTTTTTGGAGTGGACTAATTGGAATATAACGTCTCATCCCACTTCCGGCAATATAACTAATCCATTTATAACCATCGGCCTCTAACGTTTTATCATAGATAACGGATTGTCCCTTTTCATAATAGGCTAATTCTGGGCTTGTCATCTTTGGTTCAGCCTTGATAGAAGTACGACTGATGAAATGGTGTGTTCCACTTGATGCCATCGAATGGTTTGTTACAGTGGGAGAGATGGTTGTTGTTCCTACTGACGCAGGTCCCAAGTCCTTAAAGTGGATATAGCCAGAAACCTGACTTTTATGGAAACTGCGTTTCCAGTATTTCTCAGGACCTTGACCATAATCAAAGTTATACTCTTCAATGGTGACGGTATCTCCCTTCACATCAGCAACCCAGGCAACATGACCGTAACCTCCTGCTCCGTTGACACCATTACCAAACCAAGCGACAGAACCGACCGCGGGGTTCATGTCCACACGGTAACCTTGAGCTTTGGCAACCCCGCCCCAGGTAACAGCATTTCCGTAACCACCTGGTAGGGAAAATCCATTGGCTGAACTCAAACGAAAAGCTACAAAAGAAGTGCACTGTCTCTTATACATTCCCCAACTATCAGCTCCCCACCCAGATTTCCATTGGGTAGGGTAGTTATCGCCAAGTACAGCGGCTTGAGCGACAGCTTGTCCAGATGATAGTGTCGTTCCAGTTAAGATTAAGGCAAGAGCACTTGCGGTTGTAAACTTAGATGTTAATGTCATTCAATATCCTCCTGCTTATTTATTCGGAATATAAATTCCCAAATAACAACATTTCTGAAAAAAGATCAGAAAATGACAGGAAAAGGCATTTATGATGACAAATAAGTCTAATATTACAAAGAAGAAACAGTTTCTTTAAAGAACTCCCCAACCACTTTTTCTTTTTCAAATTTATGCTAAGATAGGTAAGGTTATCAAAAAAGAAATAGGTAGTAATAAAATGAACATCTCAAAAAAAATGCTTTTAGCATCAACGATCACCATATCTTTAGCGTCAGGACTAATGGTGCAGGCTGAAGAAATGCCGTGGACACCCCGAAGTGTTGAGCAGATCAAATCAGATATTGTCAAAGCGGGCGAAACAGCAACTTATACAGTTCAATACGGCGACACGTTGAGCACTATCTCAGAGGCCATGGGTATTGATATGAATGTTCTTGCTAATATCAATAATATCGCCAATATTGACTTGATTTTTCCAGAGACAATTTTGACAACAACTACCAATCAATATAAGGAAGTGACCTCTGTTCAAATCCAAACACCTGCTGCACAGGACGGACAAGAAGGCATGAGAGCTGCTGCTGACTTGGTTAAAAATGAAGTTGTTGTGGATGACCAGACGGTCCAAGTGAGCGATTTAACGGCTTCTACAGATGAAGTAAGTAGCCAACCAGCTTCTTCAGAAGTAAGTTCACGTTCTGTGAATACTAGCTCAGAAGCTACGTTAGAATCTGCTGTCGAAAATAATAGGGCAAGCTCTGAAGATACTGATATGGCTGCTACAGCTTCTCTTGAAGCTAGTTCTGAAACATCAGAAGGAAACCCACTTCTCTCGGAAAGTGTGCAAGATAGCGCTACTAGGACATCAGAAGTTAGCTCAGAAGCAAGTTCAGAGACGTCAACATCAACTCAGGCTACTTCAGAAGCGGAAGAATTGCCAACCGTAGCAGAAGTTTCTTCTCAAGTTTTAGAAAAAACTTCGGTCAGTACAGCGACGTCTGAATCTATGGCAACTGTCAGTGAAGCAGTCTCTCAAGTAGTTTCAGCGACAGCAAGTCAATCAGCATCAGAAACCTCAACGACAGCAACTTTGCCAGTTACTGACACAGCAAGCCAAACGGCGACAAGTTTTGCGCAAGCGACATCAAATCCTGCTAATGCAGGACTAAGGCCGCAAGTAGCAGCATACAAGGAAGAAGTTGCCGCCAAATATGGTATTAAATCATTTAGTCTTTATCGAGCAGGCTCAAATGATGATCACGGTAAGGGATTAGCAGTAGATTTTATGGTTCCTGAAAGCTCAGCTTTAGGGGATCAGGTTGCCCAAGATGCTATTAGCAATATGTCTAGTCGTGGTATTTCATATATTATCTGGAAGCAACGTTTTTACTCACCATACAACAGCATTTATGGACCAGCGAATACTTGGAATCCGATGCCAGATCGTGGTGGTGTTACGGCTAATCATTATGACCATGTGCACGTCTCCTTTAATGGTTAGGTATTAGCAGCTAAAGACGGGTGAGTTAATACTAATGTTTAGAAAACTTTAAGCAAGCTTGGCTATAATGTAGATATTCCTAAATAACTTTTTCATAATCTCCGAGAACCACTGGCTATGCCGGTGGTTTTTTGTGAATCGGTAACAGTTTTATTGTTTGATAACGTTTATGAAATAAGGCTTAGAATGTTTTTGTTTCATATCCTTGGGCAAGATGTAACAGCAGCTCAAGCCTACGTCCAAAATAATCCTAGCGCCCACCTCCACCTTTATGGTAAACTAGAAGCGAAGCACAACCGCAAAATGGGACATGTGACTTTGTTTAGTGAAAATCCTGATGAGGTTGAGGAATTTGGCTTCTAATCGTTGAAACAGTTCACTTTACCAATATGAGATTGATTGGCTAATATGGTATTCTAGGTGGATAAGTGGAGATTGGTGAATCATTCACAGATTCGCTTATTCGTAAGATGACAGAAGAAATTGGTTTGACGATTTCTTCTCCATAACTCTGTGGTATCAAGGTGACCAGCGATATGTTGTTTATTTCTACAAAACCAATCCATTCAAAGAAACATTAATTTCTTTGGCGAAAGATCCAGTTCAGTGTAAACAACGAAGGGCCTTCTCAACTTGAAGTTGTCGCTTGCTATGGAAGATATGTTTCGTATTTTGACAGAA
The DNA here is from genome assembly GCF_001598035.1 of Streptococcus halotolerans. Classification (NCBI taxonomy): domain Bacteria; kingdom Bacillati; phylum Bacillota; class Bacilli; order Lactobacillales; family Streptococcaceae; genus Streptococcus; species Streptococcus halotolerans. Next base: position 1,505,319 of record NZ_CP014835.1, on the reverse strand, counting down.
GATAATCTTAGTGACGTTTTCTATGATGAAGCTAGAGATTCTTGAGGTTATGATTTGAACTAGGATCATGGAGGCATTAACCTCAGGCAGCAAGTTTGATAAAAAATATGGTTTACTTTTTCCTAAATACAGAGATAAACCAATTTGCTAGTCTTGCGAATTGATCTTGATACATCATCACTTTCGATTTGTCGTACTCAAGTACTACCTATGTCTTGGTTCCTTGTCTGGAAGTTAATTCATTTGACCATAAATCAAAAAGAAACATAGATACTCTTATTCGTTGAGCTAAATACAGGCTACGGACTAGGTAAAAAAGAAAAATGTGACCTAGAGGTAAATGTACTTTTTTTCTAAAACATAATGTCATAATTTCAAAAAAGAAAGGAGTGAGGGTGTTTCCGAGTAGTTAGACTCGGGCTAAAAGCGTCGGAAAAAGATAAACCTTCCTGTGTGCAGACACACAACATCAGTTTTCTATTTTTCTCTCGCTTTTCTAACACCCTCTATATCATAAACATGCTAGAACGTTATTCCCGTCCGGAGATGGCGAACATTTGGAGTGAAGAAAATAAATACCGTGCTTGGCTTGAAGTAGAAATTCTCGCTGACGAGGCTTGGGCTGAGTTGGGTGAGATTCCAAAAGAGGATGTGGTGAAAATTCGTGAGAATGCGGATTTTGACATTGACCGTATTCTTGAAATTGAACAGGAGACACGTCATGATGTAGTGGCTTTCACTCGGGCAGTATCTGAAACCCTTGGTGACGAGCGTAAGTGGGTTCATTATGGTTTGACCTCAACGGATGTGGTGGATACGGCCTATGGTTACCTTTACAAGCAAGCTAATGACATTATCCGCAAGGATCTTGAACATTTCACCAATATCGTGGCTGACAAGGCGCGCGAGCACAAGATGACCATTATGATGGGTCGTACGCACGGTGTTCATGCTGAGCCAACAACTTTTGGTCTCAAATTGGCCACATGGTATAGTGAAATGAAGCGTAACCAAGAGCGTTTCGAACGTGCAGCAGCTGGTGTTGAGGCAGGTAAGATTTCCGGTGCAGTGGGTAATTTTGCCAACATCCCACCATTTGTGGAAGAGTATGTCTGTGGCAAACTTGGTATTCGTCCACAGGAAATTTCAACTCAGGTTCTCCCACGTGACCTTCATGCCGAATATTTTGCGGTGCTAGCTAGCATTGCCACCTCTATCGAGCGCATGGCTACTGAAATCCGTGGACTTCAGAAGTCTGAGCAGCGTGAAGTGGAGGAATTCTTCGCCAAAGGCCAAAAAGGTAGCTCAGCAATGCCTCACAAACGTAACCCGATCGGATCTGAAAACATGACGGGGTTAGCCCGTGTCATCCGCGGCCACATGGTGACAGCTTATGAGAATGTTGCCCTCTGGCACGAGCGTGATATCTCTCACTCGTCAGCAGAGCGTATTATCACGCCAGATACAACTATCCTTATTAACTACATGCTCAATCGTTTTGGCAATATTGTCAAAAACCTAACCGTCTTCCCAGATAATATGCTCCGTAACATGCAGTCAACATTCGGCCTCATTTACAGTCAGCGTGTCATGCTTAAATTGATTGAAAAAGGAATGACGCGTGAAGAAGCTTATGATTTGGTGCAACCAAAAACAGCTCATGCATGGGATAATCAAGTCGATTTTAAACCACTATTAGAAAAAGATGAAAAAATCACTTCTCTCCTAACTCAAGACGAAATCGATGAACTCTTCAATCCAATATACTATACCAAACGTGTAGATGACGTCTTCGAACGTCTCGGATTATAATAAAAAAAGGAACACCGTGACGTTCCTTTTTTATTTGTCTAAATAATGATAAACAGATGAAATAAACATGATATAATATAGAAGAGAAAGAAAGGAGAGAGTTATATGATTATAAATTTTGGGAAACGATTAAAAGAATTAAGGAACGAAAGACTGTTAACTCGTGAAGAATTTTGTATGGATGAGTCAGAACTATCGGTTCGACAATTAGCTCGAATTGAACTTGGACAGTCACTGCCAAATATTAGAACAGCGATGTTTATTGCTGACCGATTAGGTGTTTCACTTCAATTTCTAACGAATGGTGAAAAATTAGAATTACCCAAAGAGTACTTAGAGTTAAAACATCATATCTTACGAGTACCAACTTATTCTGACACCGCTCGAATAGCAATTAAAGAAAAATATTTTGATACCATTTATGAAAATTATTACGATGAACTTCCGGAAGTGGAAAAGTTGGTCATTGATACTTTACAAGCAACACAAGATTCGTTAATAACGGAGAATTTCAACTTTGGAATCAGTATTTTGGGAGATTATTTTGAACAAACTAAGGTAAAAGAAAGATATGATGAGAATGATTTAGTTCTAATAAATTTATATTTAACCTATCTTGATTTAGAAGGTTTTGAAGGTCAGTATTCGGATCCGTTATTTAATAGTCGACTATTTGAAAAACTTGATAGTCAGTCTAAAGAATTTACAGTAGATGAATTGATTGTATTGACACAGGTCTTGATTACAATGTATGCTATCTCTCTGAAAGATGATCAATTGGTAGCTTTAGATGATGTATTAAACTTAATTGATTACACAATGGATAAAACAAAAGATTATAGCAGGTTGCCAATTCAGAAAGTTTTAGAATGGAAGTACCGATTATACGTTGAAGGAAACCAAGAAGATGCGCAGAGTAGTTATGATAAAGCGATGCTTTTTGCTAAAATGACCGATGACAGTTATTTAGAAGAACAGTTAGCAATTGAGTGGAACAAAGATATGCAGAGATGAGTTTATTAAGTAGACTCATCTTTTTTTATGAATACTCCATGACATTTATGACATGTTGATATTTGGTGTTTTAACTTAAAATAAAATCATCACTTAAACATAGGAGTAAAAAATGTATCAAGTTTTAAAAAAAGTAGTTGTTATTAGTATTGTTGTTGGTATTCTTATTGTGTTACAAACTAAGGGAATGTCTCTGATGGCAACAGTTGAGTGGTGGAGATTATAATTATTAATATCGATCCCCCTCCCCAAACATTATTTTTCTGTATTTTCCTGTTTACTTTTCTGTTATAATGTTACTAAGGAGTTTCTTATGAAAAAAGTATGTTTTGTTTGTCTTGGTAATATTTGCCGCAGTCCCATGGCTGAGTTTGTGATGAAGGCTCTTGTCGATGCGAATTGGCAGATCGAGAGTCGTGCGACGTCTTCTTGGGAACATGGTAATCCTATTCACAGAGGAACACAAGCGATTCTTAAAGAAAAAGGCTATACCTATGATCCTTCCAAAACGTCTCAGCAGGTGACTTTAGACGATTTGGCTTATTTTGATGTGATTATTGGTATGGATGAGCAGAATGTGACGGACTTACGTCAGCTTTCTGCAGGACGCTTTGACAACAAAATCCACCTCTTTTGTGACAGTGGTGTGCCAGATCCTTGGTATACAGGTGATTTTGAAGAGACCCATACCCTCATCCGTAAAGGCTGCCAAACTTGGTTGGAAGAATTATCCTAAACGAGGAAAGAACACTATGAAACAGCTCATCGAAGATATTAAAAAAATAAAATTGACAAGAGCGACGATTGAACTTGTAACCGTTGCCTTTATTATTATCCTAGGTCTAAGTGTCTTTTTGATCCCTCTAAAACACAAGGGAACTTTGACGTATGATAATCATAGAATCATTTATAATGGCGATGTCGCTAATAACCGAATGAATGGACAAGGGAAGCTAACCTACGATAATGGGGATAGTTACCAAGGTCAATTTAAAAATGGTGTCTTTAATGGACAAGGCACCTATACGGCGGCTAAAGGTTGGTCTTATTCGGGCGAGTTTAAAAAAGGGCAGGCAGATGGCCAAGGCGCTTTGAAAACAAGTTCTGGCAAGACTTACAAAGGGGAATTTAAGCAAGGAATTTATCAAAAATGAGAATAAAATGGTTTTCGCTAGTTCGAGTGACTGGCCTCTTATTAGTTCTTTTGTACCACTTCTTTAAAGTGCAATTTCCAGGTGGTTTTATTGGGGTTGATGTCTTTTTTACCTTCTCTGGTTTCTTAATCACAGCCTTAGTCATTGACGAATACAGCCGGTCAGAAGCCTTTGATATCATTGGTTTTTTAAAACGTCGTTTCTATCGTATCGTCCCTCCTTTGGTATTAATGGTCTTAGTAACGATTCCTTTTACGTTTTTAGTCAAGTCAGATTTTGTCGCTGATATTGGTAAACAAGTAGCAGCAGCACTTGGTTTTACGACTAATTTCTACGAGATTTTTACAGGTAGCAGTTACGAAAGTCAGTTTATCCCTCATCTTTTTGTCCATACTTGGAGTCTGGCTATTGAAGTGCATTTCTATATTCTCTGGGCCTTGATAATCTGGTTGCTTTCAAAGCGTAATCTGACACCAATTAAGTTCAGAGGGATGATTTTCATGGTTTCATCAGTCCTTTTGGGACTGGGATTTTTGAGTATGTTCATCAGAGCTTTCTTCACAGATAACCTGTCGCTAATTTACTACTCGACCATTAGTCATAGTTTTGCTTTTTATCTAGGAGCAATCTTTGCAACCATATCTGGAATTTCAGAAGTTACCCATCGTTTCAAACGAAACAGCCAACTCTGGTCACTTAACCGTGTTGTCGCCTATATGGCGAGTAGTTTTTTGCTTTTGTTACTGCTAACTTTTGCACTGGATTTCAATAATATCTTAACCTTCCTTTTTGGTTTTATTTTGGCAACTCTTTTTGCCTCAACAATGATTTACGCAGCTCGTATCTTACATGAAAAGACTCCAAATGCCAAAGAACCAGTGGTCATTACCTTCTTTGCGGATATTAGTTACGGACTTTACCTATTTCACTGGCCCTTCTATGTGATTTTTAGCCAACTTGTTCCTAACTGGCTGGCAGTCACTCTAACCATGTTTTTCTCTATTCTTTTTTCGACCCTCTCTTTCTATATTTTGGAGCCATTTATTGCTGGGAAAATTCCTCATATCCTCGGTTTAGAAATAGACTTGAAACCCTACTGGAAAACCTTGGTTGGAATAGGTACATTCTTATCGTTTGTGCTGGTCATTGTTAGTGCTACAGCACCGAAAGTTGGTCAATTTGAATCAGAGCTTTTGGTCAATTCTCTTAAACAATCACAAACTAGCTTGACGCGATCCTACATGGTCACTGCGGGAGACGTCGATGCTCTGAGTGATGTCACGGTCATTGGAGACTCTGTTGCTCTTCGTTCACAGAACGCCTTTAAGGAAATAATGCCTAAGGTACAGCTGGATGCTGCTGTCAGCCGAAACTTTGAAGATGCTTTTGCCATCTTTGAAAATCAGGCGAAAACTGGCACCATGTCAAGTACAGTCGTCATCGCTGTTGGTGTGAATTCAACAGCTGGCTACGAAGCTGAAACTCAGAGATACATCAAGGCCCTACCGAAAGGACACCGTTTAGTCTTTGTAACACCATATAATGCTAAAGCAATGGGAGATGTTAAAGCCCTGAGAGACTATGAGTTGAAGTTGGCCAAAAAATATAAATACGTTGAAGTTGCGGATTGGTACAAGGCAGCCATTAACCACCCAGAAATCTGGGGTAACACTGATGGTGTTCACTATTCAGATACCAGTACAGCAGGTGCCAACCTCTACGTTAAAACGGTTCAAAAAGCCATTGCAAAAGTAGCTAAGCAACCTGCTAAAAAATAAAACTTATGAACAATGTCAATCTAGGAACTTTTCTACTTTGACATTGTTTTTTCTTTTGTTTAAAAATACTAATCACTCAAAAATAGACTGTTTGAACCCTAAGAGTTACCCTTTCAGATAAGTGCATTGAGATATGATTCCGCGGTTTGACGTTAGTGATAATTTTTGAAGAAGAGACTTGTCATTTTTTTAGTTTTGGTTTATACTAAAAATATATGTTAGTTAGTTGAGTAATTAACTACAAAAGTAATTGGCTATTGAAGATAAAAGAAAGTAGGTGTAGATGTGAATGAATCGGTTCCTATTTACATGCAGATCTCACAAATGATCGAAGATGAGATTTTGAGTGGGCATTTCAAGGTTGATGATAAGGTTCCATCGACCAATGAATTTGCCAAAATGATGCAGGTCAATCCCGCAACGGCAGGTAAGGGATTAAAGGACCTAGTGGACCAGGGCATTTTATATAAGAAAAGGGGGGTGGGCATGTATGTCACCACAGAGGCGAGGGATTTGATTATCGCCAAGAGACAGCAAGCTTTCAGTCAGCAGATGCTTCCAGCCTTTTTACAGGAAGCTAAGCGATTGGATATTTCACTAGATCGCCTAATAGAGATGATTAAGGAGGAGAAGGATGCTTAATTTAGAGAAGGTCACCAAAAAGTATGGTCGAAAAGTTGTTTTGCAAAACATTGATTTAGATTTTAAAGATCAATCAGGTGTTTATGGTTTGCTTGGTCGAAATGGTGTGGGAAAGACGACCATGATGAAGATCATCAACGATATGATTGCATCATACGATGGCCGTATTAGTACCAGTTTTGACTTAGCTCATATTGTCTTTGTTACGAGTGCTGTGGCTGACAATAATACCATCTTCCAAGGAAAGATAACCAACTTACTGCGCTATTATGCGAGCATGTATCCTAAGTTTGATAGTGACTATGCTACGGATCTCCTGGCACAGTTCAAGCTTAATCCCAAACTTAAAATCAAAAAATTATCAACCGGTAACAAGACATTAGTCTACAATATCTTAGGACTTGCGACTCGTGAAACAGTAACAGTTTTTGATGAACCAACCAATGGCTTAGACTCTGTAAACCGTCAGAAATTCTTTGATATTATGTTAGAGGATTATGCTCAGTATCCGCGTCTCATTATCTTATCTACCCATCTCATCCAAGAAGTCGAAAACTACTTATCGCATGTCATCATGCTTAAAGATACTTCGTTAATAATGGATGACGATATTGAAGACATTCAAAAAAGAGCAGTCCGCATTAGTAATGCAAGTCTTCCTAATAAACGTGTCATTCACCAGCGTCAGTTAGGCAGTATGACAGAAAATTATCTCTTTGATACGGTTACTGAAGAGGATATTCAAGAAGTAACTGGTCAAGGTGGAAAAGTGGATTATTATGACTTACAGACACTCTTTAATTACTTGGTGGAGGACTAATTATGAAACGAACATTAACATTAAGGGGAATGCAACTCCTAGACCATTTAAAAATAGCAGCGTTGATTATGCTTGTTTTTGGTCTTATCGTAACTGTCTTTGCTGGTCTAACCTTATTTGTTGGCGATAATAGCTCGTTTAATATGGAAAATATTAGCTGGCTAAATGGCAGCATGTGGCTTATTTCGAGTATTTTGACAATTTGGTTAATCATCATCTTACTTGCTGATGGTATGATGGACTTTGACTCAACCTTGAGATTTGGCAATAAACGTAAGAACTACTTCATCATTAATTTCTTTGCTTACGCTATAATGATTGCAGTAGCGACCCTCTTTTCATTAATATCAAAAAGTGAGCAGTTACCATCAGGGCAAACTTTTTTGTCAGAGTTCTGGGGAAATTTTGCTGGCTGTTTTATCATAGCTATCCTTGGTTTTGCTATTTACAAATGGGGATGGAAGGTTCTCCTCGTTCTCTTCGCCATTTATGTTTTAGGCGGAATAGGTTTGGCAACCCTTGGCTTAGTGTTGCATGATAGTGTGCCAAGAATATTTGAGGCGCTGTCACAACTGCCAGAATTTGCTTACAAAGGTATTGGGGCTCTGGCATTGTTAGCAGTTATTTCCGTGTATTACTGGATTATTGCTAAAATTGAAGTTAAATAACGACCATTAATCACAACTCTTTCTAATAAGTATTAGGAAGGGTTTGTTTTTAAATTATTTTAAAGCGTTAAATCCTTGCTATGAAAGCATTTTTGGGACATAAATTGAGGAACACAAAAAAAAGTTTGAAAAAAAGTTCACAAAACTCTTTACAAGATGTTTATTTGTGATATAATTAACACATAAAAATAATTGTGAAACATTTAACAATAAAAAGTTAATGTCTTTAAAGGAGTCTATTATGGTGACTAAAACAACTGAAGTAACAGAAACAGCTCAAGTGACTGACACTCAAGCGATGATTGATCGTTTGGCAGACCAAGCGGTTGTAGCCTTAGATGCTATGGCTGATTTCACACAAGAACAAGTAGACCATATTGTTCATCAAGCTGCGATTGCTGCACTTGATAAACACATGCTTTTAGCCAAAATGGCTGTTGATGAAACAGGTCGTGGTGTATATGAAGATAAAGCGATTAAAAACATGTACGCTTCAGAATACATCTGGAACTCTATTAAAGATAATAAAACGGTTGGCGTCATCGCAGAAGATAAGGAAGCGGGTCTCATTTCGATTGCTGAACCTGTTGGTGTTATCTGCGGAGTGACACCTACAACAAACCCAACCTCAACAACAATCTTTAAAGCCTTAATTGCTTTGAAAACTCGTAACCCAATCGTCTTTGCTTTCCACCCATCAGCTCAACAATCTTCAGCAGAGGCAGCACGTATCGTTCGTGATGCAGCCATCGAAGCTGGAGCACCTGAAAACTGTGTTCAATGGATTGATCAACCTTCTATTGAAGCAACAGGACTTTTGATGAATCATCCTAAAGTAGCAACTGTGCTTGCAACTGGTGGACCTGGCATGGTTAAAGCAGCTTACTCAACAGGTAAACCTGCTCTTGGGGTTGGTGCAGGTAATGTACCAAGTTACATCGCAGCTGATGCTAAAATTAAGCGTGCTGTTAATGATATTATCGTTTCAAAATCATTTGATAACGGTATGATTTGCGCCTCAGAGCAAGCAGCTATCGTTGATGAAGACGTTTACGATGAAGTTAAAGCTGAATTTGAAGCCCATCAATGTGTGGTCATTTCTAAGAAATCAGATCTTGAAAAACTGGAAGCAGCTGTCCTTAACGAAGCTAAAACAGCTGTCAATGCTAAAATTGTTGGTAAGTCAGCTGAAGAAATTGCCAAATTAGCCGGTCTTAAAGTGCCAAAAGGAACTAAAATCCTGCTTGCAGAAATCAAAGATGCTGGACCAGATTACCCATTGTCACGTGAAAAATTGTCACCAGTCCTTGCACTTATCAAATCAAAAGGTGTTAAAGATGGATTTGCCAAAGCTGAAGCAATGCTTGATTTAGGTGGACTTGGTCACACAGCGGTTATCCATACCGAAGACGAAGACCTTCAAATCCAATATGGAATCCGTATGAAAGCTTGCCGTGTGCTTGTTAACTCACCATCAGCAGAAGGTGGTATTGGTAACATCTATAATGAAATGATCCCATCATTGACACTAGGATGTGGTTCATATGGACACAACTCAATTTCACACAACGTGGGGGCATTCGACTTGATTAACGTTAAGACATTGGCAAAGCGTCGCAATAACATGCAATGGTTCAAATTGCCACCAAAAGTTTACTTTGAAAAAAACTCAATCACCTACCTTCGTCAAATCAAAGCTGAAAAAGTGATGTTGGTCTGTGACCCAGGGATGGTTCAATTTGGCTATGCGGATCTTGTTCGCAAACAATTGGAACTCAATCCAAATGATCCAAAAATTGAAATTTTCTCAGATGTTGAGCCAAACCCATCAACTAACACAGTTTATAAAGGGCTTGAAATCTTCAATCGTTTCCAACCGGATACTGTCATTGCACTTGGTGGTGGTTCAGCGATGGATGCTGCTAAAGCAATGTGGATGTTCTTTGAAAATCCAGATGTTAGCTTCTTTGGGGCAAAACAAAAATTCTTAGATATCCGTAAACGTACTTACAAGATTCCTTACGCAGAAAAAACAACGTTTATCTGTGTTCCAACTACATCTGGTACAGGGTCAGAGGTGACACCATTTGCGGTTATTACAGATAGTGATGATCACACAAAATACCCACTTGCTGACTATGCTTTGACACCAGATATCGCTATTGTTGACCCAGCTCTTGTTATGAGTGTGCCATCTAGCGTTACAGCTGATACAGGAATGGACGTCTTGACTCACGCGATCGAATCATACGTGTCAGTTATGGCGAGCGACTACACTCGTGGACTTTCCCTCCAAGCTATTAAATTGGTCTTTGAAAACCTTGAAACATCTGTTAAAAAAGCAACAGAAGAATCACGCGAAAAAATGCATAATGCGTCAACAATGGCTGGTATGGCCTTTGCGAATGCCTTCCTAGGTATTTGTCACTCAATCGCTCACAAAGTTGGTGGTGAATGGGGAATTCCTCACGGACGTACCAATGCTATCTTGTTGCCACACATTATCCGTTACAATGCCAAAGATCCTCAAAAACATGCGATGTTCCCTAAATATGACTTCTTCCGTGCGGAAAAAGACTATGCTGACATTGCACGCTTTATGGGATTTGAGGGTAAAAATGACGCTGAGTTAGCTGAAGAACTTGCTCGTCGTGTTTATAAACTTGGTAAAGCTGTAGGCATTGATATGAACTGGAAAGCACAAGGCGTTACAAAAGAGCAATTGAAAGCTGATGCAGATCGTTTAGCTGAAAAAGCATACGAAGACCAATGTACAACAGCTAATCCAAAAGAACCACTTATCTCTGAACTTAAAGAAATTATCGAAATTGCTTACGATTACAAAGATTAAGGAATAAGGAGAGATAAGACATGTCCGAAAAAGTTTACGGTTGCCTTGCAGCCATCTGGGTGACATTATCTGGTAAACATTTCCAATAAAAAATAATTCCAAAAACGTGCCATCTGGTACGTTTTTTGAATACAAAGATTATCAAACGTCCTATAACTTGCTATAATGATGATAGCGAAGAGTGGTTTATGAAAAGAGAAGTTTTCAGAAAATTATGTTAAAATAGGTGACAATGACAAAAAAAGATAACTGAGGAACATTATGACATTAATCTATCAATCTACACGTGATGATAAAAATCAAGTCAGCGCTAGTCAAGCTATTTTACAGGGGTTAGCGGCTGATGGAGGGCTATTTACGCCTTTGGAAATGCCAAAAATTGAGTTGGATTTTGATCGTTTAAAAAAAGCCTCTTATCAAGAAGTGGCTAAACTGGTTTTATCAGCTTTTTTAGAGGATTTTACATCAGAAGAGCTGGATTATTGTATCACCAATGCCTACGATGATAAATTTGACACAAGGACAATTGCTCCCATAGTTAAACTTGACAATCACTATAATCTTGAGCTTTTCCACGGATCGACCATCGCTTTTAAGGACATGGCCTTGTCTATCTTGCCTTACCTCTTGACGACATCGGCTAAAAAGCAAGGTGTGGACAATAAAATTGTCATTTTAACCGCTACATCGGGAGATACTGGCAAAGCAGCTATGGCAGGTTTTGCGGATGTTCCGGGAACTGAAATCATCGTTTTTTATCCTAAAAATGGTGTTAGCAAGATTCAAGAATTGCAGATGACAACTCAAAAAGGGGACAACACTCACGTTATAGCGATTGATGGAAATTTTGATGATGCTCAAACAGAAGTCAAACGCATGTTTAATGACGCTGACTTGCGTGCCCGTCTGTTAGAAGAAAATATTCAATTGTCATCAGCTAACTCCATGAACATTGGTCGCTTGGTTCCACAGATTGTTTATTACGTGTATGCTTACGCTCAGTTGGTAAAAACGGGTGACATTGCTAAAGGACAAGCTATCAACGTTACGGTTCCAACAGGTAATTTTGGTAATATCCTAGCAGCCTATTATGCGCGTGAGATTGGTGTGCCGATTGCCAAGTTGATTTGTGCTTCAAATGAAAACAAGGTGCTAACAGATTTCTTCCAAACAGGAACTTACGATAAAAAACGTGTTTTTAAGGTAACTAGCAGCCCATCGATGGATATCCTAGTCTCATCAAATCTGGAACGCTTGATTTTTCATTTAGTTGGAAATGATGCGAGAAAAACAAAAGACCTCATGGAAAACTTGACGTCCAAAGGGGAGTATCACCTTGAGAATATTGACCAAGCTATCCTCAATCTTTTCGAGGCAGGCTATGCGTCAGAAGCTGATACTGAAGTAGAAATCCAAAAAGTTTATCAAGAAAACAACTATATTGAGGATCCTCATACAGCGGTGGCCTCTGCTGTTTATCGAGCATATCGCAATAGAACAAATGATGAAGCACCAACAGTTCTTGCTTCAACCGCTAGTCCTTATAAATTCCCGAAGGTTGCTGTTAAGGCGGTGACAGGAGAGGATTCGGGTGACGATTTTGCAGCGGTTGACCAGCTACATCAGTTATCAGGAGTGATGGTACCGGAAGCTGTACGCGATTTACAGATGATGCCTGTCCGTCACAAGACAGTTGTTGCGACATCGGATATGCAAAAAGCTGTAGAGAACTATCTAGGAGTATAATCTGATGTCAATCTTAGTGGAATTGGCAAAATACCCTGTTCTTGAGACTGAGCGGCTCTTATTGAGACCCATGACTAAAGATGATTTGGAGGATTACTACGCCTTCACTTCGGATGACAAGAATCTACACTATGCTTTTTTCATACCATTTTATAGAAGAAAGTTGGCAAGGACTGGTTCTTTATAACCTCAAAGAGCCCATCGGAAAGTGTGGCATTGTTGAAAAATCGTCTAATTATTTGCTTGGTAATATCCATTTTAAAGAAACCGACCGAGATGATACTTTAGAAATCGGTTATACGCTACACCAAGATTATGCGGGACAGGGCTATATGACAGAGGCTGCCCATGCGTTGAAGCATTTGGCTATGGCATTGCCAGGCATTAATTACCTGACAGCCGTTACAGATCATCGTAACATGGCTAGCAAATCCGTTTTAGAAAAAATCGGAATGACACTGGTTGAGCACTATCCAGATAAGAGTTTGAGAGGCAAAGACATTGTTTCAGATAGTTACCAGATGAGAGTTAAAGACTGAGATGACTCGGTCTTTTCTTCTATTAATAAATGTTAAAATAATACCATGAAAGAAAAAAGACAATTATTACGAATTGCCCTTCCAGCCATGGCAGAGCAATTTTTACAAATGTTAATGGGCTTCGTTGACAACTACTTGGTAGCGCAACTAGGTCTTATCGCCGTATCAGGTGTTTCTATTGCCAATAACATCATCGCTATCTATCAAGCTCTTTTTATCGCACTGGGTGCGGCAGTTTCTAGCGTTCTATCACGTTATTTAGCCCAAAAGAGGCTAGATCAAGCCCATCAAAGTATGTCCGATGCGCTCTTTTTGACTAGTCTTATTAGTCTTGTCTTGGGCCTAGTGTCTATTGTAGGAAACGTTTGGTTTCTTAAGTTACTAGGGACCTCCCTTCTAGTTGCACGAGAAGGTGGACTTTATTTCGCAGTGGTTGGAGGAGGAATTGCTAGTTTAGGCTTGTTGACGAGCATGGGAGCCATCGTTCGTGTTCAGGGCTACACAAAACTACCAATGAAAATTAGCCTTCTGACTAACCTTCTAAATGCCCTCTTATCAGCTCTATCCATTTATGTCTTTCATCTGGGGATTGTCGGGGTTGCTGTTTCGACGGTTTTAGCCAGAACAGTAGGGACAGGTCTACTGATGAAGAAACTTCCTACAAAAGAGATTATCAACCACCTTCGCTGGAAAATTGATAAAAAATTAATTCAAATAGTTATCCCAGCAGCTGGAGAACGGCTCATGATGCGCGCTGGTGATGTTGTCATTATTGCCATCGTTGTTGCGTTTGGAGCAGAAGTGGTTGCAGGAAATGCGATTGGTGAAATTGTGACGCAATTTAACTATCTTCCAGCCATGGCCATCTCTGTGGCGACGGTCATTGAAGTCGCTACGTACGCTACTGACAATCCTCGTCAAGTTAGAGAAGTCGTTAAAATCAGTTTTTGGCTATCGACAGTCATGATGTATGGATTAGCAGGTGCTATTTTTCTTCTAAAAACCCCATTAATAGCCCTTTTCTTAGAAGATAATCAAGCTATTCAAGCCAGTTACACAGTTATTTTATTCTCCTTGATGGGAGTCCCTGCTACTGCAGGGACATTAGTTATGACAGCAACTTGGCAAGGTTTGGGAAATGCTAAATTACCATTTTATGCGACAAGTTTGGGCATGTGGTGCATTCGAATAGGATTAGGTTATGTTCTAGGAATAAGTTTAAATCTCGGTTTAAATGGCGTCTGGTTGGCAACTGTTTTAGACAATTTGTTCAGATGGGTATTTTTAACTTACTTATATAAGAAAGAAAAGACTTGTTGAAGCAGGTCTTTTGATCATTTTGAAGGAAAAAGTAGGTTACGCTAAATGTTAACACTAAGTTAGCCACTTGTTAAAAAGTGGTTAGGAGATAAGTCTTCAAGCGTCTTTTCGGATAGTTATTTAACACTCAACCAAAATCAAAAACTAACTTTCTGTAACCATTGTCTGTTGACGATATTTTTTAAAATTGACCGTTCTAATCCTTGAATCACTTCTTGTAGCCTGTTTCCCAACACGCTCTTGATAAGCTTGATAAAGAGAGTTGATTGTCACGAATTCACCAGTTAATGACGCTGTTAGCTGCTCGTTTAAAAAAGCTTCCTCTTCCTCATGAGTCAGATACTGGTGATGTCGACCACCACGTGTTTTTTTAAGGAGAGCTGAAATGCCTTCCGCTTCGTATTTGCGCGTTAAGCTCCAAATAGCATACTTTGAAAAGCCAATAAGAGTGGTGATTTCTTTATAAGTGAGACCTTCTGCCTTAAATAGCACCACTTGAAGGCGTCTATGGAATTGTGAGAACGCTTGATCTTTCAAGTAAGTTTTTAATTCATTGATTTGTGTTGTCGATAGTTTCATAGTCCTATTATAAGTTGTTTTTTGATTTTGGTTGAGTATAAGTCATTTTCAATAAATACAATCTGTTGCTGGATCCCCTTTAGGATAACTTTTGGCAGTCAGCGGCTGATGAGTCGGTTGTGTTTTTCATTTGTTCCGCGTTCCCAAGAAGCATTAGGGTAGCATAGTAAATAAGTTCAGCGTCAAATACATCAGATAAGCGCCTGAACTCAGTTCTCTTATCTGTGTAATTGATTTGATAGGGTGCTCTGATAGAGCTTGATTAACGAATCGATGTCCTAGGAATTAGTCTGACTGTTTTATCGCTTGTTTTATGCTCTCTTAAAGTTAGTAGACAGAGGTTCTTCGCGCGTGTTCCAAGTACAGCATCCATTTTATAATCTCCAGCCCTCAAACATTGCTTGATGTCTTCTGGTTGCTCGTTAATAGACTTTCCAGCAGCCTCGACATTTGAAATAGCTTACGTCCTCTATGTCTTTGCTTTACTCAGGTAAAGCATTTCACCTGGGGCAGTGTCGAAGTATCCGTACTGTATCCAGTAGTAAATGGTCGAAATAGGTGATTGTATTCCTTTAGCTTTAACCATCATTACGATCGAATATTTCTGTATCCAGTAGTATATAATTCGGTCTTTCAATCTCTTGGTCACGGTTAGAGGGGAAAAAGATTTAGTTTGATTAGCGTCATAATCATCCTGTGCCTAGTCAGCATGATAGACCATTTCGAATTTCCCTTTACGAGCTTGTTGTCTGACACGACATGTTTGATTTCCTTGTTGATTGTTTGTGAGACTTTTTCAGGTAAGCCTGGTATTTTCCGATGGCGGAGCCTTTTCTTCTGACTTCCAATGTTCGATGAGACGACATTCAGCTTTTCCTTTTGGTGTCTAATAGTTTGTCACCTTAGGGACTTTCTAATGGTTATTGTGGTAGATTATCATTATATCTCTTTGAGATGTTTTTTTGATATTCAGGTAGCTAACTTCATTTTAGAACTTTAAAAAAGTAAGTTGCAAAAGAAATTTGAAAAAATGTCTCAAATCTCTTGCAACCTGTATCTGATTCTGTTATGATATTATGGTGCTGTAAACAAAGCAGCTTTAGCTATGATACAAGAGGTTGCGACACGCTCGGTTGCATTGCCACGCAACAAGTGTTGGTTTTCTTGAGGAGCTAGCCTATTATTTTAAATAGACGCAAAGGAGAAAAAGATGGCAAACAAAAAAATCCGTATCCGTTTGAAAGCATACGAACATCGTACACTTGATACAGCGGCAGAAAAAATCGTTGAAACTGCGACACGTACAGGTGCTACTGTAGCTGGACCAGTTCCACTTCCAACAGAACGTAGTCTTTACACAATTATTCGTGCGACTCACAAATACAAAGATTCTCGCGAACAATTTGAAATGCGTACTCACAAACGTCTTATTGATATTGTGAACCCAACTCAAAAGACTGTTGATGCTTTGATGAAGTTGGATCTTCCAAGTGGTGTTAACGTAGAAATCAAACTGTAATAGGATTTCATCTAATTGGGCATAGGCTAAACTTTGTGTAAAAGGGATAAATCTTTGTAGAAATAAAAGTTTTTTCATCAGATTTCCTATTTTACAGTGAGGTTGATGCCTTAAGCATCTTAACTTGAGCACAAAAAACGCTCGTTAAAAACTTTTTTGAGCACGAAAAACGCTCACTAAAAACTTTTTAAAATAACTAAAAATAAGAAAAGGAAATATTTTCTCATGACAAAAGGAATCTTAGGGAAAAAAGTGGGAATGACTCAAATCTTCACTGAATCAGGTGAATTTATCCCTGTTACTGTCATCGAAGCAACTCCAAACGTTGTGCTTCAAGTGAAAACTGTTGAAACAGACGGTTACGAAGCAGTTCAAGTTGGTTTTGACGACAAACGCGAAGTGTTGAGTAACAAACCTGCCAAAGGTCACGTAGCAAAAGCTAACACGGCTCCTAAGCGCTTCATTCGTGAATTCAAAAACATTGAAGGCTTAGAAGTTGGTTCAGAAATTACTGTAGATACATTCGAAGCTGGAGATGTTGTTGATGTCACTGGTACAACTAAAGGGAAAGGTTTCCAAGGTGTTATCAAACGTCATGGTCAATCACGTGGTCCTATGGCTCACGGTTCTCGTTACCATCGTCGTCCAGGTTCAATGGGACCTGTTGCGCCTAACCGCGTTTTCAAAAACAAACGTTTGGCAGGACGTATGGGTGGCAACCGTGTGACGATTCAAAACCTTGAAATCGTTCAAGTTGTTCCAGAGAAAAACGTTATCCTTATCAAAGGTAACGTACCAGGTGCTAAGAAATCTCTTATCACTATCAAATCAGCAGTAAAAGCTGCTAAATAATAAGAAAGGAGAACACAGTTAAAATGGCAAACGTTAAATTATTTGACCAAACTGGTAAAGAAGTTAGTTCAGTAGAACTTAACGACGCAATCTTTGGTATCGAACCAAATGAATCAGTTGTCTTTGATGTTGTTATCAGCCAACGTGCTAGCCTTCGTCAGGGTACTCACGCGGTTAAAAACCGTTCAGCAGTATCAGGTGGCGGACGCAAACCATGGCGCCAAAAAGGAACTGGACGTGCTCGTCAAGGTTCTATCCGTTCACCACAATGGCGTGGTGGTGGTGTTGTCTTCGGACCAACTCCTCGCTCATACGGATACAAACTTCCACAAAAAGTTCGTCGCCTTGCCTTGAAATCAGTTCTTTCATCTAAAGTAGCTGACGAAAAAATTGTAGCTGTTGAAGCTCTTTCATTTGCAGCTCCAAAAACTGCTGAATTCGCTAAGATTCTTTCAGCACTTAGCATCGACTCAAAAGTACTTGTTATCGTTGAAGAAGGAAACAAATTTGCTGAACTTTCAGCTCGTAACCTTAAAAACGTTAAAGTTGCAACTGCAACAACTGCAAGTGTTCTTGATATCGTAAACGCAGACAAACTTCTTGTTACTAAAGAAGCAATCTCTACAATCGAGGAGGTTCTTGCATAATGAATTTGTATGACGTAATCAAAAAACCTGTAATTACTGAAAAATCAATGCTTGATCTTGAAGCAGGTAAATACACTTTTGAAGTTGATACACGTGCACATAAACTTTTGATCAAACAAGCTGTTGAAGCTGCGTTTGAAGGTGTTAAAGTGGCAAGTGTAAACACTGTAACAGTTAAACCAAAAGAAAAACGTGTTGGTCGTTACACAGGTTTCACTTCAAAAACTAAGAAAGCTATCATCACTCTTACAGCTGATTCAAAAGCAATCGAGTTGTTTGCAGCTGAAGCTGAATAATCTAAGGAGGAATTAACGTGGGTATTAAAGTTTATAAACCAACGACAAATGGCCGTCGTAACATGACTTCTTTGGATTTTGCAGAAATCACAACAAGCACTCCTGAGAAATCATTGCTTGTTTCTCTTAAAAACAAAGCTGGTCGTAACAACAACGGGCGCATCACTGTTCGTCACCAAGGTGGCGGTCACAAACGTCATTACCGTGTGATCGACTTCAAACGTAACAAAGATAATGTTGAAGCTGTTGTAAAAACAATCGAATATGATCCAAACCGCACAGCTAACATCGCACTTGTACACTACACTGATGGTGTTAAAGCTTACATCATCGCTCCTAAAGGCCTTCAAGTAGGTCAACGTATTGTTTCTGGACCAGAAGCAGATATTAAAGTCGGAAACGCTCTTCCACTTGCTAATATCCCAGTTGGTACGTTTGTCCACAACATTGAGCTTAAGCCAGGAAAAGGTGCGGAACTTATCCGTGCAGCTGGATCATCTGCTCAAGTGCTTGGTCAAGAAGGCAAATACGTTCTTGTTCGCCTTCAATCAGGTGAAGTTCGCATGGTTCTTGGAACTTGTCGCGCGACAGTTGGTACTGTAGGTAATGAACAACAATCTCTTGTTAACATTGGTAAAGCAGGACGTAGCCGTTGGAAAGGTATCCGCCCAACAGTTCGTGGTTCTGTAATGAACCCTAACGATCACCCACACGGTGGTGGTGAAGGTAAAGCACCAGTTGGACGTAAAGCGCCATCTACTCCATGGGGTAAACCAGCGCTTGGTCTTAAAACTCGTAACAAGAAAGCAAAATCTGATAAACTTATCATTCGTCGTCGTAACGAAAAATAAGTTAAAACAGTTAAGTTAATTCAACTATCCGCCAACTCGGTAGCCCTTAAAGTGGGCAAGCCGTTGTGGTACATCATTTAAAGGAGAACACTACACAATGGGACGTAGTCTTAAAAAAGGACCTTTCGTCGATGAGCATTTGATGAAAAAAGTTGAAGCTCAAGCAAATGACGAAAAGAAAAAAGTAATTAAAACTTGGTCACGTCGTTCAACGATTTTCCCAAGTTTCATCGGTTATACAATCGCAGTTTATGATGGACGTAAGCATGTACCTGTTTACATTCAAGAAGACATGGTAGGTCACAAACTTGGTGAATTCGCACCAACTCGTACTTACAAAGGTCACGCTGCAGACGACAAGAAAACACGTAGATAAGGAGAACATTAATTATGGCAGAAATTACTTCAGCTAAAGCAATGGCTCGTACAGTTCGTGTTTCACCTCGTAAAACTCGTCTTGTCTTGGATACTATCCGTGGCAAAAACGTAGCCGATGCAATCGCAATCTTAAAATTCACTCCAAACAAAGCGGCTCGTGTTATTGAAAAAACGCTTAACTCAGCCATTGCTAATGCAGAAAACAACTTTGGTTTGGAAAAAGCTAACTTGGTAGTATCTGAAACATTCGCAAACGAAGGACCAACAATGAAACGTTTCCGTCCACGTGCGAAAGGATCAGCTTCACCAATCAACAAACGCACAACTCATGTCACAGTAGTTGTGTCAGAAAAATAAGGAGGTAAACTCGTGGGTCAAAAAGTACATCCAATTGGTATGCGTGTCGGAATCATCCGTGACTGGGATGCGAAATGGTATGCTGAAAAAGAATACGCGGATTACCTTCATGAAGATCTTAAAATTCGCAAATTCATCAACAAAGAATTGGCAGACGCTTCAGTTTCAACTATTGAAATCGAGCGTGCAGTAAATAAAGTTATTGTTTCACTTCACACTGCTAAACCAGGTATGGTTATCGGTAAAGGTGGATCAAATGTTGACGCTCTTCGTGCTCAACTTAACAAATTGACTGGAAAACAAGTACACATCAACATTATTGAAATCAAATCACCAGATTTAGATGCTCACCTTGTTGGTGAAAACATTGCTCGTCAACTTGAGCAACGTGTTGCTTTCCGTCGTGCTCAAAAACAAGCTATCCAACGTACAATGCGTGCCGGTGCAAAAGGTATTAAAACTCAAGTATCTGGTCGTTTGAACGGTGCTGATATCGCTCGTGCTGAAGGTTATTCAGAAGGAACTGTTCCACTTCACACACTTCGTGCGGATATCGATTATGCTTGGGAAGAAGCTGATACTACTTACGGTAAACTAGGTGTTAAAGTTTGGATCTACCGTGGGGAAGTTCTTCCAGCTCGTAAAAACACTAAAGGAGGCAAATAACAAATGTTAGTACCTAAACGTGTTAAACACCGTCGTGAATTCCGTGGTAAAATGCGCGGTGAAGCAAAAGGTGGAAAACAAGTAGACTTTGGTGAATACGGTCTCCAAGCTACTACAAGCTCATGGATTACAAACCGCCAAATCGAAGCTGCCCGTATCGCTATGACGCGTTACATGAAACGTGGTGGTAAAGTTTGGATTAAAATCTTCCCACACAAATCATACACTGCTAAAGCTATCGGTGTGCGTATGGGATCTGGTAAAGGTGCTCCTGAAGGTTGGGTATCACCAGTTAAACGTGGTAAAGTAATGTTCGAAATTGCTGGTGTTTCTGAAGAAGTAGCACGCGAAGCATTCCGTCTTGCTGGCCACAAATTACCAGTTAAAGTAAAATTCGTAAAACGTGAAGCAGAATAAGGAGAGCACATGAAACTTCAAGAAATTAAAGATTTTGTTAAAGAGCTTCGTGGACTTTCTCAAGAAGAACTTGCTAAGAAAGAAAGCGAACTTAAAAAAGAACTTTTTGATCTTCGTTTCCAAGCTGCAGCAGGTCAACTTGATCAAACTGCCCGTTTGAACGAAGTTAAAAAACAAATTGCACGTGTTAAAACTGTGCAATCTGAAACTAAATAATAGATTGGGAAAGGAGAAATCTTATAATGGAACGTAATCAACGTAAAACTCTTGTTGGACGTGTCGTGTCAGACAAGATGGATAAAACAATCACTGTTGTAGTTGAAACTAAACGTAACCACCCAGTCTATGGTAAACGTATCAACTATTCAAAAAAATACAAAGCACATGACGAAAACAACGTTGCTAAAGAAGGCGACAAAGTTCGTATCATGGAAACTCGTCCACTCTCAGCTACAAAACGCTTCCGTCTTGTAGAAGTTGTGGAAGAAGCTGTTATTATCTAATCAAACTAAAAGGAGAAAATTGAAATGATTCAACAAGAAACTCGCTTGAAAGTTGCTGATAATAGCGGTGCTCGTGAGATCTTGACTATCAAAGTACTTGGTGGTTCAGGACGTAAATTTGCTAACATCGGTGACGTTATCGTTGCTTCTGTCAAACAAGCTACACCAGGTGGAGCTGTTAAAAAAGGTGATGTTGTCAAAGCTGTTATCGTTCGTACAAAATCTGGTGCACGCCGTCCAGACGGTTCATACATCAAATTTGACGAAAATGCGGCAGTAATCATCCGTGATGATAAAACGCCTCGCGGAACTCGTATCTTCGGCCCTGTTGCACGTGAATTGCGTGAAGGTGGCTATATGAAGATTGTATCACTTGCACCAGAAGTACTTTAATCTTAACTAAAACAAACTAAGTCCCCTAGGTTTCCCTAGGGTGCCCATTTGGGCGTAAGAAATTATAGGAGAAAAACTCAAATGTTTGTAAAAAAAGGCGACAAAGTTCGCGTTATTGCTGGTAAGGACAAAGGCGTTGAAGCTGTAGTTCTTAAAGCACTTCCGAAAGTAAACAAAGTTGTTGTTGAAGGTGTTGGAATTGTTAAAAAACACCAACGTCCAAATAACGAAAACCCTCAAGGTGCTATCGTAGAAGTTGAAGCACCAATCCACGCATCAAATGTTCAAGTTCTTGACAAAAACGGTGTTGCTGGACGTGTTGGTTACAAAGTTGTTGACGGCAAAAAAGTTCGTTACAACAAAAAATCAGGCGAAGTTCTTGATTAATCACGAAGGAAAGGAGAAGCATAAATGGCAAATCGTTTAAAAGAAAAATATACTAACGAAGTAATTCCTGCATTGACAGAGAAATTTAACTATTCATCAGTTATGGCTGTGCCTAAAGTTGAGAAAATCGTTCTTAACATGGGTGTTGGTGATGCTGTAAACAACGCTAAAAACCTTGAAAAAGCTGCTGCTGAATTGGCAACTATCTCAGGTCAAAAACCACTTATTACTAAAGCTAAGAAATCAATCGCTGGCTTCCGTCTTCGTGAAGGTGTAGCTATCGGTGCTAAAGTAACTCTTCGTGGCGAACGCATGTACGAGTTCCTTGATAAATTGGTTTCAGTTTCACTTCCACGTGTTCGTGACTTCCACGGTGTTCCAACAAAATCATTTGATGGACGTGGTAACTACACACTCGGTGTGAAAGAACAATTGATCTTCCCAGAAATCAACTTTGATGATGTTGATAAAGTTCGTGGTATGGATATCGTAATCGTAACAACTGCAAACTCTGACGAAGAAGGTCGCGAATTGCTTAAAGGCCTTGGTATGCCTTTTGCAAAATAATTTAGGAGGTAAATAAATTGGCTAAAAAATCTATGATTGCTAAGAACAAACGCCCTGCGAAGTTCTCTACGCAAGCTTACACTCGTTGCGAAAAGTGTGGACGCCCACATTCAGTTTACCGCAAATTCCAACTTTGCCGTGTTTGCTTCCGTGAATTGGCATATAAAGGTCAAATTCCTGGTGTGACAAAAGCTTCTTGGTAAAATTATGACGCTAAGGGCATTAAAAATTGTATGAAAATGGTGGAGTCATCTTACTTCTTTAAAACGTTAGAAAGTCTATTGTTTTCACTAAGATATTTGCCCCAGCTTTAATTTTTAGGACTTAATCACCCATACATTAACTAGCAAGTGCATTTGCAAACTACTAGTAAGAGGAGAAATATAAAAATGGTTATGACTGACCCAATTGCAGACTTTTTGACACGTATTCGTAACGCAAACCAAGCGAAACACGAAGTGCTTGAAGTACCTGCATCAAATATTAAAAAAGGGATTGCTGAAATCCTTAAACGTGAAGGTTTTGTAAAAAACGTTGAAATTATCGAAGATGATAAACAAGGTATCATTCGTGTTTTCCTTAAATATGGACAAAACGGTGAACGTGTTATCACAAACTTGAAACGTATCTCAAAACCAGGTCTTCGTGTTTACTCAAAACGTGAAGATGTTCCTAAAGTTCTTAATGGACTTGGAATTGCGATTATTTCAACATCAGAAGGTGTTTTGACAGATAAAGAAGCTCGTCAAAAGAACGTTGGTGGAGAAGTGCTTGCTTACGTTTGGTAAAATAAAGATACAAAGAGCTTTGTCAGTAAATTAAAAACATCTATGCTAGTTATAGTTCTATTAGATTTGACGATTTTAGATTACCCAGGGCTCTTACGCAAGTCTCAAGATTTGAGAGTATCAATTTTATCCCCCGTGAAAACTAGTCACTAGGTGGCTTGACAATCTAACAGGAGAATATAAATACTATGTCACGTATTGGTAATAAAGTGATCACATTGCCTGCTGGTGTTGAAATCAGCAACAAAGACAATGTTGTTACTGTAAAAGGACCTAAAGGCGAACTTACTCGTGAGTTCAACAAAAACATTGAAATTAAAGTTGAAGGAACTGAAGTAACACTTCACCGTCCAAACGACTCAAAAGAAATGAAAACAATCCATGGTACAACTCGTGCTAACTTGAACAACATGGTTGTTGGTGTTTCTGAAGGTTTCAAAAAAGAACTTGAAATGCGTGGGGTTGGTTACCGTGCACAACTTCAAGGTTCTAAGCTTGTTCTTTCAGTCGGTAAATCTCACCAAGATGAAGTTGAAGCACCAAAAGGAATTACTTTCACAGTTGCTAACCCAACTTCAATTGTAGTTGAAGGTATCAATAAAGAAGTTGTTGGTCAAACAGCTGCTTACATCCGTAGCCTTCGTTCACCAGAACCATATAAAGGTAAAGGTATTCGCTACGTTGGTGAATTTGTTCGCCGTAAAGAAGGTAAAACAGGTAAATAATGAATGTATTGTTATCATGAGGAAAGTTATTTTCCTTATGATACGGCATTTATGTCACTATTTTATTAAAGATAAAATAATCATAAATTAAGAGGTGAAAATTGTGATTTCGAAACCAGATAAAAACAAACTCCGCCAAAAACGTCATCGTCGCGTTCGCGGAAAACTCTCTGGAACTGCTGATCGCCCACGTTTGAACATCTTCCGTTCTAATACAGGCATCTACGCTCAAGTAATTGATGACGTAGCGGGTGTAACGCTCGCAAGTGCATCAACTCTTGATAAAGACGTTTCAAAAGGTACTAAAACCGAGCAAGCTGTTGTTGTCGGTAAACTTGTTGCTGAACGTGCAGTAGCTAAAGGTATTTCTGAAGTGGTGTTTGACCGCGGTGGATATCTCTATCACGGACGTGTTAAGGCTTTGGCTGATTCAGCTCGTGAAAACGGATTGAAATTCTAATAGGGAGGACACTTAATAATGGCATTTAAAGATAATGCAGTAGAACTTGAAGAGCGCGTAGTTGCAATCAACCGTGTTACAAAAGTTGTTAAAGGTGGACGCAATATGCGTTTTGCTGCACTTGTTGTTGTCGGTGACCGTAACGGTCACGTAGGATTTGGTACTGGTAAATCTCAAGAGGTTCCAGAAGCAATCCGTAAAGCTGTGGAAGCAGCTAAGAAAAATATGATTGAAGTACCTATGGCTGGTACAACGATTCCTCACGAAGTTTTCACTAACTTTGGTGGAGCAAAAGTATTGTTAAAACCAGCCTTTGAAGGTTCTGGTGTGGCTGCTGGTGGTGCTGTACGTGCTGTCATTGAATTAGCTGGTGTTGCAGATGTTACATCTAAATCACTTGGTTCAAACACACCAATCAATATTGTTCGTGCTACAGTTGAAGGTTTGAAACAACTTAAACGTGCTGAAGAAGTTGCAGAACTTCGTGGCGTTTCTGTTTCTGACTTGGCATAAGAAAGGGGATAACATGGCTCAAATTAAAATTACTTTGACTAAGTCTCCAATCGGTCGCAAACCAGAACAACGTAAAACAGTTGTTGCCCTTGGACTTGGCAAATTAAACTCATCAGTTATTAAAGAAGATAACGCAGCTATCCGTGGTATGGTTACTGCAATCTCTCACTTGGTAACTGTTGAAGATGTAAAATAATTGATAATCGTATTAGGTTGGAGACATTTCCAGCCTAATCTTAATATGTATAGGCGAGTCTTTATAGGGAGTCCTTTTCCCTCATCAAGGCGTTAGCATTGTACAACAAAAGGAGAAAATAAATGAAACTTCATGAATTGAAACCTGCAGAAGGTTCTCGTAAAGTACGTAACCGTGTAGGTCGTGGTACATCATCTGGTAATGGTAAAACATCTGGACGCGGTCAAAAAGGTCAAAAAGCTCGTAGCGGTGGCGGTGTTCGTCTTGGTTTCGAGGGTGGACAAACACCATTGTTCCGTCGTCTTCCAAAACGCGGATTCACTAACATCAATGCTAAAGAATACGCCCTTGTAAGTCTTGATGCTTTGAATATTTTTGAAGATGGTACAGAAGTATCACCATCAGTTCTTAAAAATGCAGGCGTTATTAAATCTGAAAAATCAGGTGTTAAAATCCTTGCTAATGGTGAACTTACTAAGAAATTGGATGTTAAAGCATCTAAATTCTCAAAAGCAGCAGAAGCAGCTATCGTGGAAAAAGGTGGTTCTGTAGAAGTCATCTAATGAGTTTTACCCTCATTATGTTCGCATGAATCATAGGAGTAACTCATTATGTTTTTCAAAATTCTAAAAGAAGCTCTTAAACTTAAAAATGTAAGAAAAAAAATTGCTTTCACTCTGTTTATCATTTTTGTCTTCCGATTAGGGACTCATATCACAGTACCAGGCATCAACGTACAAAGTTTGGAACAACTAGCAGATTTACCATTTCTTAACTTGTTAAACTTGGTTTCTGGTAATGCAATGAGTTCATTCTCAGTCTTCGCTTTGGGTGTTAGTCCCTATATCACTGCGTCAATCATTGTTCAATTATTACAAATGGATATTCTTCCGCAATTTGTGGAGTGGGGGAAACAAGGTGAAGTTGGACGCCGTAAATTAAACCAAGCAACGCGTTACATCTCTTTAATTCTTGCTTTTATTCAATCTATTGGTATCACAGCAGGATTTAATGCACTGTCAAGTATTCAACTTGTAACGTCACCGACTTGGCAAACCTATGTGATTATAGGTGTTATCTTAACTTCCGGAAGCGTGATTGTAACCTGGCTTGGAGAACAAATTTCTGATAAAGGTTTTGGGAATGGTGTATCAATGATTATCTTTGCTGGTATCATTGCCTCTATTCCTGGAGCAATCTCATCTATACATGAAGATTACTTCGTTAATATAAAAGCAAGTGAGCTTACAAACTCTTGGATTTTTGTAGGAATATTACTTTTAGCAGTATTGCTAATTGTTTTCTTCACTACATTTGTTCAACAAGCTGAATATAAAATTCCAATTCAATATACGAAACTCGCTCAAGGGGCTCCAACTAGTTCATACCTTCCGTTGAAGGTCAACCCCGCAGGTGTTATTCCCGTTATTTTCGCCAGTTCTATTACGGCAGCGCCTAGCTCGATTTTAGCGTTTTTCCAAAGTAGCAATCATGATGTTCCATGGTTAAATACACTTCAGAGTTTATTCTCTTACCAGACTCCTGCAGGTATGGGAATCTATGCTTTGTTAATTATTCTCTTCTCGTTCTTCTATACTTTTGTCCAAGTTAATCCTGAAAAAACGGCTGAGAATTTACAAAAAAATGGGTCATATATCCCTAAGGTCAGACCTGGTAGAGAAACAGAAGCTTATATGTCATCGCTGTTAAAAAAATTAGCAACAGTTGGATCCGTATTCTTAGCTTTAATCTCACTAATTCCAATCGTAGCACAGCAAGTATTTGATTTAACATCTACGGTTGCATTAGGGGGAACAAGCTTGCTAATCTTGATTTCAACAGGAATTGATAGCATGAAGCAACTAGAAGGCTACTTATTGAAAAAGAAATATGTTGGCTTTATGAATACAAAATAGAGTGCAGGTTGACAAAGTCAACCTTCTATTTTGTTTTTAAATAAGTCTGTCTATGTCAGGCAGATTTATTTGAAAACAAAACTTACTAGAAACGCATGGTTTCTAAGGATTATCTTAAAAGGAGAATCAAATGCATCTTTTAATCATGGGTCTACCTGGTGCAGGTAAGGGAACTCAAGCAGCTAAAATTGTTGACACTTATGGGGTTTCACATATTTCAACAGGCGATATGTTCCGTGCTGCCATGAAAAATGAAACGGAGATGGGTAAACTAGCAAAGTCTTATATTGACAAAGGTGAGTTAGTGCCAGATGAGGTCACAAACGGTATTGTAAAAGAACGTTTGGCAGAGTCGGATATTAAAGAAAATGGCTTCTTGTTAGATGGTTACCCACGTACAATCGAACAAGCTCATGCCTTAGATAACATATTGTCAGAATTAGGATTAGCGCTTGATGGTGTTATCAATATTGATGTCGATCCAGATAGTTTGGTAGAACGTTTAAGTGGCCGTATTATTCACAAGGAAACGGGAGAAACCTTCCATAAAGTTTTCAATCCACCGGCAGACGATTACAACGAAGATGATTACTATCAACGTGAAGATGATAAACCAGAGACGGTAAAACGTCGTTTGGATGTTAATATTGCACAAGGTCAGCCAATTTTAGATCACTATCGTGAGCAAAATCTTGTGACTGATATTGAAGGTAATCAAGAAATCGACCAAGTGTTTAAAGATGTTAAAAAAGCAATTGATCATATCAAATAATTGATAAATCTTGCTTGCTATATAGACGTAGTTGTGATAGAATAACTTAGTCTGACTTATAATTGTTACCTCTGTTTTCAGGGGAAATCAAATCGAAATTTAGAGGGGGACTTTTGCGTGGCAAAGGAAGACGTGATTGAAATTGAAGGTAAGGTTGTTGAAACCATGCCTAACGCGATGTTTACAGTTGAATTAGAAAATGGACACCAAATTTTGGCGACTGTTTCTGGAAAAATCCGCAAAAATTACATTCGTATTTTAGTTGGTGACCGTGTGACAGTAGAGATGAGTCCATATGATTTAACTCGTGGACGTATCACATACCGCTTTAAATAATCGAAATAATTGGAGGGATAAAACATGAAGGTAAGACCATCGGTTAAACCAATTTGCGAACACTGTAAAGTGATTCGTCGTAATGGACGTGTTATGGTAATTTGTCCAACAAATCCAAAACACAAACAACGTCAAGGATAATATAGAAAGGAGAAAAAATGGCTCGTATTGCTGGAGTTGATATTCCAAATGATAAGCGCGTAGTAATTTCACTTACTTATGTGTACGGTATCGGATTAACAACATCTAAAAAAATCTTGGCTGCAGCTGGTGTATCAGAAGATATCCGTGTTAAAGATTTAACAACAGATCAAGAAGATGCTATCCGTCGTGAAGTTGATGCAATTAAAGTTGAAGGTGACCTTCGTCGTGAAGTAAACTTGAACA
Organism: Streptococcus halotolerans; assembly: GCF_001598035.1. NCBI lineage: Bacteria > Bacillati > Bacillota > Bacilli > Lactobacillales > Streptococcaceae > Streptococcus > Streptococcus halotolerans. Next base: position 1,476,470 of record NZ_CP014835.1, on the reverse strand, counting down.
TTAAACGTTTGATGGAAATCGGTTCATACCGTGGTATCCGTCACCGTCGCGGACTTCCTGTTCGTGGACAAAATACCAAAAACAACGCTCGTACTCGTAAAGGTAAAGCTGTTGCGATTGCAGGTAAGAAAAAATAAAATAGGAGGTAAATAAATTGGCTAAACCAACACGTAAACGTCGTGTGAAAAAGAATATCGAGTCAGGTATTGCTCACATTCACGCTACATTTAACAACACTATTGTTATGATTACAGATGTGCACGGTAACGCTCTTGCTTGGTCATCCGCTGGTGCTCTTGGATTTAAAGGTTCTCGTAAATCTACTCCGTTTGCCGCACAAATGGCTTCAGAAGCTGCTGCTAAATCAGCTCAAGAACACGGTTTGAAAACTGTTGAAGTTACTGTAAAAGGCCCAGGTTCAGGTCGTGAATCGGCTATTCGTGCTCTTGCTGCTGCTGGTCTTGAAGTGACTGCCATCCGCGATGTTACTCCTGTACCACATAATGGTGCTCGTCCTCCAAAACGTCGTCGTGTGTAATCATTAACTATACAGTACACAGATTCGTTTCGAGGGGTAAATAAATGATTGAGTTTGAAAAACCAATAATAACAAAAATTGATGAAAATAAAGATTATGGTAAGTTTGTCATCGAACCACTTGAACGTGGATACGGAACAACCTTAGGTAACTCTCTTCGTCGTGTACTTTTATCGTCTCTTCCAGGTGCTGCTGTTACCTCGATTAAGATTGATGGAGTACTTCACGAGTTTGATACTGTACCTGGAGTACGTGAAGATGTAATGCAAATTATTCTTAACGTCAAAGGACTTGCTGTAAAATCTTACGTCGAAGACGAAAAAATTATTGAGCTTGATGTCCAGGGCCCTGCCGAAGTTACTGCTGGGGATATCCTAACTGATAGCGATATTGAGATTGTTAACTCAGATCATTATCTGTTTACAATCGCCGAAGGTGCTTCTTTTAAAGCTAGTATGACAGTAGCTACTAATCGCGGTTATGTTGCTGCAGAAGGTAATAAAAAAGATGATGCACCAGTAGGCACATTGGCTGTAGACTCTATCTACACTCCAGTGAAAAAAGTTAATTATCAAGTTGAACCTGCCCGTGTGGGTAGTAATGATGGCTTCGATAAGTTGACTATTGAAATCATGACTAATGGTACAATCATTCCTGAGGATGCATTAGGCCTTTCTGCTCGTGTCTTGATTGAACATCTAAATCTCTTTACAGACTTGACTGAAGTCGCTAAAGCGACTGATGTTATGAAAGAAACTGAATCAGTTAACGATGAGAAAGTTCTTGATCGTACAATTGAGGAATTAGATTTATCAGTTCGCTCTTACAATTGTTTGAAACGTGCAGGAATTAACACTGTTCACGATTTAACAGAAAAGACTGAACCTGAAATGATGAAAGTCCGCAACCTTGGTCGTAAGAGCCTTGAAGAAGTTAAGGTTAAACTTGCTGATTTAGGTTTAGGATTAAAAAACGATAAATAAAATAGGAGGATAACATGGCTTACCGTAAACTAGGACGCACTAGCTCACAACGTAAAGCAATGTTGCGTGATTTGACTACAGATCTTGTGATCAATGAATCAATCGTAACGACTGAAGCTCGTGCTAAAGAAATCCGTAAAACCGTTGAAAAAATGATTACTCTTGGTAAACGTGGTGATTTACACGCACGTCGTCAAGCAGCAGCATTTATTCGTAATGAAATCGCATCAGAAAACTATGACGAAGCAAATGATAAATATACATCAACAACTGCTCTTCAAAAATTGTTCTCTGAGTTAGCACCTCGTTACGCAGAACGTAACGGTGGATACACTCGTATTCTTAAAACAGAACCACGTCGTGGTGATGCTGCCCCAATGGCAATTATTGAACTTGTTTAATTTTTATCAATTTTGTTGAGTGTTATGATGATGGAAGATTAACTTCTTCTTAGTCTAGCTCTGGTCTACCACTGGGATTCGATCCCAGTGGGAACACTCATCATATTATGGTAAAGGTAACGCTTGTTTACGAAAGACTTCTAATTCAAAAGTTTTCCGTAAGCAGGCGTTTTTGGCTCATTGTCAACTGTAGTGGGTTGACTTATAGCTAACACCGAGAGAGGACCAGTTTGGTCTTCTCTTTTGTTGTGTTCAAAGCAAGATAAATCCGTTTTTTGAAGTTTTCAAAGTTCCTAAAGCCAAAAGCATTTCGCTTAATGACTTTAATAAGGTTGTTGGTCGCCTCTAGTTTGGCATTGGAATAAGGTAGTTTCAGAGCATTAATAATCTTCTCTTTGTCTTTTAGAAAGGTTGACAAGACGGTCTTGAAGATGGGATGGACCTGTTTGATGGTATCAGAAATGAGTTCAAAGAAGTGTTTCTCCTGCTTTTCTTGGAAATGAAAGAGAAGGCATTGGAAGAGTTCATAGTGGTGACGTAGCTCATCAGAGTAGCTCAAAAGACGTTGCACAATCTCTTGATTGGTCAAGTGCATGCGAAAAGTTGGACGATAAAACCGTTTATCGTTTAAGTTACGACTATCTTGTTGGATGAGTTTCCAGTAACGTTTCAAGGCCTTATATTCGTAAGATTGATGCTCAAATTGGTTCATGATTTGGATACGGAAACGGTTCATGGCACGAGATAAATGTTGAACAATGTGGAACCTATCGAGAACAATCTTAGCCTTAGGAAACAGTTGCTTAGCGATGTCATAGTAGGGACTAAACATATCCATGGTGATGACTTTGACACGACTGCGCACCTTGTGAGAATACCGCATGAAATGATTTCTGATGACAGCTTGCGTCCGCCCATCAAGGATAGCGATAATCTTGTTAGCATCGAAATCTTGGGCAATAAAGCTCATCTTTCCCTTCTTGAAAGCATACTCATCCCAGGACATGTTCTCAGGTAACCAGGTTAAATCGGTCTTGCATTCAAAGCGGTTGAGTTGCCGATAGACGGTTGACACAGAGACAGACAGGTCTTCAGCGATTTTTGTCATTGCCTCACGACTCATGAGTTTGTCGGTGATTTTGTGGTTAATGATGTTGGGAATCTGGTGATTTTCTCTGACGAGAGAGGTCTTAGCGACAGCCATTTTCCCACACGCTTGACATTTGAAGCGACGCTTTTTGAGACGAATCAGTACTTTACAACCCGCCATTTCCAGATAGGGAATTTTGCATGGCTTTTGGAAGTCGTACTTTGCCATTTTATCTTGACAATCAGGGCATTGCGGGGCATTATAATCTAACTTGGCATGATATTCTCTGTGAGTGAAGAACTTGTCAAATGTCTTTTCAAAAGTGATATTAGGATCTTTAATGTCAAGCGAATCTTTGATATCATCTAGTTGTTCCATATGAGTCTTTCTAATGAGTGGTTTGGTTGCTTTTCATTATAAGTCATATGGGACTTTTTTGCTATATTCAAAAAGACTCCATAATCTCCGAGGAGAATTTACCCACTACAGAAATTATAGAGCCTTTTTTTGTATTTTTAATTAGTTATACTCAACAAAAATCAAAAACTAACTTTCTGTAACCATTGTCTGTTGACGATATTTTTTAAAATTGACCGTTCTAATCCTTGAATCACTTCTTGTAGCCTGTTCACCACGTCATCAAGTGTTTTAAATGCTTTATTCTTAAAGCCTCTCTTGCGAATCTCAGCCCAGACTTGTTCAATTGGATTAATCTCAGGTGTATAAGGGGGAATGAACTCAAAGCTAATGTTGGCAGGTTTCTCTAACGTCCTTGATTTATGCCAAACGGCGTTATCCATGACGAGTAAAATATAATCATGGGGATAAGCTATCGATAATTGCTTGAGGAACTCGTTCATCCAGTTTGTGTTACAGCCTCCAGCAATGATGAAGAAAGAGTCTCCTGTATGGGCATCGACAGCACCATAACAATAGCGATATTCTCGAATATAGTGGCTGTGAACATGTGGGCGAGCCCCTTTCGGAGCTCATGCCTTCCCTATTTTACTGATACGCCCAAAACCGGCTTCATCTTGATACATTAGTCTTACTTTGTTGTAACGACGACTATCTTTAAAGCGCTTTCTCGCCTTCTTGGTTGATAGTTTCATAGTCCTATTATAAGTTATTTTTTGATTTTAGTTTAGTATTGACTTCATTTTGGAACTTTCATTACAACGTAGGTTTTTTAAAAAAGATGAAAAAACCTATTGACAAGCCTCGCTGAAATATAGTAATATATAAAAGTTCTCAATCGCCCCATAGTCGTCATAAGCTTTTGCAAAAAAGTTGAAAAAAGTTATTGACAAAGTTTAGGGAGTTTGTTAAAATAAAGAAGTTGTCTCTTAGGAGACGATAAGACCTTTGAAAACTGGATAAAGAAACCAAACGTGCGGGTTACAGTAAGTAACCTGTCAATAAAAAACGAACAAGTCAGAAGTTAACTGACTGAGTACAGTTCAAACGAACAAGTTAATGAGAGTTTGATCCTGGCTCAGGACGAACGCTGGCGGCGTGCCTAATACATGCAAGTGGAACGCATTGATAACTACCGTAGCTTGCTACACTTGATATCAATGAGTCGCGAACGGGTGAGTAACGCGTAGGTAACCTACCTTTAAGCGGGGGATAACTATTGGAAACGATAGCTAATACCGCATAATAGTGGCGGACACATGTCAGCTACTTAAAAGGTGCAAGTGCACCACTTAAAGATGGACCTGCGTTGTATTAGCTAGTTGGTAAGGTAACGGCTTACCAAGGCTTCGATACATAGCCGACCTGAGAGGGTGATCGGCCACACTGGGACTGAGACACGGCCCAGACTCCTACGGGAGGCAGCAGTAGGGAATCTTCGGCAATGGGGGGAACCCTGACCGAGCAACGCCGCGTGAGTGAAGAAGGTTTTCGGATCGTAAAGCTCTGTTATAAGCGAAGAACGGGAGTAAGAGTGGAAAGTTTACTCTGTGACGGTAGCTTATCAGAAAGGGACGGCTAACTACGTGCCAGCAGCCGCGGTAATACGTAGGTCCCGAGCGTTGTCCGGATTTATTGGGCGTAAAGCGAGCGCAGGTGGTTTAATAAGTCTGAAGTTAAAGGCAGTGGCTCAACCATTGTACGCTTTGGAAACTGTTAAACTTGAGTGCAGAAGGGGAGAGTGGAATTCCATGTGTAGCGGTGAAATGCGTAGATATATGGAGGAACACCGGTGGCGAAAGCGGCTCTCTGGTCTGTAACTGACACTGAGGCTCGAAAGCGTGGGTAGCGAACAGGATTAGATACCCTGGTAGTCCACGCCGTAAACGATGAGTGCTAGGTGTTGGGTCCTTTCCGGGACTCAGTGCCGCAGCTAACGCATTAAGCACTCCGCCTGGGGAGTACGACCGCAAGGTTGAAACTCAAAGGAATTGACGGGGGCCCGCACAAGCGGTGGAGCATGTGGTTTAATTCGAAGCAACGCGAAGAACCTTACCAGGTCTTGACATCCCGGTGACCGTCCTAGAGATAGGATTTTTCTTCGGAACACTGGAGACAGGTGGTGCATGGTTGTCGTCAGCTCGTGTCGTGAGATGTTGGGTTAAGTCCCGCAACGAGCGCAACCCCTATTGTTAGTTGCCATCATTAAGTTGGGCACTCTAGCGAGACTGCCGGTAATAAACCGGAGGAAGGTGGGGATGACGTCAAATCATCATGCCCCTTATGACCTGGGCTACACACGTGCTACAATGGTCGGTACAACGAGTTGCGAACTGGTGACAGTCAGCTAATCTCTTAAAGCCGATCTCAGTTCGGATTGTAGGCTGCAACTCGCCTACATGAAGTCGGAATCGCTAGTAATCGCGGATCAGCACGCCGCGGTGAATACGTTCCCGGGCCTTGTACACACCGCCCGTCACACCACGAGAGTTTGTAACACCCGAAGTCGGTGAGGTAACCTATTAGGAGCCAGCCGCCTAAGGTGGGATGGATGATTGGGGTGAAGTCGTAACAAGGTAGCCGTATCGGAAGGTGCGGCTGGATCACCTCCTTTCTAAGGAAATGGAAGCACGTTTGGGATCTTTATTTAGTTTTGAGAGGTCTTTGTGGGGCCTTAGCTCAGCTGGGAGAGCGCCTGCTTTGCACGCAGGAGGTCAGCGGTTCGATCCCGCTAGGCTCCATTGAATCGTAAGATTCAAGATAGTCCATTGACAATTGAATATCTATATCAAATTCCACAATTTTAGAAAAGATTGTAGAAGAAGTAACAAGAAAATAAACCGAAACGCTGTCATTATTAAATGAGTTTAGATCGAGAAGATCAAAAAAATAAGGTTAAGTTAATAAGGGCGCACGGTGGATGCCTTGGCACTAGAAGCCGAAGAAGGACGTGACTAACGACGAAATGCTTTGGGGAGCTGTAAGTAAGCGCTGATCCAGAGATGTCCGAATGGGGGAACCCACTAGCTGATGGCTAGTAT
>NZ_CP014835.1:1272500-1465000 GCF_001598035.1 Streptococcus halotolerans | reverse complement strand
GGTATGTGGGAGAGTCGTCATAAGCGTATTGGGAGTCTCTCGGGAGGCCAGAAACAACGTGTCGTAATTGCTAGGATGTTTGCCTCAGATCCTGATATTTTTGTACTGGATGAACCGACAACAGGTATGGATGCAAGTACTTTAGATAATTTTTATAGACTGATGCATCATAGTGCTAAAAAACATAGTAAAGCAGTGCTGATGATAACGCATGATCCTGAGGAGGTTGCTGAATATGCTGATCGAAATATTCATTTGGTGAGAGATCAGTCTTCTCCTTGGCGTTGCTTTAATATTCATGAGGAGGGATAAAAATGGATATCATTTTAGAAATGCTCTCCTATGATTTTATGCAGCGAGCAGTATTGGCTATTATTGCTATGAGTCTGTTTGCACCGATACTTGGCTTATTTTTAATTTTAAGACGTCAAAGTTTGATGAGTGACACTTTAAGTCATGTGTCTCTAGCTGGCGTTGCTTTTGGTATTTTACTAGGCGTTTCAACGACTTGGACAACGGTTGTAGTTGTTATTTTAGCATCGATTCTTTTAGAGTACTTACGTGTTGTATATAAGCACTATATGGAAATTTCAACAGCTATTCTCATGTCCTTGGGCTTGGCAATTTCTTTAATTATTACTAGTAAGTCCGAAAATGCTTCTGGGGTTAATTTGGAACAATACTTGTTTGGTTCCATTATTACTATCAATCAAGAACAAGTTATTGCTTTATTCATTATCGCTCTCATTGTCCTAGTATTGACGGCCTTATTTATTCGTCCAATGTATATGTTAACTTTCGATGAGGACACCGCTTTAGTTGATGGTCTTCCAGTACGGGTGATGTCATTAATTTTCAATATTATTACAGGTGTGGCGATTTCTTTGATGATACCTGCTGCTGGAGCCTTACTGGTATCAACGATTATGGTATTGCCTGCAAGCATTGGTATTCGAATTGGTAAATCATTTAAGGCTGTTATTGGAAGTGCTGTTTTAATTGGTTTTATTGGAATGTTGTCAGGGGTGTTATTGTCGTATACTTGGGAAACACCTGCTAGTGCAACGATTACGATAATTTTTATTGGAATTTTCCTAGTTGTTAGTTTGCTTTCGATACTACGTCATCATCGAAATTAACCTACCTCATCAACGTAATGGTTTATAATAATTGAGTGCTGTTTATAAGGAACAGTACTTTTTATATGCATCAAAAACATCCAAAAATTAGCAGTGGGAAAATCTCCGGAGGAGTACCATAAATGTTCAATAACAAAGTGTTTATACTTAACAAAAATCAGAAATGAATTTTGATGAAAATACAATGGTTAGTAAAAAATCATGGACGTAACGGCTCGAATTTGTCGTAAGCACAAGTCTTCTTGCAAGGGTGGCGATATTAAACCAAAAAAGTGAGCTGTCTCATCAAGCGCCAGTTTGAAGCACTTAAATCTTATGAGAGCTGTTATTCAGACTAAGAATCGTCTGCGCAAGGTCAGACAAGGAAATATGACTTCCAAAAAGAATCTAAAATGCTCTATTTAGAATGTGCTGGATATAAGACTCTAATTCAGTTAGGGCAACATCGTATCCGCTGTTACATTTGTGGAAAGATGGCTGTAACTGGGACATCGTCACCTTCGCCTCGCCCTACTCAAGTGCTTCCCCCATATCAGTTCTTTCTCTCAAAGTTAATTCATTCGACTATAAAATAGAGGCAACTAACAACTTCATCAAAGTTATTAAACGTAATGTCTTTGGATTTTATAACTTTGATAACTTTAAAGCTAGAATTCTTATTGCTTTGAACATCAAAAAAGGAGAAAAACAAATTGCTTCTCTCCAAATGTTAGCTTTTCATATACCACTACAGTTAACAATGAGCCTACAATTATTGTTCTACCCGAAATCGCTAAAGCTACTTATATGCTATCATTGTAGCTCTTGTTAACAAAATACCAGACAAGGTATTGCTTTCGTGTCCCTTTTTGAAGTCGATGCCGCACCATAAATAAGACAATGGCCTATCAATGACTAGCATTTTAAAAATAGTTTTCATCACAAGCTCTGCTAGGCTTGACGCATGTTAGAAAAGGACTCAGCCTCGTTCAATATAGGGCTAAGTCCTTTCAATAATTGTTTGTCTAACTTTTTGGGGTTAGTATGCTAGTGGCGGGGATACTTTCTATTGCTGCCTTAGTAAGTGAGAACGAAGTATTTCTTTTTACCACGGCGGATTACCGTTAATTCCTGATCAATTTTATCATCGTCAGAGAGGGTATAAGTTAAATCTTGAATACGATCACCGTTGATGTAGATGGCTCCGTTTTGAACATCTTCACGTGCTTGGCGTTTTGAGGAAGAGATGCCTGATTTGACTAGGATTTCAACGATATTAAGGTCATCTTGAGTCTGAACAGCATAGTTAGGAACATTGCTGAGACCTTGTTTTAATTCAGTTGCCGACAAGTTTTTAACATTTCCTGCAAAGAGTTGTTCAGTGATGTTAAGGGCTTGGCGATAGGCTTCTTCGCCATGAACTAGAGTGACTACTTCTTTAGCTAAGACTTTTTGAGCTAGGCGTTCATGTCGTGCAGCATTAAATTGTTTTTCAATAGCGGCAATTTCATCTAATGATAGGAAGGTGAAAATTTTTAAGAAGCGAACAGCATCATCATCCATAACGTTTAGCCAGAATTGGTACATTTCATAAGGAGATGTTTTATCGGCATCAAGCCAGACAGCATTTCCTTCAGATTTACCAAATTTTTTGCCAGTGGCATCAGTAATAAGTGGCACAGTGATAACGTGGCCAGTTTTGTCAGCTTTACGACGAAGAAGTTCTGTTCCTGCGGTCATGTTGCCCCACTGATCAGAGCCACCGATTTGAAGTGTCACGTTATGCTTTTGATTTAATTCGTAAAAATCGTAACCTTGCATGATTTGGTAGGCAAACTCTGTGTAGGAAATACCCGTCTCAATACGTTTTTTAACGGAGTCTTTGCTCATCATGTAGTTCACAGTGAAGTATTTGCCCACATCACGAAGGAAATCAATAAAGCTGACTGATCCAAACCAGTCGTAGTTGTTAACCATTTCAGCTTTGTTATCTCCGTTTTCGAAATCCAGAAAGCGTGATAGCTGTCCTTGAATTTTTACAACCCAACCGTCGACAGTTTCTTTGGTTTGAAGACTACGTTCAGCATCTTTGAATGATGGGTCGCCGATAAGTCCTGTTGCTCCACCAACAAGCGCAAAAGGTTTGTGACCAGCTAATTGGAGGCGACGATTTGCTAAAATGGCAACCAGATGTCCTAAATGTAGGCTATCTGCTGTTGGATCGTAACCCGTGTAGAAAGAAACTTGCCCTTCGGTTAATGCTTTCTCGAGGGCTGCTTCATCAGTCGTTTGGAAGACTAAGCCTCTTTCTTTTAGTTCTTCAAAAATATTCATATAAGCCTCCAAAATAAGTTTTGTGTTAGCACTCATTATATCAGAAATACTTTGTCCCATGCAAGCTATACAGAAGTTTGGTATAATGCTATTGAGGTATTTTATGTCTAATTTTAAGAAAAAAGCACGTACTTGGTTACATAAGGGAAAGCAGAGCCTTTCTATTAAAGGGCCGAGACATAAAACAAATCATTCTACCAAGAAATCTTCAGATCGTGGTTGGTTTGTAGCAGATAGTCTATCTATCTTTTTACGTATCGTCAAATTATTATCAAATTTTATTTATATTATTGTATTGCTTTTGACCATGTTGGGTGCTGGTCTTGGACTTGGGTATTTGGCCAGTCAAATTGATGGTGTTCAAGTTCCGGATAAAGCAGAGCTGATTAAGAAAGTTGAAACGGGTTCTCTAATTTCTCAGCTGTCTTATTCTGATGGTTCATTGATTTCAGATGTTGATACGGATCTTTTACGTACACCGGTTGCAAGTGATGCTATTTCTGATAATCTCAAGCATGCGATCATTTCAACTGAGGATGAGAATTTTAAGACCCACCGTGGTGTGGTGCCTAAAGCAGTCTTTCGGGCTCTGATGTCATCGCTTCTAGGGATTGGAGAGTCCAGTGGTGGCTCTACTGTGACTCAGCAACTCTTGAAGCAGCAAATTCTTGGGGATGACCCGACTTTTAAGCGTAAAGCTAAAGAAATTATCTATGCTCTTTCTTTGGAAAAAGATATGGATAAGGATGCTATTTTGACGTCTTATCTGAACGTATCTCCGTTTGGACGAAATAACAAGGGACAAAATATTGCTGGTGTTGAAGAAGCTGCGCAAGGTATTTTTGGTAAGTCTGCTGCGGAGTTGACTGTTCCGCAAGCAGCTTTTATTGCTGGTCTACCACAAAGTCCAATTGTTTATTCTCCTTATAGTGGGGATGGTCGTTTGAAATCTGATGAAGAGTTATCATTTGGTTTAACGCGAGCAAGTAATGTTTTATACAATATGTATCGAGAAGGTTATCTTACTAAGAGTGAGTATCATTCTTATAAATCTTATGATTTAAAACAGGATTTTATTGCTTCGGATACTGTGGCGGCATCTAAGCATGATTACCTTTATTATTCTGTGATGGAAGAAGCACAGAAGATAATGTATGAGTATTTGATCAAAAAAGATGGGGTTTCTGCTCAAGATTTGAAAAATGATGCTACTAAGGTTGCTTATGAAGAGCGTGCGTTAGAGGAACTCCAATCGGGGGGCTATCAAGTAACGACAACCATTAATAAGCCTATTTATGAAGCTATGCAAAATGCTGTTAACCAGTATGGAAACCTTTTAGATGATGGAACTGGGCGTACAGAAGTTGGAAATGTTTTAATAGATAATAAATCTGGAGCCATTCTCGGCTTTATTGGTGGACGTGATTATACGACCAATCAAAACAATCATGCTTTTGATACGAAAAGATCGCCAGGATCTACTATTAAGCCCTTGATTGCTTATGGACCAGCTATTGACCAAGGCTTAATGGGAAGTGCCACTATGTTGTCAAACTATCCGACAACTTACTCGAGTGGTCAAAAAATCATGCACGTTGATAATGAAGGGACAGCAATGGTTACTCTCCAAGAAGCTTTGAATACTTCTTGGAATATTCCTGCTTTTTGGACTTATAAACTTTTACGAGACAAGGGTGTTGATGTTGAAGATTATATGACCAAGATGGGAGTTTCTATTGATAACTATGATATCGAAAGTTTACCACTTGGTGGTGGTATTGACATGACTGTTGAACAGTTAGCAAATGGTTATCAAATGATTGCTAATAATGGCGCCTATGTTAAAGGTTATATGGTTGATAAGATTACTGACAATGAAGGCAAAGTTATTTATCAGCACAAAGCGGAATCTGTCCAGGTTTTCTCTAAAGCCACAGCAACGATTTTACAGGACTTGCTTCGCGGGCCACTTGATTCAGGCACGACTACTCAGTTTATGAGTCGATTGCGCTCATTGAATGGGTCGTTGGCTAATAACGATTGGATAGGTAAAACAGGGACAACAAATGATTATTCAGATGCATGGCTATCTGTGTCAACACCTAAGGTATCATTGGCATCATGGGCTGGTCATGATAACAATACCTCTTTAGGAAAATTGACAGGCTATGACAACCATTCGAATTATTTAGCGAATCTTGTGAATGCCATTAATCAGGCTGATCCTAATGCCTTTGACGGTGGTCAGAAATTCTCTCTTGATTCAAGTGTGATAAAATCTACTGTCAATAAGCAAACTGGATTAAAACCTGGAACGGCATCGGAAAATGGTCGACGTTACACGATCAGTGGAAATACAACAACCAGTTACTGGGCAAAAAATGGTGCTGGTAATATGACTTACCGCTTCGGTATTGGTGGTACTGATAGTGACTATCAAAAAGCTTGGAGTAGTATTACTGGTGGTGGTAACCAATCGAATAATACAAAAAGAAATAGTCGACGATAAACTTGATTTTTAAGTTTATCAATGTTATAATGTAAACAACTATTTGACGTTTAATCACGGTTGAAATATTGTCCAACCGTGGCATAAAGCAGTTAAATCATACTTTAAGGAGTCCGATTTAGCTGCTCTTTTTGTGCCTATTTTCGTCATTCTTTAGATATGTAACGAACATTTAAAGATTCTGAAAATTAATCAACGTCAATAACCTGAAGTTGTTTTAGTAGAACGCTAAAATGAACTTCGTGATTGAACTCGAACGATTTTCGTTCATAACTCATTTAATAAAGGAGTAAGACTTGGCAGGACATGACGTTCAATACGGGAAACATCGTACCCGTCGTAGTTTTTCAAGAATTAAAGAAGTTCTTGATTTACCTAACTTAATTGAAATTCAAACAGATTCATTCCAAGATTTCTTGGATAACAGCTTGCGTGAAGTATTTGAGGATGTACTTCCGATTTCAAACTTCACGGATACTATGGAGTTGGAATTTGTAGGCTATGAATTAAAAGAACCTAAGTACACACTTGAAGAGGCGCGTGCTCACGACGCTCACTATTCAGTACCTTTGTTTGTTACTTTCCGTTTGATTAACAAAGAAACGGGTGAAATTAAGACACAAGAAGTTTTCTTTGGGGATCTTCCTTACATGACAGAAATGGGTACCTTCATCATCAATGGTGCAGAACGTATCATCGTTTCTCAACTGGTTCGCTCACCAGGTGTTTATTTCAATGACAAAGTTGATAAAAACGGTAAAGTTGGTTACGGTTCAACTGTAATCCCAAATCGTGGTGCATGGCTTGAGCTTGAAACAGATGCGAAAGATATTGCTCACACACGTATCGACCGTACACGTAAGATTCCATTTACAACCCTTGTTCGTGCTCTTGGTTTCTCAGGTGATGATGAAATCATTGACATTTTTGGTGAAGGAGATCTTGTTCGTAACACTATCGAAAAAGATATTCATAAAAATCCAAACGATTCACGTACGGATGAGGCCCTTAAAGAAATCTATGAACGTCTTCGTCCAGGGGAGCCTAAGACGGCTGATTCATCACGTAGCTTATTGACGGCTCGTTTCTTTGATCCACGTCGTTATGATTTGGCTGCTGTTGGTCGTTATAAAATCAACAAGAAACTTAATGTGAAAACACGTCTTCTTGGCCAAACCATTGCTGAGAACTTGATTGATAGTGAAACAGGCGAGATTCTTGTCGAATCTGGTACGGTAATGACTCGTGATGTGATTGAGTCTATCGCTGAGCATTTAGATGGTGATTTGAACAAATTTGTTTACACACCAAACGATTATGCAGTAGTGACGGAACCAGTTATTTTACAAAAATTTAAAGTGGTAGCCCCAAGCGATCCTGACCGTACAGTGACGATTGTTGGTAATGCTAATCCAGACGATAAGGTTCGTGCACTTACACCAGCGGATATCTTAGCTGAAATGTCCTATTTCCTTAACCTTGCAGAAGGTCTCGGAAAAGTTGATGATATTGACCACTTAGGTAATCGTCGTATTCGTGCTGTTGGTGAGCTTCTTGCTAACCAATTCCGCATCGGTCTTGCTCGTATGGAACGTAATGTGCGTGAGCGTATGTCTGTTCAAGACAACGAAGTTTTAACACCACAGCAAATCATCAATATCCGTCCGGTAACAGCTGCTATTAAAGAATTCTTTGGTTCTTCACAGTTGTCACAGTTCATGGATCAACACAACCCACTTTCTGAGTTGTCTCACAAACGCCGTTTGTCAGCCCTTGGACCTGGAGGCTTGACACGTGATCGTGCTGGTTATGAAGTGCGTGACGTGCACTATACCCACTATGGTCGTATGTGTCCTATCGAGACTCCTGAGGGACCAAATATCGGTTTGATTAATAACCTGTCTTCTTATGGGCATCTTAATAAGTATGGTTTTATTCAAACACCTTATCGAAAAGTTGATCGTGAAACAGGTCGAGTGACGAATGACATTGTTTGGTTAACGGCCGATGAAGAAGATGAATATACTGTTGCTCAGGCTAACTCGAAACTTAATGATGATAATACATTTGCTGAAGAGATTGTCATGGGACGTCATCAAGGTGTCAACCAAGAATACCCAGCGCATTTAGCAGATTTCATGGATGTTTCTCCTAAGCAGGTAGTTGCCGTTGCGACGGCATGTATTCCTTTCTTGGAAAACGATGACTCAAACCGTGCCCTTATGGGTGCCAACATGCAACGTCAGGCTGTTCCATTGATTGATCCTAAAGCCCCTTATGTGGGTACTGGTATGGAGTATCAAGCAGCCCATGACTCAGGAGCAGCTATTATTGCTCAACATGATGGTAAGGTTGTTTTCTCGGATGCTGAAAAAGTTGAAGTTCGCCGTGAAGATGGTTCTCTTGATGTTTATCATGTGACAAAATTCCGTCGATCAAACTCAGGTACAGCCTACAATCAACGCACACTAGTTAAAGTTGGCGATATGGTTGAAAAAGGTGATTTTATCGCCGATGGTCCTTCTATGGAAAATGGGGAAATGGCTCTCGGTCAAAATCCAGTTGTTGCCTACATGACTTGGGAAGGTTACAACTTTGAGGATGCCGTTATCATGTCTGAACGTCTGGTAAAAGAGGATGTTTACACCTCTGTTCATTTGGAAGAATTTGAGTCAGAAACACGTGATACCAAGTTAGGCCCTGAAGAAATCACTCGTGAAATTCCAAACGTTGGTGAAGAAGCGCTCAAAGACCTTGACGAAATGGGGATTATCCGTATCGGTGCTGAGGTTAAAGAAGGCGATATTCTAGTTGGTAAAGTCACACCTAAGGGTGAGAAAGATCTCTCTGCTGAAGAACGTCTTTTACACGCTATCTTCGGAGATAAATCGCGTGAAGTGCGTGATACTTCGCTTCGTGTACCTCACGGAGGTGATGGTATTGTTCGCGACGTGAAAATTTTTACGCGTGCTAATGGTGATGAATTGCAATCAGGTGTTAACATGCTTGTTCGCGTTTATATCGCTCAAAAACGTAAGATTAAAGTCGGCGATAAAATGGCTGGTCGTCATGGTAACAAGGGTGTCGTTTCACGGATTGTACCAGTAGAAGATATGCCATATCTTCCAGATGGAACGCCTGTTGATATCATGCTTAACCCTCTTGGGGTGCCATCTCGTATGAATATCGGTCAGGTTATGGAGCTTCACTTAGGAATGGCCGCTCGTAATTTAGGTATTCACATGGCAACACCAGTCTTTGACGGAGCAACTGCAGAGGATCTCTGGGAAACGGTTGAAGAAGCTGGTATGGATAGCGATGCGAAGACTGTCCTTTATGATGGTCGTACAGGCGAACCATTTGACAACCGCGTGTCTGTTGGTGTCATGTACATGATCAAACTTCACCACATGGTTGATGATAAACTTCACGCTCGTTCAGTAGGTCCTTACTCACTTGTTACCCAACAACCACTTGGTGGTAAAGCTCAATTCGGTGGACAACGTTTTGGTGAGATGGAGGTTTGGGCTCTTGAAGCTTACGGTGCATCAAATGTCCTTCAAGAAATCTTGACGTATAAGTCAGATGATGTGACTGGTCGTCTTAAAGCTTATGAAGCTATCACAAAAGGTAAACCAATTCCAAAACCAGGTGTGCCAGAATCATTCCGCGTTCTGGTTAAAGAATTGCAATCTCTTGGCCTCGATATGCGTGTCCTTGATGATGAAGACACAGAGGTTGAACTTCGTGATCTTGATGAAGGCGAAGATGATGATGTGATGCATGTTGATGATCTCGAAAAAGCACGTGAAAAACAAGCTAAAGAGTCAGCAGAATTAGCACAGGCAGCAGCCGAAGATAAATAATAAAAGATGAAACAAAAAAGTTAGTCTTAGGAACTATTCCTAAGCTAACAAGCTGTTACAAGGTCAGGTAGTGGTTTTCCATTACCTTTGACTGCGTAATATTGATAATGAAGAAAGGTACTATTAGTGGTTGACGTAAATCGTTTTAAAAGTATGCAAATCACATTAGCCTCACCTAGTAAGGTCCGCTCTTGGTCTTATGGTGAAGTTAAAAAACCTGAAACAATCAACTATCGTACATTAAAACCAGAACGTGAAGGGCTGTTTGATGAAGTCATCTTTGGCCCAACAAAAGATTGGGAATGTGCGTGTGGTAAATACAAACGGATCCGTTATAAAGGCATCGTCTGTGACCGGTGTGGTGTCGAAGTGACACGTGCTAAAGTTCGTCGTGAACGTATGGGTCACATCGAGTTGAAAGCTCCTGTATCACACATTTGGTACTTCAAAGGCATTCCATCTCGCATGGGGCTTACCCTTGACATGAGCCCTCGTGCTCTTGAAGAAGTCATCTATTTTGCAGCTTACGTGGTTATTGACCCTATGGATACACCGCTTGAAGCAAAATCTCTCTTGACTGAACGCGAATACCGTGAAAAACTTCAAGAATATGGTTATGGTTCGTTTGTGGCTAAAATGGGTGCAGAAGCTATCCAAGATCTTCTTAAGCGAGTGGATTTGGAAGCTGAAATCGCAGAACTTAAAGAGGAACTTAAAACAGCTTCTGGTCAAAAACGTGTGAAAGCAGTTCGTCGTCTGGATGTTCTTGATGCTTTCTACAAATCTGGAAATAAACCTGAGTGGATGGTACTTAACATCCTTCCAGTTATTCCACCAGATCTTCGTCCAATGGTTCAATTGGATGGTGGTCGTTTTGCAGCATCTGACCTTAACGATCTTTACCGTCGTGTTATTAACCGTAACAACCGTTTAGCGCGTCTTTTGGAACTTAACGCTCCAGGTATCATCGTGCAAAATGAAAAACGGATGCTCCAAGAAGCGGTTGATGCTTTGATCGACAATGGTCGTCGTGGTCGTCCAATCACAGGTCCTGGTGGCCGTCCTTTGAAATCTTTGAGCCACATGCTTAAAGGAAAACAAGGGCGTTTCCGTCAAAACTTGCTTGGTAAGCGTGTTGACTTTTCAGGTCGTTCGGTTATCGCCGTTGGTCCTACTCTTAAAATGTATCAATGTGGTGTCCCACGTGAAATGGCGATTGAACTCTTCAAACCTTTTGTGATGCGTGAAATTGTTGCTCGCGAGTATGCTGGTAACGTTAAAGCAGCAAAACGCATGGTGGAACGTGGTGATGAACGCATTTGGGATATTCTTGAAGAAGTGATTAAGGAACATCCTGTTCTTCTTAACCGCGCCCCTACTCTTCACCGTTTGGGTATCCAAGCCTTTGAGCCTGTCCTTATTGATGGTAAAGCTCTTCGTCTTCATCCACTTGTGTGTGAGGCTTATAATGCCGACTTTGACGGAGACCAAATGGCTATTCACGTGCCCCTTTCTGAGGAAGCACAAGCAGAAGCCCGCCTTCTGATGCTGGCAGCTGAGCATATCCTTAACCCTAAAGATGGTAAACCTGTTGTTACACCATCACAGGATATGGTTTTGGGTAACTATTACCTAACTATGGAAGATGCAGGTCGTGAGGGTGAAGGCATGGTCTTTAAGGATCGTGATGAAGCTGTAATGGCTTATCAAAATGGCTATGTTCACTTGCATTCACGTGTTGGTATCGCCGTTGATAGTATGCCAAATAAACCTTGGAAAGAAAACCAGCTTCACAAAATCATGGTAACGACTGTTGGTAAAATCCTCTTTAACGATGTGATTCCAACTGAAATCCCTTACCTTCAAGAGCCAAATAATGCTAACTTGACGGATGGAACACCAGATAAATACTTCTTGGAACCAGGCCAAGATATTCAACCAGTCATCGACTCACTTGAACTCAATGCACCATTCAAGAAGAAAAATCTTGGTAACATCATCGCAGAGACGTTCAAACGTCTTCGTACGACTGAAACATCAGCCTTCCTTGACCGTTTGAAAGACCTTGGTTACTACCATTCAACGCTTGCTGGTTTGACTGTTGGTATTGCGGATATTCCTGTTATTGATAACAAAGCTGAAATCATTGATGCTGCTCACCAACGTGTTGAGGATATTAACAAAGCCTTCCGTCGCGGTCTTATGACCGAGGATGATCGTTATGTCGCTGTTACGACAACATGGCGCGAAGCTAAAGAAGCTCTTGAAAAACGCTTGATTGAAACACAAGATCCTAAGAACCCTATCGTTATGATGATGGACTCTGGAGCCCGTGGTAATATCTCTAACTTCTCCCAACTAGCTGGTATGCGTGGTTTGATGGCGGCTCCTAATGGACGTATCATGGAACTTCCTATCTTGTCTAACTTCCGTGAAGGTTTGACCGTTTTGGAAATGTTCTTCTCAACTCACGGTGCGCGTAAAGGTATGACCGATACGGCCCTTAAAACTGCTGACTCAGGTTATCTTACTCGTCGTTTGGTTGATGTCGCTCAGGATGTTATTATTCGCGAAGATGACTGTGGAACAGATCGCGGTTTGACAATCACAGCTATCACAGATGGTAAGGAAGTAACAGAAACACTTGAAGAACGTCTTCAAGGTCGTTATACTAAGAAATCAGTGAAAAACCCAATCACTGGCGAAACAATCATCGGTTCTAATAAACTTATCACAGAAGATAAAGCTGCTGAGATTGTCAATGCTGGTGTTGAAGAAGTAACTATCCGTTCTGTCTTTACATGTAACACGCGTCATGGGGTATGTCGTCACTGTTACGGTATCAACTTGGCAACTGGCGATGCGGTTGAAGTTGGTGAGGCAGTTGGTACTATTGCTGCTCAATCTATCGGTGAGCCTGGTACTCAGCTTACAATGCGTACCTTCCACACCGGTGGGGTAGCCTCAAACACGGATATTACACAAGGTCTTCCTCGTATCCAAGAAATCTTTGAAGCACGTAATCCTAAAGGGGAAGCCGTAATTACAGAGGTTAAAGGGACTGTTATCGAAATTGAAGAGGATGCTGCCACCCGCACTAAGAAAGTCTATGTGCAAGGTAAGACTGGTATGGGTGAGTATGTGGTACCATTCACAGCTCGTATGAAAGTTGAAGTCGGTGACGAAGTTGCTCGTGGTGCGGCTTTGACGGAAGGTTCTATCCAACCGAAACGTCTTCTTGAAGTTCGTGATACCCTTTCTGTGGAAACTTATCTTCTTGCTGAAGTTCAAAAAGTTTACCGTAGCCAAGGGGTTGAAATCGGGGATAAACACGTTGAGGTAATGGTTCGTCAAATGCTTCGTAAAGTTCGTGTCATGGATCCAGGCGACACTGATCTTCTTCCAGGGACACTCATGGATATCGCTGATTTCACAGATGCTAACAAAGATATTGTTATCTCTGGTGGTATTCCTGCGACATCTCGTCCAGTTCTTATGGGAATTACGAAAGCCTCTCTTGAGACCAACTCATTCTTGTCTGCGGCTTCCTTCCAGGAAACAACACGTGTCCTTACAGATGCAGCTATCCGTGGTAAGAAAGATCATCTTCTTGGGCTCAAAGAGAACGTTATTATTGGTAAAATCATTCCAGCTGGTACTGGTATGGCACGCTATCGTAACATCGAACCACAATCTGTTAATGAAGTGGAAGTTATTGAGGAAGTACCAGTTTCAGATGAAGCAACTGTTACAGAATAATAGAAAAATTAACACTTTATCAGCTGCAGTGAGTGGCTTATAGTGGCTAATTGTCAACTCTAGTGGGTTGACTTATAGCTAACACCGAGAGAGGACCAGTTTGGTCTTCTCTTTTTATTTGAAAAAACATAAAAAATAGTGCAAAAATCCCTTTCTGTGCTATACTGTTCTTGAAAAATTTTAAGTTTTGGTGTTAGAACTGTTGCCTCAGTCCTAACGCCTTTTCTTTTTGATAGGATTTCTGGTGGACATCAATGCCAAAACAGATTTCAATCATGACTTCCCTACTAAAAGCCTCCTATTTTAAGCTCAAACAATCGAATAAGAGACTTTTAGTAATGTTATTTTTGCGCTCTGGGCGTATCCGAGAGTTTTTGATACAGACTAGGGAAATCCCAATTAAAGAGTACGGATTTGTATTGTTCAACTTTATTATATGTCGAAAACCTTTTTATCATGAGTTAGCAGGATAGGTCTACTTAGAGTTTTTGATGTTCAAAGCAAAAAAAACTGTTTTTTGAGGTTATCATCTTCCAATAACCAAAAGATTGTACTTGATGCCTTTGATGAGTTTCTTGGTAGCTTCTAGCTTGGTGTTGGAGTAAGGTCGTTCCAGCCTATTAGTGATATCGCCTTTAAAGAAAAGATAGAGCCATTTTGTTTACCATAAAACACTAAAGGAACTTGTCAGTTCAATACTTAACCAGATAAGGTTCGTGTTTGTGCAGTATTCTACAAGCAGATTATTATCACATTAAACTATAATTTTATATAATAGACGTCACAGAAGGATTAGAGATAATCATTTGGAATACTTATTTTTGATTATATAACCAAAACATAATAGAAAGGAAAAGGGTGATTCAACTATCGAAAATGTTCTCTTATAGTTATTTGAAAAGGGATATATCCTAATATCAAATGGTTATAGAGCTATCTTAATTTTTATTTAAACGAAGAATAAGATAATTTTCATAAAGATCTTAAGACCCAGTACATGATATGGCCTATCAAGTGATAAAAATGTATGGCGACTTTGAACCTTGGTGGTTCTTAGACGATTGGCAAGAAGATATCACTGATATTAAAGAGTTCCAAACTTATGAGGATGCGCTCATTTGTTATCAAGAGGAATGGGAATTGTTACAGGAACAATTTCCTAAGGTAAATAGTCAGTCAAATCTGATGTCAGCTTTTTGGCGGACAGATGACCAACGTTGGTGTGAAGAGTGCGATGAAGATTTACAACAATATCATTCCTTAATGATGTTAGGGAATTGGCAAGAACTTCCTAAAAATTTACAAGATTTGGATTTTGAGCATCGCAATGCGGAAGGGATTCATCCTTCTTGTTCCATTAAACAGCACAACTCTTTATCATGAGATGAGTATGTAGGTTAAAGAAAACGTCTATTTTGGATGGTTTTCTTTAATCCTTTTATGTTTATTATTTAAAGCAAAATGTCCAAAAAACGGACGATAGCAACAAATTTAAGAGCTTGTCTACATTTTGACACTTTATCGTGAGATAAGGTGTTTTTTTCGTCTTATTTTGGGAAATAATTACGAATAAATAGGTAAGGAGGTTTTATGGTTCAAGATTTAGCCAAAGAAATGATTGCTCAGGCAGTTGAATGTGAAGCTCAGGATATTTATATCATTCCCCGTAAAGATGACTATGATGTGCTTATGCGAATTGGCGATGAAAGGAGATTTATCGGAACTTATGGCTATGATCGTATGGCTAGTCTTATTAGTCACTTTAAATTTGTGGCAGGAATGACTGTCGGCGAAAAGCGTAGAAGTCAATTAGGTTCTTGTGATTATGATTTTGGTAACGATGAACTGGTTTCATTGCGGTTATCTACTGTTGGAGATTACCGAGGTCACGAGAGTTTAGTTATTCGCTTGCTATATGATGGACGTCGTCATCTGAACTATTGGTTCAATGGTATGCAAGAAATGATGGCGACAATAGATTCCAGAGGACTCTATCTTTTTTCGGGACCTACTGGGAGTGGCAAGACAACTCTTATGTATCAACTTCTTCAAGAAAAGTTTAGCGATAAGCAGATTATTTCGATTGAAGATCCTGTTGAAATTAAAGATGACAGGATTTTGCAACTACAGCTTAACGAAGACATTAACATGACTTATAACAGCTTGATTAAGTTATCCCTGAGGCATCGACCAGATGTTCTTGTCATTGGTGAAATCCGTGATAAAGAGACTGCACGTGCTGCAATACGTGCTAGTTTGACAGGAACCATTGTCTTTGCCACCATTCATGCTAAGAGTATTTCAGGGGTTTATCATCGCTTAATTGAGCTGGGTGTTTCAGAGGATGAAGTAAAAAATAGTTTAGCAGGTATCTGCTATCAACGGTTAATAGGAGGAGGCGGATTGATTGATGTGGCAAAGGATAATTTTAAAGATCATGTTTCTAGCCAATGGAACCAGCAGTTGGTTGAGCTTTTTAAATCAGGACATCTCTCTGAAGAACAAATCCAAATCGAGAGTATTAACTACCCAAAAGCAGGTTAAAATCATTCAACTTTTTAACAATCTCTTGAGTTCTGGCTTCAATCTGCCTGAAACAGTTGATTTTTTGAAGCGTAGTCAATTGGTACCAGATCACCAAATTCAGATTATGCACGAAACCTTGCTAAATGGATTTGGCTTACCGATTCTGATGAAAAATCTGGGATTCTCAGAGGCGGTTGTTACCCAGCTATCTTTAGCAGAGACCCATGGTAACACCCAAAAAAGTATGGCCAAAATTGAAAGCTATCTGAGACAGGTGGGTTTGATTAAGAAAAAACTAATCGAAGTGGCCACCTATCCGATTATTTTACTGCTGTTTTTGGTTCTAATCATGCTTGGCCTTAAAAATTATCTTTTGCCCCAGATAGAAGAAGGCAATGCAGCGACGGCTCTTTTAGAACATTCTCCTACTGTCTTTTTAGCAGGAATGGTGACGCTGTTTTGTCTTAGTTTATTGGCCATTTATCTTAGTAAGAAAACGGAACCCATTAAACTCTATCGTTTTTTGAGTGGTCTTCCTTTTATTGGTTATACCATCAAACTTTATCTGACAGCTTATTATGCGCGTGAATGGGGAAATCTTTTGGGTCAGGGAGTTGAGATGACCAGCATTGTGTCGCTGATGCAGAAACAGGAATCACGACTGTTTTCAAGTATAGGTCGTGATATGCAGGCTGCTTTGTTGTCTGGTCAATCTTTTCACAAGAAGGTTTTGGACTATCCTTTTTTCTTGAAAGAATTCAGCTTGATTATTGAATATGGCGATGCCAAAGGACACCTCGGTCAGGAGTTAGATGTTTTCTCAGAAGAACTTTGGGAGCAATTTTTCTATCGTTTGAATAAGGCCATGCAGTTGATTCAACCTGTTATTTTTATCTTGGTTGCGTTTATGATTGTCATGATTTACGCAGCTATGCTATTACCAATGTATCAGTCTATGGAGGTTATGTAAGTGAAGAATTATTTAAAACAAGTCAAAAGAAAAGCGGTAAAAGGTTTCACTCTGATTGAGATGTTACTGGTTTTACTTATCATCAGTGTGCTCATGCTTTTATTTGTGCCTAATTTAAGTAAACAAAAGGCGGCTGTTGATGAAAAAGGAAAGGCGGCTGTCGTTAAGGTTGTGGAGAGTCAGATGGAATTGTATGAAATGAACGAAGATGTTAAACCATCCATTCAACAATTAGTGGGCGAGGGTTATATCACTCAAAAACAAGCAGATGCTTATGCTAAAACTAAACCTTAAGAAGGTTCAGGCTTTTACTTTGATAGAAGCACTGATGACCTTATCAATAGTGACTTTTTTAGCTTTAACGACCAGTGCTTCTATCAACAGTATTTTTAATCAGGTACAAAACAAGCTCTTTTTTATGGCATTTGAACAAGTTTATCGGGAAACGCAGCGCTTCAGTGCCAGTCAAGAGAAAGAAGCAGTCCTGCGAATTGGCAGTAACTATGTGGAAAATCCATTGGGTCATTATGCCATTCCTAGTGGTATCGTTCCAGAAAAAGAACAGGAGATCGTTTTTAATAAAGCTGGTGGTAATTCTTCTTTGGCTAAGGTTGTCTTTAAAACGTCTGAAGAGCGCGTGACTTATCAATTGTACTTAGGGAGTGGTCAATATCAAAAAAAAAGAGAGTAGAGCCTATATTTTGTGGGAAAGTTTGCTAGCGACAGCTATTTTAGCTAGTTTGGTAAGCCTCCTTTTGGGTCAACTAAACTATCACCAAAAGCAATTAAGAGATTTAGACAATCAGGCGCAAGCTTTGTCTGTGGCGATTATGGCAGTGCAAACCCATCAAAAACACTTGCAAAAGAATGGGCAGGACATCACTATTAGTCAGTCTGGTACCGAAACTGTTATTAAGTCTAAGGAAAGGGAGATTTTTCGTGTTAAAAAGCTATCGCCTTAAGGCCTTTACTTTAGTAGAATGTTTACTTGCCCTTGTGGTGTTGTCGGGATCGATTCAAGTATATCAAGCTATGACTAAGGTCGTTTCAGCTCATATTCATGAGATCAAGCAGCCTAGGGATAAGGATTGGCTACTCTTTTGCCAGCAATTTCGTTCAGAGTTAGCGAATTCTCGGTTGGTCAAGGTGTCTGACAATAGACTAATTGTCTTAAAAAATACCCAAACATTGGTTTTTGGAAAATCGAAAAAAGATGATTTTAGAAAAACAGGTAGCGATGGTCGAGGATTTCAACCCATGATCTACAAGGTGAAGTCCGCTCATTTTACCCAATTTGGCCAGACCATAAGTGTCCAAATGACTTTTGAAGATGGAAGGGTGCGTGAATTTCTTTATGCTTTTGAAAAAGCATCTTAAAGCAGGTGTTCTCTTATACGCACTGTTGATGACAGCTGTCTTATCTTTACTCTTGAACTTTTATACGGATCGCTTAAAAGCGGCTTATCGTATTCAAGAAGCTCAATTGGCATCCAGTCAGTCCTATGTTTTAGCTGAATTGGCGAAGCCTATGATCAAAGAACCGTCAGGAGAAATCCTTTTTGACAAAGGAAAGGTAGCTTACCAGTCTCGAAAGGATACTTTAGAGGTAACAGTGACTACTGGTCAGCAAACATTTTCCTACCATTTTCTCAAAGAAACTCCCCCATTGTCGGCAGATAAAGCAGATAGACAGGAAGAAAAGACAAGGGTAAAAACAAAAGAAAAAGAACCCCAAGCAAGTTCAGATAGGAATACTGCACCTTTATAATATCACCGAAATTTGGTATGATAATCAAGTATCGGAGGATTTATGAATTTTGAAAAAATCGAATCAGCTTATCAGTTGATTTTGGAAAATACTCAGCTTATTGAAAATGAGATTAAGACTAATATTTACGATGCCTTAATTGAGCAAAATGCCTTTTATTTAGGTGCTGAACATGCGCCGGAAAAGATTGCCGAAAACAATCAGGCCCTAAAATCCTTAGCTTTAACCAAGGAAGAATGGCGTCGCGCTTACCAATTTGTTTTTATCAAGGCTAGTCAAACAGAGCAGTTGCAAGCTAATCATCAATTTACGCCAGATACGATTGGATTTTTGGTGCTTTATCTTTTGGAAAATTTGACCAACCAAGCACATTTGGACGTTATTGAAATCGGTAGTGGAACAGGAAATTTAGCTCAAACATTGCTTAATAACAGTGATCGAGAGCTAGATTATCTGGGGTTGGAATTGGATGATTTGTTGATTGATTTGTCAGCCTCTATCGCAGAAGTCATGGACTCAAACGTGCGCTTTGTGCAAGAAGATGCTGTTCGTCCGCAACTGTTGAAAGAAAGTGACGTCATTATCAGTGATTTGCCTGTCGGCTATTACCCTAACGATGCTATTGCCAAGCGCTATCAAGTCGCAGCGACTGATGGGCACACTTACGCTCACCATTTGTTGATGGAGCAATCTTTGAAATACTTGAAAAAAGATGGTTTGGCGATCCTTTTGGCACCAACAAATCTCTTAACGAGTGGTCAAAGTGATCTTTTGAAAAAGTGGTTGTCAGGCTATGCGGATGTTTTGGCGGTAATTACTTTGCCAGAAACGATGTTTAGTCATCCTGCCAATGCTAAGTCCTTGTTTGTTCTGCAAAAGCAGGCTGAGAGTAAGCCAGAGACCTTTGTTTATCACCTATCAGATATTCAAAATCCAGAAGTTTTACAGGGTTTTATGGCAAATTTGAAAATCTGGAAAGATGATAATGCCATTTAGGCGAAATTTTTGCTATAATGGTTAATGTATTACAGTAAACGATTTCAGAAGAGGTGACTTATGTCTAAAACAATTGCAATTAACGCTGGTAGTTCGAGTCTTAAATGGCAACTTTATAAGATGCCTGAAGAAGAAGTTCTTGCTGCGGGTATTATTGAACGTATCGGTTTGAAAGATTCAATCTCTACGGTAAAATTTGACGGTAAAAAAGAAAAAGATGTTCGTGATATTGTTGACCACGTTGAAGCTGTCAAAATACTTCTTAATAACTTAACAGAGTTTGGTATTATTGCATCATTTGATGAGATTACTGGTGTCGGGCACCGTGTGGTAGCTGGTGGGGAAATCTTCAAAGAATCAACACTTATCGATGATAACGTTTTGGCACAAATCGAAGACTTATCAGCCTTAGCACCTCTTCATAACCCAGCCAATGCAGCTGGTATCCGTGCTTTCAAAGAAATTTTGCCAGATATTACAAGTGTAGCGGTATTTGACACAGCCTTCCACTCGACAATGCAAGAACCTACTTACTTGTACCCAATCCCACGTCAGTACTATACTGATTTGCAAGTTCGTAAATACGGTGCTCATGGGACAAGCCACCAGTATGTAGCGCAGGAAGCGGCTAAACAACTTGGTCGTCCACTTGATGAGTTAAAACTGATTACTGCTCACATCGGTAATGGTGTTTCTATCACTGCTAACTATCATGGTCAATCAGTTGATACCTCTATGGGATTTACACCACTTGCCGGTCCAATGATGGGAACACGCTCTGGAGATATTGATCCAGCTATCATTCCTTACCTGGTTGAACATGCCGATGACTTAGAAGATGCAGCGGCTGTTATTAATATGCTTAACAAACAGTCTGGTCTTGCTGGTGTGTCAGGCGTTTCAAGTGATATGCGCGATATTGAAGCTGGCATTCAAAATAAAGACAAGGGGGCGACTCTTGCCTACAACATGTTTGTCGACCGTATCAAAAAATTCATCGGTCAATACATGGCAGTTTTGAATGGTGTCGATGTGATTGTCTTCACGGCTGGTATGGGGGAAAATGCTTACCTTATGCGTCAAGATGTGCTTGCTGGTTTGACGTGGTTCGGTATTGAAGTGGATCCAGATAAGAATGTCTTCGGCTACTTTGGTGATATTACCACTCCAGAATCAAAAGTCAAAGTTCTAGTCATCCCAACTGATGAAGAGTTGATGATTGCGCGTGATGTGGAACGTTTGAAAAAATAAGATTTAATAGATGAAAAGGGACTCAGTGATTTTGGTCATTGAGTCTTTTTTTAATTTCTGTGTAAAGTTTCCTTGACATAAAATGTAAAGTATACTATACTATAAATGTAAAGTTAACTGTACAAAAAAGAGACTAACGAAAAGAGGCTTATAATGAAAACCATTAGGCAAATGACAGATAAAGAATTGAATGATTTATCTTTGCGAAACTTAATGATCGGTTTTAGTTGGCTTCTGCTATCTATGTTAATGCAACCCTTAAGAGCCAATGGAGCCCTGTTGGTTCTGTTGCTATTAACAAGTTTTGCCTGCTTTATTAGAAGTTATTCGCTCTATCGTCAGTTAAAACATAAAAAATAAAGCTTTAGTTGTCCGGATTATCTTAGAAAGGATTGAAATGAAAACACGCATTCAGGAATTGCGAAAGTCGCAGCGGTTGAGTCAGGCTGAATTAGCCGATGCTATGGAAGTTACACGGCAAACCATTATTTCACTAGAGAAAGGACGTTATAATGCGTCGCTGGAACTAGCTTATAAATTAGCCAAGTTTTTTGGATTAAGTATTGAAGAAGTCTTTATTTTTGAAGAAGAGTAGAAGGAGAAAGTTATGTTGTTGCAAATGATAAAAAATACGGGAAAAAAGAAAACAGAAGAAGCTTATGCTAAGCTGCTAAGGAAACAGACGATGCTCGGTTTTATCGGTGGTCTTTGTTTATTGGTGCTATTGCCCATCCTTGAGATGTCAGCATATCAGCAGGGAATGTTGGTAGGAATAGCTTTTGTCTTGTTTATCATTGCTGGGTCAAGCTATGCTACTCAAAAAGATCCCAAAAAATGTCATCAAGCCTATATCAACGCCTATGATGAGCGTAATATGCTTATTAATAAGCTAACGACAACTTGGACTTTGGTCTTTTTGATTATTGTTATGAGTTTTCTAGTTCTTTTGGACGGTTTTTTTGGGATAGGTATTCCCTACCGACTATTGTTAATAAGCCTTATTTATTTTTGTATATTTTGTATGATAGGAATGAAGACTTTATTGAATCGTTTTTTATGATAAAATAGTCCTAGTTCATTTTAAGGAGTTTTCATGAAACAGTTTTTTAAAACCTTGGTTTTAATGGTTGGTCTTTTCCTGCTGAGTCAAGTCCCTTCATTAATTATCGGTGGTGTTTTGGCTTATAATCAGTCCTTAGACAAAGGGTCGTTTGGTTTAGTTCAAACGGCGAGCAGTACGTTTGTCTTTTTAATAATTGGTGCTTTAATAGTTCAGATCGCTCAAAAGCGTGATATCTTTAGTCCACTTTCTGGACGTAAGACCAGGTCTCTTTGGGTGAGTCTTAGCATTGCCTACGCTATTATTGTACTGGGAAATGTTCTTTCTTCTTGGGTTCTTAAACTAGAGGGACAGACAGATACGGTTAATCAAGCTGGTTTGTATGATTTGATGAAAATGGTACCAATTCCACTGTTCTTTGTCATGGTTGTCGTTGTTGCACCTATTACGGAGGAAATTATTTTTCGTGGGTTGGCAGCCAAATACCTCTTTCCCAAAAAAGAATGGGTGGGGCTAATAGCAGGTTCAGCCATTTTTGCGCTGGTTCACAGACCAACTAATTTTGGTAGCGCTATTGCTTATGGGTTAATGTCAGCTGCCTTGGCTTTTGTTTACTGGCATACCAAAGATATCAAATATAGTATGGCCATGCATACGTTTAATAATTTAATAGCCTTTGTAAGCATGCTAATCTCACCAATATAAGCAGATGCTGAGATACGCTTGATCACACCCTTAAGGTTAGACAAAAAAGTTAACCTTAGGGGTGTTTTGCTACCATTTGTCAGGCGCCAATAGTAAGTCGTCGCGATAAAGTTGAGCGCTATCTGTTAAGACAAGCTGGTTGCCCCTAGCCAAATCTTAGTCAAGTCTTTAATGTTAAACAAGCTAATTAACCAGATGTCATAGGCTTGTTGGTGAACATGGACTAGAGAGTACCTGCAAGGAAATGGGTTTCTAAAGGACATGAAGTTAGCATAGGTGATATCTTTTCGGAAGGTTCAAGAGATATGTTCTGTCAAACGTTTCCAAATGGTTGTCATAGATAGTATCATGCAAGAAAAACGAGTCTACTATTCTAGAAAACTTTTCTGACGAGGAAACGCTTACTCAAAAGGAAGTTCCAGAAGCCTATTTGCCGTGAGCTGAACACAGACAAGATAATGACCGAAAAAAATTCCAGAGTCAATAAGGACTTTGGAATTTTTTCAATATATGGGGTTATCGGACGCTTATGCTTTTTACATATTTTTGGCTTTACCAATAGTAGTATCAATAGCTGATACAACAGTATGGGTTAGGCCGTTTTTTTCTAGATCCATGAGCCCTGCGATAGTAGTTCCGCCAGGGCTACAAATTTTGTCGATCAAAGCGTGAGGGCTATCTTCAGATTCGACGAGATTTTTAGCGCTAGCTATAACCGTTTGTGTGGTGATTTCGAGAGACTGCGCTTTACTTAGGCCATTTTTTACGCCAGCCTTGGCCATCGCTTCGATGAAGAGATAGATATAGGCGGGGCTTGAGCCAGCCAGAGCTGTAAAGGTATCAAAATCTTTCTCAGCTAGTTCGTAGCTTGTTCCAAAACTATCGACGATCTCTCTAATCGACGCTTTTAGATCTTCATTAACGAGCTGATTATAGCTGATACCAGTTGTACTTTGGAGAATCCTGGCATTCATATTGGGCATGATACGGATAAGAGGTAGGCTAGAATCAGTCAATTCAGCTAAGCGATTTAAAGTGATTCCAGCAGCCATCGACAGGATAGGTTTTTTAATGTCGAGTTCGTTCAAGACAGGCTCAAACAGCTGCGGTTTAATGCCTAAAACGACAAGATCAACTTGTTCAACTAAACTTTGGTGGGAGCTAGCCGCCTGAACATTTAGCTCCTTGGCAATAGCTTTAGAGCGCTGAGGTGAAGAACCAGAGATGATGATCTCATGATTCATTTGTTTGATACCAGTGATGATAGCAGAAGCCATTTGACCGACACCAATAAATCCAATTTTCATCAGTTGTTCTACTGAGTGGGACTACTCAGCCCTTTCTAGTATTTTTTGATTAAATCAACAGTGGAACGATCAAGTCGCTTCACAATGGCTTGTAGGAAGTTTTGTGCTTCGATAAAGTCATCCATAGCATAAAGCGTTTGATGTGAGTGGATGTAACGAGCACAGACACCGATGGTTGTTGAAGGAATTCCTTCATTTTTGAGATGCGCAGTGCCAGCATCGGTACCTCCTGCGGCTGGGTAATATTGATACTTGATGCCAGCTTCTTCAGCGGTTGTCAAAAGAAAATCTCTCATGTTTGGGAGCATGATATGACCTGGATCGTAAAAACGAATTAAGGTACCGTCCCCAAGTTTTCCAGGATTGCCATAAATATCACCAGCAGGAGAACAGTCAACAGCGAAGAAGAGTTCTGGATTAAACTTGGTTGTGGAGACGTGAGCGCCGCGAAGACCAACCTCTTCCTGAACGTTAGCTCCAGCGATTAGGGTGTGGCCTAGGTTTTCCTTTTTCACGGCTTCTAACATTTCAGGTATCATAAGAATGCTATAGCGGTTGTCCCAGGCTTTGCTGATAACGTGTTTTTGATTGGCAGTTAGGATAGTTTCAGATTCGGGAATGATAAGAGAGCCAGGGAAAACACCAAAGTTTTCGGCTTCATCTTTACTACTAAAGCCTGCATCGAAGATGATGTCAGCTGTTTTAGGCAGTGAAGCGCCGTTTGTCCCACGTAAAAAATGTGGTGGAACAGACCCTGAAATGACAGGATAAATCCGACCATCAGGTGTGTGTAGGGTGAATCGTTGCGAACTGACAACGAGCGGGTTCCAGCCACCCAATTCAACCACGCGGAAAGTGCCGTCTTCTTTGATTTCTTTAATCATGAAGCCAACTTCATCCATGTGACCAGCTACCATGATGCGCGGAGCGTTGGCATCTTCATGATGTCGAATGCCAAAAATCCCCCCAAGTCCATCCGTTTGAACCTCATCCACCAAGGGTGTGATTTTCTCACGAAGATAATCGCGGACAGGTTGTTCAAAACCTGAGGTGCCTTTGAGTTCGGTTACTTCTTTGATTTTATTAAATAAATCAGTCATATTAGTTCAGTCTCCTCATCTGTATAAGTCTTACTAGCATTTTACCACTTTTAGTTATAAATGAAAAAGGGTGTGGGAGTGAAGAGCTGACGGTTGGCCTATTTTATATATAGAAAAAAAGCCTGAGATAAGCTATCTCAGACTTTCTATCAGTTAATTACAGTTTAACGATATTTGCTGCTTGAGGGCCGCGTTGACCATCTTGAACATCAAATGAAACTTTTTGACCGTCTTCAAGTGATTTGAAACCATCAGCTTGAATTTGTGAAAAGTGTGCGAAAACGTCTTGACCTTCTTCAGTTGAGATAAAACCAAAACCTTTTTCAGCATTAAACCATTTTACAGTACCTTGTGCCATAATGAGTTACTTCCTTCCTTTTATGATGCGTAAATAAAAGGAGATGAAAATGTGAAACATGATAACTCTGACATTTAATTACTTATCCATCATAACCTTTATAAGTAAGAAAGTCAATGCTAAACATGATTATTCTAAAAATAATAGTAAAAACTGTCTTGCTCTTGTTTTCTTGTGGTAAAATAAGGCTTATGAAGAATAAAAAAATAAGCATTTTGGGTGGGGCCCTACTTGGTTTGGGTCTCACAGCCCTTGCTGCTCAGCTGGCTTATAAGATTGGTGAGGCACAGAAAGCTCGTCGTATGGCAGATATTCGTGCTTATTTTAGCCAATTTGGAGATATCCAAGTTGTTTACATCAATGAATTCGAAGGCGGCAATGAAACAACTGGGGGTGTCGTTTTAGCAGATGGTCGCCAGTTTGATTTCGTTTATGAGCAAGGTGAGATTATTGCACAGGAGGTTGTGGCATGATTAAGGCATTGTCTTACGAGCAAATAACCGAACAGATAGAGTCAGGTCAAAAAACGGTTTTTCTGTTTACCGCTGATTGGTGTGGGGATTGTCAGTACCTATACCCCTTGTTAGAGGATATTGAGACTGAACATAGTGACTTCACTTTTATGCAGATAGACCGTGATAACTTTATGGATTTGGCACAAAAATGGGATATTTTTGGGATTCCAAGTTTGGTTGTCTTTGAAAAGGGTCAAGAAATTGGTCGTTTCGTGGATAAGAATCGTAAAACTAAAGAAGAGATTAGTGCATTTTTGAAAGGACTGTAAGAAAAATGATTTACACTTATAACAAAGAGCATGTTGGCGATGTGCTTATGGTTATTGTCAAAGAAGATAAGGGGCAACAGGTGGCTGTTGAGCGTAAAGGCAAGCTGGCTCGCGTTTTCCTTGAAGACTCTGGAGAAACTGTTGCTTGGAATATCTTTGAAGCGTCTAGCTTGGTTAAGATTGATGGACGCGGACAGGTCTTTTTGACAGATCAGGACCTTGCTATTTTAAATGCTGAATTAGCTAAAGAAGGATTTTCAGAAAAACTTATCGCAGATAATGAACCAAAATTTGTGGTTGGGCAAATCGTCGAAATGACAGCCCATCCAGATAGTGATCATCTCAATATTTGTCAAGTGCAGGTAGCTGAAGATGCTATCGTGCAAATCGTAGCTGGTGCGCCTAATGCAGCTGTCGGACTTAAAACGATTGTTGCTTTGCCAGGGGCTATGATGCCAAGTGGAAGTTTGATTTTCCCAGGTAAACTACGCGGTGAGGAAAGCTTTGGGATGATGTGTAGCCCACGAGAACTAGCATTGCCGAATGCTCCCCAAGTTCGTGGCATTATTGAATTAGATGATACTGCAAAGGTTGGCGAAGCGTTTGATGTAGAGAAGCATTGGAATAAGTAAAAAGACGGTTTTCCGTCTTTTTATTTATTCTGAACAGAATAGGTAGCTAAGTCTGAAACAGTTAGTTTTATCTGAATCATCTTTTTCAACCAATCTTCGGCATTGTGGCAGCAGATGACATCAAAAGATTGTTCCGTTACTGTTTCTAGAACTTCTAAAAATCCTTGGATTTTAGTAAAGGTCTGGGA
Organism: Streptococcus halotolerans; assembly: GCF_001598035.1. NCBI lineage: Bacteria > Bacillati > Bacillota > Bacilli > Lactobacillales > Streptococcaceae > Streptococcus > Streptococcus halotolerans. Next base: position 1,437,769 of record NZ_CP014835.1, on the reverse strand, counting down.
ATCATCCGCAAAAAGCATATCAGCGTTTGGTTCAAGGGCTGTTACTTGATTCTTTTGAGCCAGGAATTGACTGACTAATCCAAATCCGGCACCAAAATCTAAAATTTCCTTGTTTTCTAAGTGTGCTAACTGAGCAGAGGTTAATTCGTATTGAATTTTCTCTAAGGTTTGCGCAGCATGTCTCTATAAAATGCTAAATCTACCATTATTTTCTTCTTTTTTCTTCATTTTATCATATATTTTCCGAATAAATAGTTAGGAGGAAATCTTATGTATAATAAAACTATTTTAATCGGTCGTTTGGTGGCAACACCAGAGGTAGTAAAAACTCCCAATGATAAATCTGTTGCGCGTGTTACCGTTGCTGTCAATCGTCGCTTTAAAGGTAAGGATGGTGAGCGAGAAGCTGATTTTATCAATGTGGTCTTTTGGGGGCGTTTGGCAGAAACCTTAGCGTCTTATGGAACGAAGGGTAGCTTGATTTCATTAGATGGTGAGCTGCGTACGCGTTCTTATGAAAAAGATGGGCAAAGACACTATATGACAGAAGTTTTGGGACAATCTTTCCAATTACTCGAAAGTCGTGCCCAACGTGCTATGCGTGAAAATAATGTTGCAGCGGATCTGGCTGACCTTGTTCTTGAGGAAGAGGAGTTGCCGTTTTGATTAATCAATCCAACCTAATGATATCGTTGTTGATTTTAAAATAGTCGTTGACACATTTAGAGATATTAACTAATGCTAAAATCGGAAAAATCTAACTTTTTATTAAACATATATTGACAGAATATTCTATAAATGATAATATATACCTATTAATGATTAAGGAGGAAAACTGATGGAAATTCATGAAACTGATGTTGTTATTTCAGAAGTAGAAATTAACATTTGCGTTGTTAACAAGTAGTCTCGTTATAGTCTAGGGCAGGTTCCTAGACTTTTTTGTAAATTTTTGTAGGAGATTATAATGAGTTATTTTAGGTTGAAAAAAGAATTGAACTGGTCATTTAAGGGTGGGGCTATTGTTGTTTATGAAGGGAATCGAGAACTTCAATTGGCGATTAGTACAGATAACAATACAAAAGTATTTCAATTTTTAGACTTTCTGTCAGAGTTTAGAAATCGCCAAGACATAGAAAACTATTCTGATTTATCTAGTATTGAGAAACAAGATATTCTCAATTATTTACTAGATAGACATTTTCTACAACGATTTGACAGTCCAATCCATTTGAATCGAGCTGATTTATTTTTAAATAGTTTTCCCGATACTGACTTTCGAGAGTTTAACTGTTATAGAGAATCTGTCAAAATAGTGATATTGGGCTTGGGGACAGTAGGAAGTCATACGCTAGATGTCTTAATTAGAATGGGATTCCAGCAATTTATTCTAATTGATGGTGATAAAGTAGAGGAGAAAAACCTAGGGGCTCAAGCTTACTTTACAAATGACATTGGAATGTATAAAGTAGACGCTTTAAAGGAGCGTTATACAAATCTTGCTCAGATAGTAACCTTCTCTACCTACGTTAGCACTTTATCACAGCTATCTGCTCTAACTGGGGAATTAGGACCGCAAGATCTCATTATTAATGCTGCGGATGATTATACCTTAATGTATAACCTTGCTCAATCAATTATGCAGAAACAGCTTCCTTGCCCGGTTATTGAATCAGGATATGGACCTCTACTCCAAACAGCATATGTCATCAATTCTTATGGTTCAGCTAAATTAATGTGCGATTATATCCAAAAGAGCTTAGACGACACTAGTAAACCTATTAATGAAAATAGCGGTAGTGTTTTAAATGGTTATATGTCAGCTTTTATGGTAGGACAACTAATTATTGCCCCTTTTGTTAGTCAAAACATGACAGTCGCCGAATACAACTTTTATAATAATCACTTACTTTGGAAAGAAAGTCTAAGAGGGAAATAGATGTTTTTTTATTTAAAGAGAAGATATAAAGAAAACTTGCTTTTATTAGCCGTTATTATAGTCTCAATTATTTTAAAATTAAGGTCAGCATTTTTGACAGCTGAGGCTTTTAATAGCTTATTAGCTGGAGAAACTGATAGTTTTCTTTCTAAAGTTATTCTATGTGCTAGTCTATATTTTGGTTATGTTGTATTATTTGCCTTTCAAACTTGGTATGATGTGTTTGTTAGACAAAAAATGATTGGAGATATTCGTAGTGATATATCGTCCAGCTATGCGATGCATCGACCCAACCAATCTTCTGAATATACCAGTGGTAAGATGGTTTCATGGTTAACAACTGATAGTAATCGAATCAGCAATGAAGGCTTTAAGAGGTTATACACAATCGTGGAAGCAATTATTGAAGTGTTGTTATCTGTTTTTGCACTAGCCTTTCTCAACTGGAAATTAATGCTAGTTATTGTAGCCCTCGCTATTATCAACCTTATTTTACCTAAACTAGCAGATAAAAAATTGGCTTCTGTCTTTGGAAAACTAACGCTGAGTCAAGAAAATTTTACAGCTAGTATCGCCAATCTTTATAATGGTTTTACTTGTCTTTTCTCACTCAATAAACAAGATTTTTTAGTTTCCAAATCAGATAAAGAAATTCAAAGTATTCAAAAAGCTGAAATTGATAGTTATAAAATTGTTGGCGTGGCAACCTTTTTAGCAGCATTTGGTAATGTGTTAGGACAAATTGGAAGTTTAATGATTTCAGGTATTTTTGTCGCACAAAAAATGTTAACATTTGGTGATATTCTTTCTGTTTCAAATATTAGTGTTAATATTTTCAATGGTGTTAGCAACCTCTCTTCCAATATTATAGAGATCAAAGCTGCTTTCCCTATTTTTGAAAAGCATAAAAAATTCCTTAATGCCAGCAAAGAGGAACAGCTGAATGATAATATGAAACTGAAAAATGTTAGCTTAAATACCAAGATAGAGTTGAATAAGGTTAATCTGACCCTAGGAAATAATGAGATACTTTCTAACGCTAGCTATACGTTTAAAAAAGGTAAAAAATATTGTATCGTTGGACCTAGTGGTACAGGAAAGTCAACCCTTTTAAAATTGCTAACTGGTAGTTTAAACTATGATTCAGGAACGATAGAACTTGATGATCAGGCATTGAAAGCCATAAATGGTAGTAGCTTACGATCTCAAATAACCTATGTTGAGCAAACGCCTTATATTTTCAATGGAACCATACGTGAAAACATTACTTTAACTAATGATTTTTCTGATGAGGAAATAGAATCAGTGATTCAAAAAGTTTGTCTAACTAATGATATCAGTCAACTATCTAAAGGATTAGACACTTTAATTGGCGAAGGAGCGCTTGATTTATCTGGAGGACAAAAACAACGTATTTCACTAGCAAGAGCTATTCTCAATGGTAGTCAATTCTTATTATTGGATGAAAGTACTTCAAACTTAAATAAAGCTTTAGCCCAGTCAATTGAAAAAGAGCTTCTTTCTGATGATGCCTATTCCCTTATTGTTATCACACATCATCTTTCAGAGGAAATGAAGCCTTATTTTGATGATATTATTAGTTTGGAAAATGGCAAGCTGGTATCCCAAGCAACTACTTGATAAATGCCTATGTTAAAAAAGAAATAGGTATTATACCTACGACTAAAACATTATGGTTTTAGTTGTGTGCAAAGTAGCCATCACTATACATTAAATAGAGAGACTAGATTGGACTTTTGTCTAGTCTTTTTTGATGACAATCGTCACTGGTAAGCCTTTTCAAAAGATGGTAAACTGCTAGAAAGGAGGTAGTTATGGTCAAGATTATTTTTAGCGATATTGATGGAAGCTTGATTACTGATGAATTGGTGGTCACTAAGAGAACGCAAGAAGCTTTGGTTAAAGCTGTTGAAAAAGGAATTTATTTTGTACCGGTATCTGCTCGTATGCCAGAGGCTATTAAACCTATTATTAAGGACTTTTTACCAAAAACACCTATTATTTCTTATAATGGTGCCTTTATTCAGGATGAAAATGGAGAGGAAATTGATTCTTCACCCATGCCTATCGAAGATGGTGTGAAGATTTGTCGTTATTTGGAAGAAGCACATCCTACCATTGCTTGGAATGTTTATAGTGGTGAAAAATGGTTGTCACAAGATCGTTCCAATCAATGGATTGCCAGAGAAGAGGATGTCGTAGGAATATCATCCCAGGAATCTAATTTAGAAGATGTAGGGCATTTGTCTGATATTCATAAATTACTATTAATGGGTAATCCAGATGAGATTTTAGTGGTTGAAGACGTTCTGAAAGAGCGGTATCCTGACTTGTCTATTGCTAAGTCTTATCCTTATTATTTAGAAATCATGGCGTCAGGTATTCAAAAAGGAAGGGCTGTTGAGCAGTTATCAGAGCATTATGGTATCGCTATGAGCGAGACGATTGCTTTTGGCGACAATTTCAATGATTTAGACATGCTTGAAGCTGTTGGTCAAGGCTATGTCATGGCAAATGGACCAGAGGCGGTTAAGCAGGCTATTGGGAATGTTGTAGCAGATAATAATAGCGATGGGATAGCTGAGGTTTTGGAAAATATTTTATAGGGGTAGGAACAATCGGTACCTCGTCTTACAAGATCAGTTGGATGCTGTGTATCCAGGATTGTTGACAGCTATCTTTATCGTATTTTGCTGGTGGCTAATGGCGAAGAAAAACATGTCACCTATTAAGGTAATGCTTCTTTTGGTAGTTATTGCTTTTGTCGGTGTGCTTGTCGGATTCTTTGATCCAGGTCTATCTTACTAACTATAAGGAGTAAAATCTGATGACGAATCAAAAAATGATTAAAGGTTATGAGACAGAGATAGCCTATCAAAAACATATGATTGAAAATTTAGGACGGTGGTTCTCACTCTTCTTTATTGTGTCAAGTATCGGAGTGGTTTTGTTCGCCCTCTTTCATCTGGTTAATCTATGGGTAACAGCTTTAGGTCTCGTCTTAATCATTATTGGTAGTATAGGTATGCTATTATTTGGCTACGGTATCTATCGAGGTAAGAAAAATGTCTCGAAAGTCATCGAAGATTTTGAAATCAAACTTAGTCAATCAAAATAAGACAATAAAGCGCTGAAAACATTTTAGTTTTTAGCGTTTTTATTTTGACTATTTTTGACCAAGTGCTATAATAGTTTTTGTAATAGCTAGCACTCTGTTGTCAAGAGTGCTAATGCAGTTTATTTCGAAAGCTATTATGAAAATAATCCTTATGGAGGCATATGATGTTAAAACCATTAGGCGATCGTGTGGTCGTGACTTTTGAAGAAGTAAAAGAGAAATCAGTTGGCGGTTTTGTGCTAGCGGGTGCTTCTCACGAAGCAACTCAGACAGCAGTTGTTGTAGCCGTAGGACAAGGTGTTCGTACACTTAATGGCGATTTAGTAGCGCCCAGCGTTGCTGTAGGCGATAAGATTTTAGTTGAAAATGGCGTAGGGATTGATGTCAAAGACGGTGATGATCACTTATCAATCATCCGTGAGTCAGATATTGTTGCGATTGTAGAGTAAGAAAGACTAGAAAGGAGAAAGGGTTAGTCCGTATTGGTTGAAACTGAATACGGGCTAGGGATGGCTGCAAAAAGAGGAACACTATTTAGACGCTAGCGTCTAAGCAGGCTCCCTATTTTGCTATTGTTCGTTTGATGCCCTTTATATCTTAAATTATGGCAAAAGATATTAAATTTTCAGCAGATGCACGAGAAAGTATGGTGCGTGGTGTTGATATTTTAGCAGATACAGTGAAGGTAACACTTGGTCCTAAAGGACGCAATGTTGTTCTTGAGAAAGCTTTTGGTTCACCACTTATCACAAATGATGGTGTAACCATTGCTAAAGAAATTGAACTAGAGGACCATTTTGAAAATATGGGGGCTAAATTAGTCTCTGAAGTGGCTTCAAAAACGAACGATATTGCTGGAGATGGTACCACAACAGCCACTGTCTTGACACAAGCAATTGTGCGTGAAGGACTTAAAAATGTGACAGCAGGTGCAAACCCAATTGGTATCCGTCGTGGTATTGAAGCTGCGGTAGCTGCAGCAGTTGCTGATCTTAAAGAAATTGCTCAACCTGTCTCTGGGAAAGAGGCGATTGCCCAAGTTGCAGCGGTATCATCACGTTCTGAAAAAGTTGGGGAATACATTTCTGAAGCTATGGAGCGCGTGGGTAATGATGGTGTTATTACTATCGAAGAATCTCGTGGTATGGAAACAGAACTTGAAGTGGTTGAAGGAATGCAGTTTGACCGTGGTTACTTGTCACAATACATGGTAACTGATAACGAGAAGATGGTTGCTGATCTTGAAAATCCATTTATCTTGATTACGGATAAGAAAATTTCAAACATCCAGGACATCTTACCACTTCTTGAAGAAGTTCTCAAAACCAATCGTCCACTGCTTATCATCGCTGATGACGTTGATGGCGAAGCTCTACCAACTCTAGTTCTTAACAAAATTCGTGGAACATTCAATGTTGTAGCTGTCAAAGCACCAGGTTTTGGTGATCGTCGTAAAGCTATGCTCGAAGATATCGCTATCCTGACTGGCGGAACGGTTATCACAGAAGACCTTGGACTTGACCTTAAAGACGCAACAATGCAAGCTCTTGGACAAGCAGCGAAAATTACTGTTGACAAAGATAACACGGTCATTGTTGAGGGAGCAGGTGAAGCTTCGGCTATCGCTAATCGTGTTAACTTGATTAAGTCTCAATTGGAGACAACAACATCAGACTTTGATCGTGAGAAGTTACAAGAACGCCTTGCTAAGTTAGCCGGCGGTGTAGCTGTGATCAAGGTTGGTGCAGCAACCGAAACAGAATTGAAAGAAATGAAGTTGCGAATTGAAGATGCCTTAAACGCGACACGTGCCGCAGTGGAAGAAGGTATCGTTGCTGGTGGTGGAACAGCACTTGTTAATGTGATTGACAAAGTAGCCGCTCTTGAACTTGAAGATGATGCAGCAACAGGACGCAACATCGTTCTTCGTGCACTTGAAGAACCAGTTCGTCAGATTGCTTACAATGCGGGCTATGAAGGCTCTGTTGTTATTGACAAACTTAAAAATAGCAAAGTTGGAACAGGGTTCAATGCTGCAAATGGTGAATGGGTAGACATGATTGAAACAGGAATCATTGACCCTGTTAAAGTAACCCGTTCAGCCCTTCAAAATGCAGCCTCAGTTGCTAGCCTTATCTTAACAACAGAAGCTGTTGTCGCAAACCAACCAGAACCAGAAAGCCCAGCAATGCCAGCAGGCATGGATCCAATGGGTGGAATGATGTAATAGTTAAAAAGAATCTGAGACAGACGTCTCAGATTCTTATTTTTTGTAACCATTCGTTTTTAAGGTTGACTATTTAAAAGCTTTCTAGTCGACATGCCCTCAGGCTATCTATGCGGAAAATGTTTCGATTACATAGAAGCTTATCAAATGTTTATCACTTGCAACTTGAAAGAATGAACTTATTCAACGCTAAGACAAGCGATAATGGTCAAACGGATTGCTTGGGAGACTTGCCTGCTCTTTCTTTTCTTGGCAACTTAGAACGGTTGTCAAGATAGTTGATTTAAGCATAGTTGAGTTCTCTTAGATTTTTGTTTTCAACTTTAGGTATTGTTATTGGGTATTGTCAATAACATCTTTTTATTGATGTAAACATCGTTAATTGAATGGTTTGTCGTAGGCAGTTGGTATCAATTAACAATATCAGCAAACCCTTTTTTAAGATCGGTATTTTCAGTTTCTTTTGCTATGTAGTAGACAAAATCGATGCCGTTAGCTGAAAATCCTTGATTATTGAGTGAGTATAGGACTTGTGGTGTTCCATCTTTTCGGATTACAAAGAGATAACGGTGCAATTGCATATCGGAATACCAATGCTCGTAGCTTGCGACTAGTGTGTATTCAGCATTGCTAATGCCATTTTCTGAATAAGTAATATCAGCTAGTGTTTGTCCATCAAAAGTGATGTTTGCTCTGGCAACGTCACTCGTAATATCTTTGTAAGGGTATTGTCCCATACTTTGTCCCCAAGACACCATAAAGTCCGCAAGTTTCTTGTTTTTTGCAGCATCCCAAGGTGTTCTAGCACTGGACTCTTGGTAGACTTCAGTTGATTGCTCTTTTGATTGGCTGGAGGAATCGTTTGTTGACATTTTTTCATCAATTTTTTGATTAAGCTGAGCTATCTTTTGGATGTCTTTTTCAGAAAGAGTGATGTCTATTTGGAAGTTATCATGGGAGGCTGGCTGATCAAGCACGACCTTCTTTTTCGAGCGACGGAAAATGCCCTCTAAAGTGTCGCCGTTTTCATTTGTTTTGGCTAATCCGTTGTAAGTGGACTTGGAAAAGGTAAAGGTTTTACTTTGGTCCAATTGGTTGAGTGTTGTAAAACGTTCATTGGTTGCTGTGCTAAGCACTTCAACAGTCTCGGATTGGGTCTTCTTACTCCCTTTTTCAGAATGAATAAGAAGCTTGAATCCCACTCCAAATTCTTTAGCAGGTTTAGAAGCATACCTGTCATCGCTTGCTGTGATTTCACTAATAGCTTGATCTACCGATACAACATCCAGTTGCTTCAATTTATGAATAATGTCTTTGTCAGAGAGTTTAGAAAGTGCCTTTAAGGTAAACCCTTTTGGAGGTTGCTCCATACTGGCTAACCAGTAGGTTTCATAGTATCCATTCTTTTTAATCACAATGGAATCAGGCGTATCATTATGGTCATATTGAAAAGGAGAAGTGTCATCTCGTTTAAAAATATAATAAATGTCTTGTTTGTTATCTTGCAAGCTTTGTGATAAACGCTGTTGATGGTTTGTTACATTTGGTTTAGAACTACAAGCTGTCAGGACGAGTAGGGCTAAAATAGCTGTCCAAATATAATTGAGTATTTTTTTCATGTTAATATCCTTTTGTGAAGATGATTAGTTTTCAGAATATACAATTTTAGCAAAGGCATCTTTGAGATCCTGGTTTTCAGTCTCTCCCATAACATTATAAGGAGAGTTAACCGTATTATCAGAATTGTAGACAATAACAGCACTTCCAGAATACAGGACTACCGGACTTCCATCACGTTTTAAGGCGAAATGGTAGCGATGATAAGCTTTGATATTCCAGCGATATTGGTAGGTAGCTACGATAGTGTACTCATGATTGGTCGGCTTATCCTCAGAGTAGCCAACATCTAGAACATCTCTGGCTTGGTAAATAATGGGAAGACCAACAGAAATGTCTGTCACGTCTTCGTAAGGATATTGCCCCATTTCTTGCCCCCAAGCGTCCATAAAAGTTGCCAATTGTTTTCTTTTCTCAGGATTCCAAGGTGTTGATGATTGGAGTGACTCTTGAGAAGATGACGATGGCATGTTTGGGGAGGTTGGATCCGCTGGCGATTCTGTAGTCATTTTGGCTTTAGAATTCTCGCTAGACCTTGTTGCGCTTGAGGAGTTTGAAGTTGCTGACGATTTTGTAGTTATTCTGGCTTTAGGACTCTTACTAGACGTTATGGTCTCAGTGGGGTTTTCTTGGTATTGGGGATTGGCAGTGTTTTTGGAAGAACAGGCTGATAGGAAGAGGCATAGAAGGAATAACAACCTGACTGTCTTTATGTTTTGTTTCATAAAATTTCCTGAATACTTTAATTTTTAATAAAAATGACCAGTATCTGATGAGATGCTAGTCATTTTTTAGCTTTATCAGCTAGGGTTATTTTTGTTTTTTAGATTTATAGCCAAAGAATCCGGCAAGGACAATAACAGCGATTCCAATAACTATAGTAATAATGCTTTGCGTATCACCAGTTGATGGGAGACTGAATTGTTTAGCTTTTGCTTTAGTGTCTTTTTGAGGTGCTGATGCCGGGGTAGACTGATTAGTAGGGACCTTATTCTTATCTTGATCGGCTGTTGATGTCGTACCTGTAAGGCCATCAATTTTACCGGAATTGTTCTTATTGGAATCAGTGCTATTTTTAACGTTACCAGTTGCTTTAGTGTTTTTCGTATCACGATAGTAGACCTCATCAGCAATGCCTTCAGGATAGGCATTTGTTAGTATGATTCGGTCTTTATTGATATTACTAGCATCTTTACCACGTCCACGATCCGGATAAGCGGTACCCGCTGGTGCATAAAAGACTAGTGCTCCAGGCGCATTACTATCTGGCTTGATCCCGACAGACCAGATGTTGGTGTTATCGTAACGGGTCCCATTCTTACCAAGATGACCTGTTCCATCCCCACCATAGGTTCCGTCAGCATTGATGATAATCGTACTTCCTTTACCATTTTTCCATGTTCCGACTAGTTTGTTAAAGTCAAAGTTATCATCGCTCATGTCTGTTTTACTATTTTTAGCATCTTCTGTTTGAGTAGTTGATGATGATTGATCAGTTTCAGTTTTTGAGGTTTCTAGCTTAGGGCTACTACTTGAACTAGTGCTTGATGAACTTGTAGACGCTGTTGTGCTGGATGGGGCAGTGGTTTGCCCATTTTTAGATAGTTTTTGTTCCTCAAATTCATTCAAAAATTTGGTAAGCTCTTCTTCAGATGATTGAATAATTGACTTAGATCCAACAGACTTCATTTCATACAAATTGTTATCGAAAGTTTTATCTAAGTCTTCATGTGAGATATTTTGCGTATCCGCCTGCGCAACGATTTTATTGTAATGATCTGTGACTTTAGCTATCTGTTGTGCTCTATAGACTTCAGTATTTATGTTGTCTCTGGCAGTTTCAAAATCGTTAGTGAGAAAGATGTTACTACTGCTGCCCAGAGCTAGATCGCCTTTTAATGTTTCTTGCCAACGATCAAGTAGACCATCGATTTTGGTAGTCATACTTATTTTGTCTGTGTCTGAAAGCGTTGAAGCATTGACAGATTCTTTGGCTTTCTTGGCGATATTATCTAGGTTTTGGGATAACTCGTTGTAATGTTCTGAGACTGAAGAGGATACAGTCGTACTGTCTTCAGCATGTGTGATAGTAGTTGGAATGATGGCTGTCGCAAGTGCAGTAGTTGCAAGTAAAGAATAGATTGTCGTTTTTTTCATGTTAGTTATTACCTCCTGTAATATTAATTTTGATGTTGTTATACCTAAATTTTTGACTTTCTTTTTTTATAAAAGAAAAGTCCTGATAGTAGTAGTAATCCACCAATAAGGGGATTATTGCTATGTCTTTCTCCTGTACTTGGCAGGGTGTTATTGGCTGCAACACGACTGTAAGAAAGTGAACCATCATTATTTTGAGTGATCCCTGTTCTTAAAGGAGTTTGTTTGTTATAACTATCGTCATCTTTTTTGTCTAATTTTGTTTTGTGAGCACTAATGCCACTGTTTTGCGCATTGCCAGTTGGCTGGTATTCTGAAGGCGTCTTATCGATGATCGGCTTGCCTGTCTCAAGGTCAATTGGCAAGTGAGACGGATCAGCCTTAGTTGATTGCTCAATGTCTGTTTTAGCGTCTGTTGGCTTCACAGTATCAGGCTTAACGTCCTGAGGCGTATTGTCGATGAGAGGTAAGCCTGTCTCAGGATCAATCTGAATGATAGGTTTAACGTTCTCTTCATCATCTGTGACCACCGGCTCATCTGTTTCACCTGGTTGTTCGACATCTGTTGGTTTGTCAATTGGTTTAGTTGTGTCTTGAACAGCTTGTTCAGCATCACGGGCAGCAAGTAATTTAGCATATTCAGACTTAGCATCTTGATAGGTTACTAACGCTTTATCATACGCAACTTTTGCACTCGCTGTCTTAGCTTTAGCATTAGCCAAGTCTTTCTCAGCCTTAGCTAATTTAGATTTAGCATCTGCAAGTGACTGAACACCTGAGTTGTGGGCTTTGAGCTTAGCATTACCGTCAGCAATAACAGCTTTCAACGCTTTGACTTTGTCTTGAGCCTCAACAAGTTTATTTTTAGCTGTTTCAAGCGCATCGAGTCGTTTCAACGTCTCAGCTTTTGCAGCAGCCGCATCGCCTTTCTTAGCGGTGGCTAATTTTTGCTCAGCTGAAGACAAAGCAGACTTAGCAGAAGTTAGTTTATCTGTAGCAGCTTTCACGCCTTTCTCAAGATTTGTTACTGCTTGTACAGCAGCTTTAGCTTTAGCAAGCTCCTCATCTGAAACTGTAGCCAGTTTTTTCGGTTCTTTCAATTTAGGATCAGCATTCTCACGCATATTGAATAAGAACTTGAATGCGCCGTCCTCGAAACGAACAGGCGTAAATGTCCACGTCTCAACTCCAGTATTACCGTAACTTGCTGCGTCAGTCGCAAGAATCATACTTGTGTGACCGTGGTTAGCGAAATAATCTTCAAACGCCATTTGCCCGATCTGGTCTGTTAAAATGTCCTTGAGTTTAGCCATAGTCGTCGGGCGATCACGCCAGAGTTGACCATTGCCAATAGATTCGCCTACAGTATTCTCAATCAATGTGCCTTTCAACTCAGGTGATTTGCGCGCTTCGCGCATAACGTGGCCCTTAAAGCCTGCAGGGTAATGTTTTACTAACCATTCGTTGTACTTGCGAGCTGATGCTAACGATTCTTCTGTGAATTGAACAAGCGGCATGACAATGTCTGAGCCTTCTTTACGCAATTGCTCTTGCAAAGCTCGGCGTAAGCCATTAATCATATTAGCTGCGTAATTAGTGAGCGTGCGTAGTTCAAAATCAGTTAGGTTATTCACATCAAGTTCCCAATTCTGATCAGCCTCGTCGATGTCAGTCCCATATAAACGACTGAAACGATCTATTGTGAACTGTGACACATCGCCATATAGATTGTTTTGCTCACTCAAATCTGATTTTTTAGCATCTTTTGCAAGAACGTTTGACTGTCCGCCGATAGATGACCAGAATTGAGATGCTGTAATGCCGTATTTTTCTTTGAAGTCAAAATCTGTTTTGTAAACAGAACGTTCGTCAGAGCCAACGCGTTCTAGCAACGTTTTAGCGTCACTAGCTTCAGACTCAGCTGATTTCAATTTAGCAGATGTCTGATCAAGTTCAGCTTGTGCTGTTTTAACGTCTTCTGACTTAGTTGCCACCTCTGCTTGTGCGGTATCAACTGCTTCTTGGTCAACAATTGGTGCTACAGGCTGATCAGCAGCGGATTGAGCTTTATCAACTGATTGCTGCGCTTGTTCAACGCTTTGTTCAGCTTGAGGCAACTCACTTGTTGCATGAGCAACCTCGGACTCAACAGCTTTAACCTGATCAGTTGTCATCGTTGAAGCTTGCTCAGCAGTTGTGACGTCTGTAGTTGCTTGTTCAACGACTTTTTGCTGAACGCCTTCAGACTGAGATGCGTCCTCGTAAACATCTTTTGCTTGATCGGCAGCAGCCTTAGTCGTTGCAACTTGTTGTTTTGCTCCGTCAAGTTGTTGATCTGTGACATGTGTTGTCTCAGTTGACTGTGTCACTTGTGACGTCTCGACAGATGGATTTACCGTAGGTTGTGCGTCATCAGCATGTACGGCAGTTGTAACACCGCTTGCTGCTAGTGCGAGAGTAACAAGGGATGTCCCTTTAAGTGTTTTATTTTTCATATTTTCTAGAATCTCCTTAATCTCCTTTATAGTTTAATCTTCCTAGATGAGAACAAATATGACGATTACTCTATTATTTTACTAAACAACATATGCACAATATGCATAGATAGCGAAATTTTCAAAAAAATAGATTTTTTTCCAATGAAAAAAGCTAGTTGAAGTTTTCTAGCTTTTAGGGCTCTATAATTTCTGTAGTGGGTAAATTCTTCTCGGAGATTATGGAGTCTTTTTGAATATAGCAAAAAAGTCCCATATGACTTATAATGAAGAGCAACCAAACCACTCATTAGAAAGACTCATATGGAACAATTAGATTATATCAAAGATTCGCTTGACATTAAAGACCCTAACATCACTTTTGAAAAGACATTTGACAAGTTCTTCACTCACAGAGAGTATCATGCCAAGTTAGATTATGATGCCCCGCAATGCCCTGATTGTCAAGGAAAAATGACAAAGTACGATTTCCAAAAGCCTTGCAAAATTCCCTATCTGGAAATGGCGGGTTGTAAAGTACTGATTCGTCTCAAAAAGCGTCGCTTCAAATGTCAAGCGTGTGGGAAAATGGCTGTCGCTAAGACCTCTCTAGTCAGAGAAAATCATCAGATTCCCAACATCATTAACCACAAAATCACCGACAAACTCATGAGCCGTGAAGCAATGACAAAAATCGCTGAAGACCTGTCTATCTCTGTGTCAACTGTCTATCGGCAACTCAACCGCTTTGAGTGCAAGACCGATTTAACCTGGTTACCTGAGAACATGTCCTGGGATGAGTATGCTTTCAAGAAGGGAAAGATGAGCTTTATTGCCCAAGATTTCGATGCTAACAAGATTATCGCTATCCTTGATGGGCGGACGCAAGCTGTCATCAGAAATCATTTCATGCGGTATTCTCACAAGGTGCGCAGTCGTGTCAAAGTCATCACCATGGATATGTTTAGTCCCTATTATGACATCGCTAAGCAACTGTTTCCTAAGGCGAAGATTGTTCTCGATAGGTTCCACATTGTTCAACAGTTATCTCGTGCTATGAACCGTCTCCGTATCCAAATCATGAACCAATTTGAGCGTCAATCTCACGACTATAAGGCCTTGAAACGTTACTGGAAACTCATCCAACAAGATAGTCGTAACCTAAACGATAAACGGTTTTATCGTCCAACTTTTCGCATGCACTTGACCAATCAAGAGATTGTGCAACGTCTTTTGAACTACTCTGATGAGCTACGTCACCACTATGAACTCTTCCAATGCCTTCTCTTTCATTTCCAAGAAAAGCAGGAGAAACACTTCTTTGAACTCATTTCTGATACCATCAAACAGGTCCATCCCATCTTCAAGACCGTCTTGTCAACCTTTCTAAAAGACAAAGAGAAGATTATTAATGCTCTGAAACTACCTTATTCCAATGCCAAACTAGAGGCCACCAACAACCTTATTAAAGTCATTAAGCGAAATGCTTTTGGCTTTAGGAACTTCGAAAACTTCAAAAAACGGATTTATCTTGCTTTGAACACAACAAAAGAGAAGACCAAACTGGTCCTCTCTCGGTGTTAGCTATAAGTCAACCCACTACAGTTGACAAAGAGCCGCTTTTAGTCATCATATAATTTTAAAACTTGGTGTAATTCTTCTTGGATAGCTTTTTTTAGATATTGGGGGCGAATCACCTTGACTTGTTTGCCTTGCATCAGTAGCCACATTTTTAAGCCATAACCGTCATTGGTTTCAAGTAATAATCGAGTGACGGTTTCCCCATTTTCAGTTCGTTGTGAGACAATGCGATGATTGGGAAAACGGTCAAG
Source organism: Streptococcus halotolerans (assembly GCF_001598035.1). Lineage (NCBI taxonomy): Bacteria > Bacillati > Bacillota > Bacilli > Lactobacillales > Streptococcaceae > Streptococcus > Streptococcus halotolerans. Next base: position 1,422,384 of record NZ_CP014835.1, on the reverse strand, counting down.
AACATAGATAGGATCGTAATAAAAGTCAATCATGACTTCAATGGGTTTTCCAAAGAAGGCAAAACTACCGGTCCGATGTGTTAAGTCAATAGGTTGAAAGCGTTGATGATATGGTGCTGTCTTGCCTTTGTCTAAAAGCTTAATATGTTCCATATTATTGATGCGGAATTTATTAAGCTTTTCTACGTGAATATCGTCTTCACTCGTATGATTTGCTGTTGCGATGTAAAAGTACATGTCACTGAAGAAAATCATTTCAACCATTTTAGTAAACTGCACTGTCTTAAAATATTTCGTATAGCTAAAGGAAATCATTCTTTGCTCTGAGATAGCTCGCAGAATCAGTTCTAATTTATCAAAAATGGATTGGCTAGGCACACCTTTGTAAAAGGTTACCTCATTCTTGAGGAGGTTTTTATAAACAAAATCATCAGGTGTTAAAACCTCTAAAAGATCACCAAGCTCCTTTTCAGTGAAAGCTCTACTGCTAATGATTACTTTAAGAATAGCTAACAGTTTATGATCTTCTAGTAGGGAAAGATTACCTAAGCCGATTTTAGCTAGCAAGTCTCTATTTAATCGGTAAACTCCCTTGCTAGGTTGAAGGATGATCTCTTTATCCTCACAGTCAATAAATTGTCCTAGAACTAGTTTAAGGGCCTGGATATCCCGCTGAATGGAAGAACTTGAAACGCCGTACATGTCAGTCAATTCTTTCTTTGTTAACTCATGGTTTTTGGTGAGGTGAATAAACATCTCTAATAACCGTTCGTTTGCTTTCATATTTAAAATCCTTTATAAAAACAGTTTTAGTTATTATAATTTATTTTTTAAAAGTAGACAAATATAGTTTTGCATGCTAGGATATTCTAAAGATTTTATAAAAAGGTTATCGTTATGACAAAAAAACAAATACTTGCCTTCGGAATGTTAGGATTTTCAAAAGACTTGCTCTTATGTTTTTCAGGCGGGTTACTCATGCTCTATTTAACCGATAGTTTGCAATTAGCGACTACTTTAGTTGGAGGGATTTTATTTTTCAATCGCTTCTTCGACGCTTTTAGCGATGTGTTAGCTGCTTATTTGTTGGAGAAATTCTCTGAGTATCTTAAAAAGTGTTACCTTATCGGCATCATTAGTTCTCTTATAGTGTTTATGGCGCTATTCTCAGTTAATAGCTATATGCCAAAGCCGTTGATTGTTGTTGCGGTTTGCGTTTTGTATTTTATACTCGATATTTTTTATACGATGATGGATGTTAGTTATTGGTCACTATTGCCCAGATTTTCTACAGATGATGACACACGTGCTCATTTATCCAGTGTTGCTACTTTCTTTTCAAGTTTTGCGGCTTTGATTTGTTTTACTTCAGCCTTACCTTTATTGCATTTATTTGGAGGAAACAGGGGCTTTTCTAGCTTAACACTAGTGATTGCTTTTTTAGTTGCAAGCTTTGTCTTGTTGGCTTATCCACATTTGCCAAATCTCCAACCAAGAGCAATTGTCTCCAAATCGGTATCTCCTAAGGAGATTTTTCAAGTTCTTTTGTCCAATAAATTGTTCTTTGCTTATGCCTTATACTTCTTTTTCTTTCAATTATCTTTTGAATGGATGAATGCTTATAATATTTATTATTTCAAGTATAGTATTAATCGGGAGTATTTCTACTCGATTTATGCTTTTACGATTTTAGCGCAATTATTTGGAGCCGGTTTTTACCTAAAATTAAATCAGTATTTGTCAAAACAGGGCATATTTTATTTATCGGCCGCACTTAGTGTATTGGGAATGAGTGGCTTATTTGCACTGGGGCAAATTCTGCCAAGTAATATTCCTCTTTTATTTTTGTTTGCCTCAATTAAACAAATAGGATCGGGTCTTTTTATGGTGACAGCGACGCATGATTTGTCTTTAGTCATTGAAGTCAATGAGTCAGAGACGGGAAAGAATTTCCCTGCTATTTTAACAGCGGGAAAATTATTGTTAGCTAAACTGTCAACCTCTGTGACCGCCTTAGGAAGTGGTTTTGGACTACATCTTGCAGGCTATGTAAGCAACCAAGAACAAACGCCTCATACCGCATTTTTGATTAGTTTGCAGACATTTGGTGTACCGATTGTGTTTATTATCATTAGCTTAGCTTGTTATAGCGCCTTTAAGCGCCTGTATCAGCATGATAAAAACAAGCCCACGAAGATGGACTTGTTTTCGGAGAGTTATGAAAAATTTTTAGGATAAGGAGAGTATAAACCAACTGTCTTAAAACAAACTTAAACAGATGGTGTCTTTATTAGAGAACAACTTACCTAAAAAGAATAACTTCAGATTGAAGAAACAGTCCATTTCGGACCATTGTCTTCAATCTTTTTTCTTTAGGTTGAAAAACAAAAATCCCTTAGAAACATTGTCAAATTAATACTTCTAAGGGGTTTGTTGTCTAATGATGTAAAGGTCAAGTTCTCGATTTTTTACGTTCGAGAAGGGTTGGTTACCTTCTGTGCTTTGCCTAGGTTCTAATGACCTACCGAGATGCGGATTGTAATCATTCTGGCTAAGAGAAGGATGTCTTTGCTCGGTCAGCATGCCGCATAAGGCATTAAAATTGGAGTTAGAATCGTCTATTTAGCCTCGTACCAAGTTTTTCCGTATGATTCTTCAGCTAGAAGGGGAACCGTCATCTCAACGGCTGCTTCCATAACTTCTTTGACCAAGGTTTGGATTGCGGGGATTTCATCCTCAGGAACCTCCAGCACGATCTCATCATGCACTTGAAGGAGCATTTTGGTCTTGAAGTTGCCGTCTATTAGAGCTTTGTCTAGGTTAATCATGGCAATCTTGAGAATGTCCGCAGCACTTCCTTGGATAGGAGAGTTAATAGCTGTACGCTCAGCGAAGTTCCGCACATTGAAGTTACGTGAATTGATGTCTGGTAATTCGCGGCGGCGTTTAAAGAGAGTCTCAACGTAGCCTTTATCCTTAGCTTCTCGAACGACCGTTTCCATGTAATTCTTGATACCAGGGTAGCGTTCAAAATAGGTTTCAATATATTCCTTGGCTAGTTTGCGTGGGATACCCAGGTTGTTGGCAAGGCCAAAATCTGAGATGCCATAGACGATACCGAAGTTAACAGCCTTAGCATTGCGACGGTCGTTGCTAGTCACATCTTCTGGTTTTTCAATGCCAAAGACACGCATAGCTGTTGACGTGTGAATGTCCGCACCGTGTTTAAAAGCATCAATCAAATGCTCATCACCTGAAATGTGAGCAAGGACACGAAGTTCGATTTGTGAATAGTCGGAGCTAAGGAGAACAGCCTTATCAGTTGAAGGGGTAAAGGCTTTACGGATGAGACGACCTTGTTCCAGCCGTATTGGGATGTTTTGTAGGTTAGGATCAGTTGATGATAAGCGACCAGTTTGCGTCAAATCCTGTACATAACGCGTGTGGATTTTGCCGTCATCGCGGATGTATTCTTGTAAACCAACCAAATAGGTTGATTGTAGTTTAGCGATTTGGCGATATTCCAAAATCTTAGACACAATTGGTGAAATTGGGGCTAGTCGTTCCAAAACATCAACAGCTGTTGAATAACCCGTTTTAGTTTTCTTGGTATATTCGAGCGGCAATCCCATGGTTTCAAAGAGCAAGATACCCAATTGTTTTGGGGAATTGATATTGAACTCTTGCCCAGCCATCTCGTAGATGTCTTGGGTCAATTTGTCGATGACGACTTGGTTTTCTAGAGCCATTTCAGCTAAAGTGCCACCATTGACCTTGATACCAGCGATTTCCATTTTAGCGAGAACATTTGCTAGCGGCTGCTCCATATCAAAGAGGAGGTCGATTTGGTCATTTTCTTCTAGCTTGGCTAACATAGGCTCCTTGCTCTCGATAAGAACTTGGACTTTTTTAGCCAAATGGCTGAGCAGCGTATCCTTTTCAGGAACCGCACGCTTGGCACCTTTTCCATAAACCACTTCATCGCTTTCTAAAGGCAGAGCTGTGTAGAGACGGGCGATAGTGGATAGTTGATTGTCCTCAACAGTGGATAGTAGGTACTTGGCTAAACGACTGTCAAAGCTAGGGGCAGGAATGTCAATGCCATGATGACTCAGTAGCACCTTGACTCGTTTGAAGTCAAAGGTCTGCATAGGCTTAGCCAGTGCTTTTTGGAAGGCTGGCGCTTGTAGCAAGTCTAGGTCAGTAGAGGCGTAGATGGCTTCCTTAGTCCCCCAAGCAAAGCCGATAATGTCTTCGACATGATAGTTGTCATTGAGCATTTCAAAGTAGAAGAAATCTTGGTCACTGAAGTGTTTGTCAGAAACCGCATTGACCTCTTCAAATGGACTTTCAAAAGTTGGTGTTTCAGCCTCTCCCACCAAGGCATTTTTGAATTGGGTAAAGCCCATGTCGTCGTAGAATTTAGCCAAATCATCAACTTTCGGTCCCATGTAAACAGTGTCCGATAACTCGATAGTGATAGGTGCTTTGGTGTTGATGGTTGCTAGCGTCTTAGATAAGAAGGCCTGCTCTCTATCATTGATAAGGTTTTCTTTCATCTTGGACTGTTTCATGCCATCGATGTTGTCGTAAATCCCTTCCAGACTACCATGTTCAAGCAACAATTTAAGCCCAGTTTTTTCACCGATTTTAGTAACGCCAGGGATATTATCAGATTTATCGCCCATGAGCGCCTTGAGGTCAATGAACTGTTCAGGTGTGATGCCCATTTTTTCCATCAGGTAGGCTGGGGTAAATTCTTCGAACTCGCTTACGCCTTTTTTTGAAATTTCGACCACCGTATTATGGTCAGCTAATTGAATCAAATCCTTATCACCAGATACAATCGTGACGTCGAAATCTTCTAGCTCAGCCATCTTATCAAGTGTTCCGATGATGTCATCAGCTTCATAGTTATCCAAATCATAGTAGCTAATGCCACGAGCTGCCAGCATTTCCCGAATATAGGGAAACTGCTCGCGAAATTCCTCAGGTGTCTTGGCACGACCAGCCTTGTAATCAGCGTACATCTCGGTACGGAAGGTAGTTTTACCTGCGTCAAAGGCCACCAAAATGTGAGTGGGCTGTACGCGTTCCATGAGATTGTCTAGCATGAGGTGGAAACCGTAGATAGCGTTGGTGTGAAGGCCATTAGGATTACGGAAACGGTCAATCTGGTTATACAGGGCAAAAAAGGCCCTAAAAGCAACGGATGATCCATCGATTAAAAGTAGTTTATTATTTGCATTAGTCATACTTCTATTATAGCAGAAAAGAGGCCATAGAAATGAAAAAAGCCTTTTGAGCGCGACGTGCTTTGTCATGTAGGTAGAAGCGTTTTTTGACGTTTAAACGGCTTCTTCAATCAGTCTCTTGTAATGGACTTTGCTAGTTAAAAAAGTAAAAAACATTTGGTGGCAAAGGCGCTAGTCTCCCAAAATAAGGCATCAAAAAAATTGCACTGCTCCAAAAATTTTTTCGAATAGATAAAGGAAAAAACATGGCCCCAGTTGTCAAGTTAAGTGCAACACAGTGTTCATCAGACTAAGTCAATGATTTTTATACTGTTTGAGCTAGCTCAAACAGTTTTTTAGAAGACTGATAGTTGTGTATTCTTCTTGGTTTATCATTAATAGCTTGGGTATACATCTCTAAGTCATCTAGAGTAAGTCCTTTAAGTGAGACTCCTTTTGGTATAAACTCTCTAAGCAAACCATTGAAGTTCTCATTTGTCCCACGTTCGTGAGATGAATAAGCATGTGCAAAGTAGATATCAACACCCTCTAGGTCGCTTAGTAACGCAAATTCACTTCCATTATCAGCTGTTATTGATTTTATTGGATAGCTTTCCATGTAGTCTAAAACAGCCTGATTAACGTACTCAGCTCTCTTTTTAGGAAGTTTAATGGTGAGTGCAAAACGAGTCTGCCTCTCAACTAGAGTCATAATAGAAGGCTCTCCAGCAGTCTTTAAACCAAGAACAGAATCAATCTCCCAGTGCCCAAAAGTTGAACGATCGTTGATATCATCTGGTCTCTTCTCAATAGAAGTTCCAAGGTATTTCTTAGTTGATGGGCGGCTCTTAGTCTTTTTACGAATGCGGACAACTTTAGGCAGGTCAATTGGTTTGATGTCCAATAAACCTTGGTGGATGTAATTGTAAAGCGTCTTGGTACTGGGAACAACTTCCTCAGGATGCTCAAGCTTATAAGAATAGGCAAAAGTATCTACACTATGAATTCTGGGTTTAGCTTGCATAGCTTCTGTGAAAGCTAACAAGAAAGCTTCTGATACTTTCTCAAGTTTCAGATAGTAACTTCCTTTTCTACCCTCAGAATAACGAATCTGAGCAGTTTCTGCGACATATTGTTCGTAGTAAACTTTCTTTCCGTTGATCTGTTTAACTTGCCTGACAGTTCCACGCTTGAGTTCACGGTAGATGGTAGAGCGATTTCGACTCAAACGTTTCGCAATTTCAGCTGGTTTCAATCCTTCTGAAAGATAGGCTTCCATTTTCCCACGTTCTGCTTCAGAAAGATGGTGATAGGCTTGTTTTGTGGTAGAATGATTAGTGGACATGTTCATATTTCCTTTATACTTTGTTTGGCGACTTTAGTATATCAGAGGAACATGTCTTTTCTGTTGCACTTCATTTTACAACGCGGCGGAAAAAACATGGACTTAAATTTTTAAAAAAAACAATTGGATGCCAAACGACCCTATCTCAAATAGTGAGACTGTCGAAGTGATAACGCTTGAAAAGTTTTTGGGCGAGGTGTTCAAGTAAGTTATACCCTTTGCCCACCAACTTTTAAATATTTAGCCGAATGTAACCGAACGAGAAAAGCAAAAAAGCCCGATTTTACGGGCTTTCATTCGGTTAATTCCTGTTAAATCAGGTATAAAAAGGCGGTAGACGGATTTGAACCGACGATCAAGCTTTTGCAGAGCCGTGCCTTACCACTTGGCTATACCGCCATAACAAACTATATTCTACCTTAAAACTCTTTTTGAGTCAAGTTGAAATATTATCTTGATGGCGCTAACACATTTAGCCTGAATAATGTGAAAATAAAGCAGGAAAAAAGGAGTTTAGGCATTTCTTAAACTCCTTTTAGGCTTGATTCCATTTAAACAATCCGTCCTTTATCTACCATTAATTGACCTTTTTTATAAACTTGATGGATTAAATTGGTAGCAAAGAAATAGAATGGGTAGTCGATGTTTGGTGCATCAAAAATAGCAATATCGGCATCTTTTCCAACTGTGAAGCTACCAACGCTATCTTGGCGATTAACCGAATAAGCAGCATTGATAGTGGCAGCGTTTAAAACTTCTACGGGAGTTAGCCCCATCATGAAACAGCCAAGTTGCATAGCAAATTGCATATTAGCGGTTGGACAGCTGCCAGGATTACTGTCGGTAGAAAGTGTGATAGCCATACCCTTGTTAATCATTTTGCGAGCTGGAGCGTAGGTGTCTTCCATGAGGCTAAAGGTTGTTGCTGGCAGCAAATTCCCAATAACCTTGGCTTCGCTCATTTTGGCAATACCTTCATCTGTTGCCATCATCAGGTGCTCTGCACTGGTTGCACCAAGTTCAGCTGCCACATCTACACCTCCAATGGAGGCAATCTCATCGGCATGAATACGAAGTTTAAAGCCCATTTCCTTGGCCTTGCTTAATAAATAGTGAGATTCCTCAGCAGTAAAAACATTTTTTTCACAAAAGACATCACAGAATTCTGCTAGATTATCTTCTTTAACCGCTGGAAGCATCTCCTCAACGATGAGATCTAGATAGGCTTGACTCTTGCCTTTGTATTCTTCTGGGATAGCATGTGCTGCCATGAAGGTCGAAACGAGATCAATCGGATGGTCTTTATTGAGGGCGGCAACAACATCGAGTTGCCGTTTTTCAGTTTCCCAATTTAAGCCATACCCACTTTTAGCTTCGACAGTCGTAACCCCATGCAGTAGCATATAGTCCAATAGTTTCTTGGATTTTTGATAAAGAGTGTCGAAACTAGCTTCTCTGGTCGCTCTAACGGTACTTAAAATTCCTCCGCCTTGTGCCAGAATGTCCAAATAAGAAACGCCAGCTAATTTCTTAGCAAATTCATGTTCTCTGCTGCCTCCATAAACAAGATGGGTGTGGCAATCGATGATGCCTGGAGTTGCAATTTTCCCTTCATAAGAGTGGGTCACCGTTTCTGGACCGATCAAAGAAGCGTCAGGTTGACCTGACCCAACGGCTAGAATAAGGCCATCTTTTATAGCAATATATCCGTCTTCAAGGATTTGGGTATCATTCATTTCCTGACCGAAGAGAGGGTGTCCTGGATCATTTGGACAGAAAACCTGATTGAAATGCGTGAGTAAAATATCAGCAACCATGTAAAACCTCCTTATAGTTGATTGTATGAGTTAATACTATTAGATTACCCATAAAGCGTCAAATTTTAGTCAAAAAAGCCTGAGTAGCATCTTTTTTTATCTTTTTAGCTAGGTTCCTCATAAAAAGACTTTTTATTGACCATCCATTGTTAAACTATCATCGACAATAATATTTTGAGGAGGCGTTTTTATGTCATATTTTAGTGAAGCAGACATTGCATCAGCAATGACAGTTAAATTAGATGATGTGCTACCTGAGAAGACGGTATTTCAAGACGGTATTCGACGCGCACCCGATAGAGGTTTTCGTTTAACTCAAGCGCAAACTGAACTCGCTTTGAAAAATGCGTTACGATATGTTCCTAAAAAATTTCACGAAGAAGTGATTCCAGAATTCTTGGAAGAACTCAAAACGCGAGGTCGTATTTATGGCTATCGTTGGAGACCTAAAGAACGCATTTATGGCAAACCAATCGATGATTACAAGGGAAATTGCACAGCAGCTAAAGCCATGCAGGTTATGATTGACAATAACTTGAGTTTTGAAATTGCCCTTTATCCTTATGAATTAGTTACCTATGGAGAAACAGGGTCTGTTTGTGCCAACTGGATGCAGTACCAGCTCATCAAAAAATACCTTGAAGTGATGACTGAAGATCAAACTTTGGTTGTTGAATCAGGTCACCCTGTCGGCTTGTTCCATTCAAAACCGGAGGCTCCTCGTGTTATTATTACCAATGGACTTTTGGTTGGCGAATATGACAATATGAAGGATTGGGAAATCGCTGAAGAAATGGGGGTTACCAATTATGGACAAATGACTGCTGGGGGTTGGATGTACATAGGACCTCAGGGGATTGTCCATGGTACTTTTAATACTCTTTTGAATGCCGGTCGTTTAAAACTTGGTGTAGCAGATGATGGCGATTTGACTGGTAAACTCTTTATCTCATCTGGTTTAGGTGGTATGAGTGGCGCACAGGGCAAGGCTGCTGAGATTGCCAAAGCGGTAGCAATTGTGGCAGAAGTCGATCAATCTCGTATCGAGACACGTCATTCTCAAGGTTGGGTCAGCCAAATTGCAGAAACTCCAGAAGAAGCTCTAACATTGGCTCAAAAAGCGCTTGACGCTAAGGAGTCGACTTCCATTGCCTATCATGGCAATATTGTTGATTTGCTTGAGTATGTCAATGAAGAAGGTATTCACGTTGATCTGCTGTCAGATCAAACGTCCTGTCACAATGTGTATGACGGTGGTTATTGTCCAGCAGGGATCACCTTTGATGAAAGAACTCAACTATTGGCTGAAGATAAGGAAACCTTCCGCAAGATGGTTGATGACACCTTAAACCGCCATTTCGAAGCCATTAAGACACTAACTTCAAATGGAACTTACTTCTTTGACTATGGTAATGCCTTTATGAAATCTGTTTACGACTCAGGTGTCAAAGAAATTTCTAAAAATGGTATTGATGATAAAGATGGCTTTATCTGGCCATCCTACGTAGAAGACATCATGGGTCCGATGTTGTTTGACTATGGTTACGGTCCATTCCGCTGGGTTTGCTTGAGTGGCAATCATGATGACTTGGTTGCGACTGACCATGCTGCCATGGAAGCCATTGATCCAAATCGTCGCTACCAAGATCGAGATAACTACAACTGGATTCGTGATGCTGAGAAAAATCAATTGGTTGTTGGTACACAGGCGCGTATTTTATACCAAGACTGTTTAGGACGCGTCAATATTGCCCTTAAATTTAATGAATTAGTCCGTGAAGGTAAGATTGGTCCAGTCATGATTGGTCGAGACCATCATGATGTCTCTGGAACAGATGCACCTTTCCGCGAAACCTCAAATATTAAAGACGGTTCAAACGTTACTTGCGACATGGCAGTTCAGTGTTATGCTGGTAATGCTGCGCGTGGTATGAGTTTGGTTGCCCTTCATAACGGCGGTGGTACTGGTATTGGTAAAGCTATTAACGGTGGCTTTGGCTTAGTCTTAGATGGTAGCGAACGTGTTGATGAGATTGTTAAGTCAGCGATTGCTTGGGATACCATGGGCGGTGTTGCAAGACGTAACTGGGCACGAAATGACCATGCTATTGAAACAGCTATTGAGTACAATCGTTTGCACGGTGACACTGATCACATTACAATTCCATACCTAGCTGATGACGACCTTGTTTCATCAGCAGTGGCAACTTTATTTAAATAAAAATGTAAGCGTTATCTAAAAACTGGTATAGTCACATGAATTAACTGTTAGACAAGGAACCAAAAGACGCGGACAGTACTTGATAGGCTATCAAAAGCAGACGTTGTTGACTTGAGTTGATGACTTTCAGTTCTATCTTCATCAATGTCGTTCAGTCTGCTTTTGATTGTCATTGAGTACGACAAATCGACCGTGATGCTCTATCGAAGTTGATTCAAAAGACGCTATTAACTCAATAACTTGAAAGGAAATTGTTATGGCAAAAATTGTTGAATGTATTCCTAACTTCTCTGAAGGACGTAATCAAGACGTTATTGATGGTCTGGTTGAGACAGCTAAAAGTATTGCTGGGGTAACCTTGTTAGATTATTCTTCGGATGCTAGTCATAATCGTAGTGTATTTACCCTTGTTGGCGATGACCAAGCGATTCAAGAAGTTGCCTTTCAGCTAGTAAAATATGCTTCTGAACACATTGATATGACCAAGCATGAGGGAGAACATCCTCGCATGGGAGCGACAGATGTTTGCCCATTTGTGCCAATTAAGGATATCACCACAGCTGAATGTATTGACATTTCTAAAAAAGTTGCCCAACGTATAAACAGTGAACTTGGTATTCCTATTTTCCTTTATGAAGATTCAGCGACACGTCCAGAGCGTCAAAATCTTGCCAAGGTTCGTAAAGGTCAGTTTGAAGGCATGCCAGAAAAATTATTGGAAGATGACTGGGCTCCAGATTACGGCGATAGAAAAATCCATCCGACAGCTGGAGTGACAGCAGTAGGAGCGCGTATGCCACTTGTAGCTTTCAATGTAAACTTGGATACGGACAATGTTGATATTGCCAATAAAATAGCTAAAATTATTCGAGGCTCAGGTGGTGGATACAAATACTGTAAGGGCATCGGTGTCATGCTAGAAGATCGCCATATTGCCCAAGTGTCTATGAACATGGTTAATTTTGAAAAATGCCCACTTTATCGAACCTTTGAAACCATTCGTTTTGAAGCTAAGCGCTACGGGGTAAATATTATTGGTTCTGAAGTGATTGGACTTGCTCCAGCTAAGGCTTTGGTTGATGTTGCTGAATACTACTTGCAGGTTGAAGATTTTGATTACAGTAAACAAGTTTTGGAAAATCATCTACTTGGATAGGAGGTTTCTATGGGATTAGTTGATTTAAGTGTAAGAGATTTTGCTCAAGTATTAGGATCAGATGCTCCCGCACCAGGAGGCGGATCCGCTGCAGCGCTGTCAGGGGCCAATGGGATTTCCCTAACGAAAATGGTCTGTGAACTGACCTTAGGAAAGAAAAAATATGCCGACTTCCAAGATGAGATTGAAGACGTTCACAAGAAGAGTAGCGCTTTACAAGATAAACTCTTAGTAGCCATTGATAAGGATACCGAAGCTTTCAATTTAGTTTCAGCAGTCTTTGACATGCCCAAGGAAACCGATGATGAAAAAGCAGCCAGACGGACGGCTATGCAAAGTGCTTTGAAAGAAGCAGCCCAGTCTCCTTATGACATGATGGTCTTGATGGTAGAAGCTTTGGAGACAACCCAAAAAGCTGTCGGAAAATCAAACACCAACGCGGCTAGTGATTTGGGAGTTGCCTCTTTAAACCTCAAAGCAGGCTTACAAGGAGCATGGTTGAACGTTCTCATAAACTTATCTGGCATTAAGGATGAAGCTTTTGTGACAACTTATCGTCAAAAAGGGGAAGAACTGCTTAAAAAAGGCTGTAGCCTAGCAGATAACATTTATGACACAATCGTTGAAATGGTTTAAATAATAAAGGAGAAAACATGGTTTTATCAGATATTGAAATAGCAAATTCAGTCACTATGGAACCGATCAGTGACGTTGCCAACCGAGTCGGTATTGATGAAGAAGTGCTCTGTCATTACGGTAAATACAAGGCCAAAATCGACGCCCGGCAGCTAGTTTCTCTTAAAGATAAATCAGATGGCAAGCTGATTCTGGTGACAGCCATCTCTCCAACACCAGCCGGTGAAGGGAAAACAACGACTTCAGTTGGGTTAGTCGATGCTTTGACTGCTATTGGTAAAAAGGCTGTTATCGCTCTTAGGGAGCCGTCCTTAGGACCTGTTTTTGGGATAAAAGGCGGGGCAGCTGGTGGTGGGCACGCCCAAGTTGTTCCTATGGAGGACATCAACCTTCACTTTACCGGTGACTTCCATGCTATTGGTGTGGCTAATAACCTATTGGCAGCTCTGATTGATAATCATATTCATCAAGGCAATCATTTGGGCATTGATTCAAGACGTATTACTTGGAAACGTGTTGTAGACATGAATGACCGTCAACTGCGCCATATTGTCAACGGTTTGCAAGGTAAGGTTAATGGCGTTCCTCGTGAAGATGGTTATGACATTACTGTTGCTTCTGAAATCATGGCTATCCTTTGTCTATCAGAAAATATAGCTGATCTGAAGGCACGTTTGGAAAAGATTATTATTGGTTACAATTACGAGGGCAATCCAGTTACCGCTAAAGATTTAAAAGCTGGCGGCGCTATGGCAGCTCTGCTTAAAGATGCCATTCATCCTAATCTGGTTCAGACCTTAGAACACACACCTGCTATTATTCACGGAGGGCCATTTGCCAATATTGCTCATGGTTGTAACAGTGTGCTTGCGACAAAACTAGCTTTGAAATATGGAGATTATGCAGTCACAGAAGCAGGCTTTGGGGCCGACTTAGGTGCTGAGAAATTTATTGACATCAAATGTCGCATGTCAGGCTTACGTCCTTCAGCTGTTGTTTTGGTAGCGACTATCCGAGCATTGAAGATGCATGGCGGTGTCGCTAAAGCAGACCTTGGTACCGAAAATGTTCAAGCAGTGATCGATGGTCTGCCAAATCTCGACAAACATTTGGAAAATATTCAAGAGGTTTATGGTTTACCTGCTGTGGTTGCTATTAACAAATTCCCTCTGGATACGGATGCTGAATTACAGGCTGTTTATGATGCTTGTGCCAAACGTGGTGTCGACGTAGTGATTTCAGATGTTTGGGCAAGTGGTGGCAAAGGAGGTCGTGAATTAGCTCAAAAAGTTGTTGAACTAGCTGAGCAAGACAATCATTTTAACTTTGTTTACGATGAAGATGATAGCATTGAAACAAAACTAACCAAGATTGTGACTAAAGTGTACGGAGGTAAAGGCATTAGCCTAACTCCAGCTGCCAAACGAGAAATGGCTGAGTTAGAACGCCTAGGTTTTGGGCATTACCCAATTTGTATGGCGAAAACGCAGTATTCTTTCTCCGATGATGCCAAAAAGCTGGGAGCACCTAAGGACTTTACGGTTAAAATCAGCAAGCTTAAGGTATCTGCGGGAGCAGGCTTTATAGTAGCTCTGACAGGAGCGATTATGACCATGCCTGGTCTGCCTAAAGTGCCAGCTAGTGAAAAAATTGACATTGATGAGGAGGGCAATATTACCGGATTATTCTAAGACAATGCTAGGAGATAAGAGATGACAATCGTAACTGTTAGAAAACCTTCGGACTATATTTTATCGGATTGGTCAGGTGGAAAAACGCAACAATTGTACCTTTATCCTGAAACTGGCGATTATGGAAAAAGACAGTTTTCCTATCGTCTTTCTACTGCAACAGTAGCCATAAGACAAACAACTTTTACCTCACTAGAAGGGTATCATCGCCTTATCATGACATTGGATAAGCCGATAACTCTCAGTGACATTGATGACAATCGTGAAACGACTGTGGTTCCTTTCCAGCCTTACGCATTTGAAGGAAATCGCCGGATCATTAGTCGCGGCACCTGTCAAGATATGAATCTCATCTTTGATGATCACTACCAAGGGCAATTACAAGCGATTTGGCCAGAGACCAAGGACAATCCTAAAAGGGCTGATGTTGAAATGATTTATGCCCTTACTGATCTTACAATTTATTGGAACAATCACAAAAAGTTATCATTGGCAGAGAATCATTTGGTAGTTATGGAAATGGATTCATCGATAGCAGATGCCCAAATCCATCCCAGTCAGCACCAAGAAAATCATCGTCCTCTTGCCGTTTGGGCTGGATTATGGAAAAAGTGAAGTCATTCTTGTAGGTAATCGTCAATCCCTTATGATTTCTGTCCCAACGATGATTGATTAGCATCAAACAGTGACTATGGCTGTGGTTGCGTCTTGATGAAAGTTGTTTACACATTTTATGAGGACTACTTAGTTTCTCATCGCTACTTATTTTATGACATCCCTTTGATCAGGTAGAGCATCCAGTCATTCACTGGGATAATCACCTGATGACTTTATTGCTAACATTTGAACGCAAAATGTACAAAAAAGGAGAGTATTATTATGGCGTCAAATCATATGAATGAACAAGAAAGAGAAAAAGCAAAGTTTAGCTTGAGTGGTGCGACTCTTTATGGGATAAACGCCGTTATTGGTTCAGGTATTTTTCTCTTGCCACAGTCAATTTATAAAGGTCTTGGTCCAGCTTCCATCGCTGTCATGTTTGGGACAGCGATATTGACCATCATGTTAGCCGTTTGTTTTGCGGAAGTTGCGGGGTATTTTGGCAAAAACGGTGGTGCTTTTCAATATTCGAAGCGCGCTTTTGGTGACTTCGTTGGTTTCAATGTTGGTTTTCTTGGATGGGCAGTTACCATCTTTGCCTGGGCGGCCATGGCAGCAGGTTTTGCGAAGATGTTCATTATCACCTTTCCAGCATTTGAAGGATACAACATTCCTTTGAGTATTGCTTTGGTTATCCTGCTATCTCTGATGAATATTGCAGGTTTGAGAACTTCTAAAATCTTTACCATTACAGCAACTATTGCTAAATTGATCCCAATCGTTGCCTTCTCAGCCTGTACCCTATTCTTTATTAAGAACGGTCTACCCAACTTCACACCCTTTGTTCAATTGGAACCAGGAACAAATTTATTAGGAGCTGTCTCAAATACTGCCGTCTATATCTTCTATGGCTTTATTGGTTTTGAAACCCTCTCAATCGTTGCAGGTGAAATGCGGGATCCAGAAAAAAATGTTCCACGTGCTATTTTAGGATCAATTAGTATTGTTTCTGTCTTATACATGTTGATTATCGGCGGAACGATCGCCATGCTAGGTGGTGGTATCATGGATACCAATGCTCCTGTCCAAGACGCATTTGTTAAAATGATTGGCCCTGTTGGCGCTTGGCTGGTTTCGATTGGCGCTTTAATTTCAATTACTGGATTAAATATGGGGGAATCTATCATGGTACCGCGGTTTGGTGCTGCGATTGCTAAAGAAGGTTTGCTTCCAGCATCGATTGCCAAAGAAAATAAAAATGCAGCTCCTGTTGTAGCAGTTGCTATTTCTAGTGCGATTACGATTGCACTTTTACTAACAGGCTCTTTTGAAACCTTGGCAGGTTTGAGTGTAGTCTTTCGTTTCTTCCAATACATCCCAACTGCTCTAGCAGTTATGAAATTACGAAAAGACGAACCAGATGCAAAAGTAGTCTTCCGCGTACCATTTGGTCCAGTTATCCCAGTATTAGCGGTAGTGATTAGTCTTTTAATGATTTGGGGTGATAATCCAATGCACTTCGTTCGTGGTGCCATAGGAATTGTCATTGCAAGTAGCGTTTATTATGTCATGCATGGCCGAAAGAAACATGCCAATCATCATCTGATATAAAGAATAGAACTAGGAGAAAAGATATGACAAGAGTGATAAAACTAGACGGCGAAAGCCTTACCCTTGAAGATGTGATTGCAGTTGCGCGTCAAGGCGTGACTTGTCAAATCGATGATCGTGCCGTGGAAGCGGTAAATGCTTCTCGAAAAATTGTTGATGATATTGTCAAAGAAGAACGAGTTGTTTATGGTATTACGACAGGCTTTGGTTCTCTTTGTAATGTCAGCATCTCGACAGAAGATACCGTCCAACTTCAAGAAAATTTGATTCGTACGCATTCTAGCGGTTATGGAGATCCTTTGGCAGAAGATGCGGTCAGAGCCATTATGCTTATCCGGATTAACTCTTTGGTAAAAGGTTATTCAGGTATTCGTTTATCAACCATCGAAAAATTATTGGAATTATTAAATAAGGGAGTTCATCCATTTATTCCTGAAAAAGGATCACTTGGTGCTTCAGGAGACCTTGCTCCACTTGCTCACATGGTGTTGCCAATGCTGGGTCTAGGGAAAGCTTATTACAAGGGTGAGTTGCTTTCAGGTCAAGAAGCTCTTGATAAAGCTGGCATTTCTAAAATTTCTTTAGCCGCCAAAGAAGGTCTGGCTTTGATTAATGGCACAACTATCTTAACGGGAATAGGAGCTTTGGCAACTTACGATGCGATACAACTACTAAAATTATCAGATATAGCAGGAGCCCTCTCTCTTGAAGTTCACAATGGTATTTCTAGCCCATTCGAAGAAAATCTTCACACCATCCGTCCACAAAGTGGTCAATTAGCAACTGCGCGAAATATCCGTAATCTATTGAAAGACAGCCAGAATACAACGGTAGCGACACAGTCTAGGGTTCAGGATCCTTACACTCTTCGTTGTATTCCTCAAATTCATGGAGCAAGTAAAGATAGTATCGCTTATGTGAAAACAAAAGTCGATATTGAAATCAACTCTGTAACTGATAATCCAATTATCTGTAAAGACGGCCATGTTATTTCAGGAGGAAACTTCCATGGTGAACCAATGGCCCAACCATTTGACTTTTTAGGCATTGCGATTTCAGAAATCGGTAATGTTTCGGAACGCCGTGTAGAGCGCTTGGTTAATCATCAGTTGAGTCAATTACCATCATTTCTTGTCAAACATCCTGGCTTAAATTCAGGGTTTATGATTACTCAGTACGCTTGTGCGTCATTAGCATCCGAAAACAAAGTGTTGTCACATCCAGCTAGTGTCGATTCTATCCCATCCTGTGAAAATCAAGAAGACTTTGTCAGCATGGGGACAACAGCTGCTCGAAAAGCAGGCGAAATACTTAAGAATTCTCGCCGTATTGTGGCGACAGAGATTATGGCAGCCTGCCAAGCCCTAGATTTGAAACCAGACAATCATGACCTTGGTATTGGAACAAAAGTTGCTTATGATCTTTTCCGCAAAGAAGTCGACATGATATCAGATGATAAAGACATTGAAATTTATGATGAACTAAACAAAGCTTCAGCTGTTATAGAGAATCCAAATTTCCTTGAAAAAATTGAAGAGGTTGTTGACCTTGCCATTCAATTCTAGGCTATTTATCAAAGGCTGTGACAAGTGTCAGAGCCTTTTTAGCACAATTTTGATATAATGATTGACAGTTAGCTTGTCGCAAATAGTCGTTAGGTCTTGTTAGCCAGACCTATTTGCCGATAGGCATAAGGAGGGGATAGGTGTGTTAGAAGATTATTATCCATCAAATACTAGTTACTACCATGGGGCCATAGAAGACAATCTCTATACCGCCAAATGGGGTATGGTCATGACCTTTCTTGATCTCAATGATGCTTCCTTAATACCTTTTGAGGGAACGCATTTTGCAATCATTGGTTTCAAAAGCGATAAGGGCGTTTATATTAACAATGGCCGTGTCGGTGCAGTTGAAGGTTCGTGGGCTATTCGTAGTCAGTTAGCTAAGTTACCATGGCATTTAGGGGATAAGGTCATGGTCTATGATGTGGGAGATATTGATGGTCCTAATCGTTCTTTGGAACAACTACAAATGAGTTTATCCAAGGCTATCAAACGGATGTGTGATCTTAATCTCAAACCGATTGTACTAGGTGGTGGGCACGAAACTGCTTATGGACACTACCATGGATTGAGGCAAACATTGGCTAGTCATGATGACTTAGCTGTGATCAATTTTGATGCTCACTTTGATCTAAGGCCTTACGATTATACGGGTCCAAATTCTGGAACAGGTTTTCGCCAAATGTTCGATGATGCCTTGCAAGAAGATAGAGTATTTAACTACTTGGCATTAGGTATTCAAGAACATAATAATAATTTATTTCTCTTTGACTTTGTGTCAAGGTCAAAAGGCATTCATTTTTTAACTGGCCAGGATATTTATAAAATGGGCTATCAAGAAGTGTGTCAAAAGATTGATGATTTTTTAGCAAATCAAACAAGAGTTTATCTGACTATTGATATGGACTGCTTTGCAGTCGGCTCAGCACCTGGGGTTAGTGCCATTCAATCACTTGGTGTTGATCCAAATCTAGCCGTTTTGTTGCTACAACATATTGCTGCCAGTGGCAAGTTAGTGGGGTTCGATATTGTGGAAGTATCTCCGCCACATGATATTGATAAGCACACTGCTAACCTTGCTGCAACGTTTGTCTTCTATTTGGTTCAAATCATGGCACAGCAACACGGTTAAAGGTTTTAGTAGGGTTATCACGACATTACAAAAAAGGCTCTATAATTTCTGTAGTGGGTAAATTCTTCTCGGAGATTATGGAGTCTTTTTGAATATAGCAAAAAAGTCCCATATGACTTATAATGAAAAGCGACTAAACCACTCATTAGAAAGACTCATATGGAACAACTAGATTATATCAAAGATTCGCTCGACATTAAAGACCCTAACATCACTTTTGAAAAGACATTTGACAAGTTCTTCACTCACAGAGAGTATCATGCCAAGTTAGATTATGATCCCCCTCAATGCTCTGTTTGTCAAGGAAAAATGACAAAGTACGATTTCCAAAAGCCTTGCAAAATTCCCTATCTGGAAATGGCGGGTTGTAAAGTACTGATTCGTCTCAAAAAGCGTCGCTTCAAATGTCAAGCGTGTGGGAAAATGGCTGTTGCTAAGACCTCTCTGGTCAGAGAAAATCACCAGATTCCCAACATCATTAACCACAAAATCACCGACAAACTCATGAGTCGTGAGGCAATGACAAAAATCTCTGAAGACCTGTCTGTCTCTGTGTCAACCGTCTATCGGCAGCTCAACCGCTTTGAGTGCAAGACCGATTTAACCTGGTTACCCGAGAACATGTCCTGGGATGAGTATGCTTTTAAGAAGGGAAAGATGAGCTTTATTGCCCAAGATTTCGATGCTAACAAGATTATCGCTATCCTTGATGGTCGGACGCAAGCTGTCATCAGAAATCATTTTTTGCGGTATTCTCACAAGGTGCGCAGTCGTGTTAAAGTCATCACCATGGATATGTTTAGTCCCTACTATGACATCGCTAAGACACTGTTTCCTAAGGCGAAGATTGTTCTCGATAGGTTCCACATTATTCAACATTTATCTCGCGCTATGAACCGTCTCCGTATCCAAATCATGAACCAATTTGAGCGTCAATCTCACGAATATAAGGCCTTGAAACGTTACTGGAAACTCATCCAACAAGATAGTCGTAACCTAAACGATAAACGGTTTTATCGTCCAACTTTTCGCATGCACTTGACCAATCAAGAGATTGTGCAACGTCTTTTGAGCTACTCTGATGAGCTACGTCACCACTATGAACTCTTCCAATGCCTTCTCTTTCATTTCCAAGAAAAGCAGGAGAA
This sequence comes from Streptococcus halotolerans, assembly GCF_001598035.1. Lineage (NCBI taxonomy): Bacteria > Bacillati > Bacillota > Bacilli > Lactobacillales > Streptococcaceae > Streptococcus > Streptococcus halotolerans. The sequence goes on along the minus strand of NZ_CP014835.1, from coordinate 1,402,228 downwards.
ACACTTCTTTGAACTCATTTCTGATACCATCAAACAAGTCCATCCCATCTTCAAGACCGTCTTATCAACCTTTCTAAAAGACAAGGAAAAGATTATCAACGCCCTGAAACTACCTTATTCCAATGCCAAACTAGAGGCGACCAACAACCTTATTAAAGTCATTAAGCGAAATGCTTTTGGCTTTAGGAACTTCGAAAACTTCAAAAAACGGATTTATCTTGCTTTGAATACAACAAAAGAGAAGACCAAACTGGTCCTCTCTCGGTGTTAACTATAAGTCAACCCACTACAGTTGACAAAGAGCCACAAAAAACTCTCCATGTCACCTCTTTAAGAGCGACTATGGGGAGTTTTTAGTGTGAACTAAGCTAATTTTGTCGTAAACGTGTCAATTCACAACAGAGGTGGTGATCACGATAAGGATTAAGATTAGCCATAGCAATCTCGTAATATCGTTCAAAAGATTCTGTTAGTGTCGCTTCTAAATAATAGCAATCGGATTCGCTTAACGACTCTTTAGCAGTTAGTAGATGGTATTTAACCACTGCCATAACGTAATAAATAAAGCCTTTATCTCTTGGATTACCATACCTAGATTCCAGTTTATCCTTTTGTCTTAGTAAGTCTATAACAGGACCAGTAACTCCTTTTTTCCATTGGACGATAGCCAAGTAAATGTCTAACTGGATTTCCTTCCAAGGGCGTAGATGTTTGTTAAGACCTTGTCTAGCAATGGTTAACATCTGCTCTGAAGTATCAAGCTGACCAATGATGAAGTAGGAAATACCTAATCCGATATAAAAGACGCTTGCAGGCACTTCAGCATCTGCTTTTTCGGTTAGTTTTATAGCCGTTTCTTGATAATGAATGGCTTTATCAAATTCTTGCTTGATTTGATAGATTTCGGCTAAATAGTCTAAAGCAGCCGCTATTTGAATCGTGTATTGAGATTCTAAAGAGGGAGTAACCTTGAAAAAATCAATGGATTGCCTTAAAAGTCGCTTAGCTTCGTCCAAGTCTCCGATGATCAGATGATAGAGCCCTTTAAACCTTAAACTAATTGCGATAGCTTCAAAATGATTGGCAGCTACAGCGGCTTCTAAAGATAGTTCGGCGTAGTATTTCATCTCGACTTTATTTTCTACTTGAATGCAGTAGTGGATGAGTTGTCGGTAGCCTTCTAATAAAAAAGAAGATTGTTTGAGATCAGTCGCCAGGGCGATAACCTTTCGAATATGTCTAATGCCTTCTTGGTAGCGACCAATTCGAATATCGTAACGTCCTTCCAAGTAAGAAAAACGAACCACTAACTCTTGAAAATCCCTATTATTTTCATACTTTGCTTCCAAATGTTCAATGCGTTCTTGGACATTTTTAAATTGTTTTTCGATGAGTTTTTGATGGTCATCTGTTGACAATTCGTTTCGTGCTAAATATTTAGAATAAATGGGAAAAAGTTCATGTTGATAGTCCAAGGTGTTATCGAGATAATTCAGGCTATATTCTAATGCTTTGATATCTTGATGAGATTGGTCAAAATGGTAGGCTATTTCTTGTAACAGTTTTGGTGTAGGTGGCAAAATAGCAAGCGTTTCTTCCAAACGCTTAGCAATCTGTCCGTGAAGCAGTTGTTTTCTCGATTTGGATAATCTATCGTAGCAATAAAGTCGCACGATCTGTTTTCGAAAATTGATGACGATATCATCATCTTGGTTAGATTCCATTAAAATGTAGTAGCTGCAAAGATTATCAACAATAGCTATGATTTCCTCTAAGGAAACAGACATTAGCTGTGCGAGGGTATTAAGTGGGACTGCTTGAGGACAGCAGGCTAAAAGATTTAATAGTTCATTAGCTAAACTATTTAGATTGGCTAACTTTAGCCCCAGCTTAGCCTTGATTGCTGGTGTGAGAGGAACAAACTTCTCTTTATTGATAAGGAGTTTGGTGTATTCAGATAGAAAGAAGGGGATGCCTTGGCTGACTTGATAGAGCCGTTCGAACTCTTCGGGATCGATTGTCTGATTAATTAGTTGACTATGAATAAAATCAAAACTTTCTTGGCGCGTGAATGGCTCTAGTACGATGGCATGTAATTTCTTTTGACTCGTTAAGGCATTCAAATAATGTTCTAGATGAATCGGTGTTCCCGGGTGTTTGGTAAAGATGAACGCTAGAGGACTAGCTGTAACTTGATGAATAACCTTTTGAAGAATTGCTAAGCTTCCTTGATCAATCCAGTGGATATCTTCAATCAGAATAACCATTGGTCTAATGGCAGATAGTTGCTGTAAGATATCTACAAGGAAGTAGCTAAGAGCGTTTAATTGCTTAGGTGAAACCGAATGATCATCGCTTTCTGTTTGCCCAAGGATAGTGGTGAAATGTTGTTTCAAAGACATTTTCCAACTCTGAGGAGTTAGTAATCTATGTTGAATAACCAGATCTCCTAAGTGATTTAGGAGAGTACGCCATAGTTGAAAGGGACTCTCATATTCTTCGCGGAAACACTCCGCTGTCACCATTTGAAAGCGTGAGCTTTGAGCAGCTAAAACCTGTCTAGCCAAGGTTCTTTTTCCTATTCCAGTGTCTCCAATCAGGAGCATCATTTCGGCATCATGGTTGTTCAAACAGCTGGCTAAAAAAGTTTCCAATTGTCGAATTTCCTCGCTTCGTCCTAAAAAGGTATCGCTGGTTCGGAGAAAGTGACTAACGGTACAATCATTGCGATGATTGGCTAGAATTTCTTGATAAATCTGTTGGCTTTGGTTACTGGGTTGAATACCAAGTTCTTTCTCGAGGAGATTGGTTAATTGATAATAGGTTTCAATGGCTTTACTAGGACGTTTTTGTTGTTGGTAAAAACGCATTAATAATTGGTAATGTCGCTCTTCGTATTCGTCACGATCAATGAGTTGTTTTAGGTATTGTTCATTATCTTCTTCGTTATCAAGAGAAAGGCCTTCTTCTACCTTTTGGTAGGAGGCTTTCAAAAAGATTTGTTCATATTGAAGGCGCAGCTTAGATATCCAAATCTCAAACTCCTCACAGTTTTTGAGATAAAATCCCTGCAAAAAATCGCCCTGATACAGATCCAAATGATGTTTGGGTGACTTTAAAAAGAGGTCAACGTCAATTGTGATATTTAAATCAGGGTTCAATGTAATAGTGTTTCTGTTAGGACAAATAATGATATCAGCTTTAGTTCCTTTATTGGCTTGGTAAATAGTATTTCGAAGATTCTTTTTAGCTGTTTGGGTACTTTTGTTTTCCCAGAGTAAGCTAGCGACGACTTCGCGATTGACAGAACCATTGATGGCAAGGTAGTAGAGGAGGGCATTTACTTTAGAAAAGGTGAAAAATTGTTCTTGGCCATTTAAAAAAATTTGGGGGTTGCCAAGTAATTTTAAGTTGATATCTACCATTTGTAAGCGCCTCCATAAGTAATTACCTTCAATATAACGTAATCTTTTCTTTTTAGCAAGCCCCTTCTAAGCAACCTAGCTTCCAACTTTCTTTCTTCTAGTCAATCATTTGCTTGTAGCATAGATGCTCTAATCAAATTGTTGACTTTTGTAATCTTTAACAAACTTCTATTGAGAAATAAGGTCATTTAAGACGATAACGAGTCTTGGGATAACGACAGTCACTGTGGTGGGAGATCGTTTATCAATTTTCTGTCACTTTCACTTACTTGTCACTAAATGACACAGAAAAGTTGATAAGAACAATGATGGAAGCGCGAACATTTCAGTACCTCCTAAAGGAATATTTAAGATTATTGTTATATAATAGGACTAAACCATATCATTATATTTAAGGAGGATACACATATGTCATTAATTGGAAAAGAAATGGTTGAGTTTCAAGCACAAGCCTATCATCAAGGTGAATTCATAACAGTTAGCAGTGACGACATCAAAGGTAAATGGGCTATCTTTTGTTTCTACCCAGCTGACTTCTCATTTGTTTGCCCAACGGAATTAGGAGATTTACAAGATCAGTATGAGGAGTTGACATCACTAGGTGTGGAAGTTTATTCGGTATCAACAGATACGCACTTTGTTCATAAAGCTTGGCATGACGAGTCTGATGTCGTGGGAACAATCACTTTCCCAATGATTGGTGATCCTTCTCACGTTTTATCACAAGGATTTGACGTCTTAGGAGAAGATGGTCTCGCCCAACGGGGAACCTTTATTGTGGATCCTGATGGTATCATTCAAATGATGGAAATCAATGCTGATGGTATTGGACGCGATGCTAGCACCTTGATTGATAAAATTCATGCAGCTCAGTATGTTCGCGAGCATCCAGGAGAAGTTTGTCCCGCTAAGTGGAAAGAAGGCGCTGAAACCTTGACGCCAAGTTTAGATTTAGTTGGAAAAATATAATCAGAAAAACGAAAAACGAGGAGGACGTCTATGACATTATCTAACGACATCAAATCTCAACTTCAAAGTTATTTAGAGTTATTGGAGTCAGATATTGTATTGCAGGTTTGTCTTGGCGATGATACCAATTCTCAAAAAATGGATGAGTTTATCACGGAAATTGAGACTATGTCAGATCGTATTAGTCGTGAGACGATAACTCTGGAGAGAATTCCTAGTTTTCAAGTTTCAAAAAAAGGAGAAGCTAGTGGGATCATCTTTTCAGGAATTCCATTAGGACATGAGTTTGCATCATTTATTTTGGCTATTTTGCAAGTCTCTGGTCGTGCTCCGAAAATTGAGTCAGATCTGATGGATCGGATCAGAGCTATTGATCAAAAACTTCACTTTGAAACCTATGTTAGTCTAACGTGTCATAACTGTCCCGATGTGGTTCAAGCCTTAAATATCATGTCGGTATTAAATGACAACATTTCGCATACGATGATCGAAGGAGGGATGTTTCAAGATGAGGTAACATCTAAAGGAATCATGTCTGTTCCAACGGTATATTTAAATGGTTCTGAGTGGTCATCAGGTCGCGCAACTATTGAACAGTTGGTAGATAAGGTGTCAGGTCCATTGTCAAAAGAAGCCTTTGCCGATAAGGGAGTCTATGACGTCCTAGTCGTTGGCGGCGGTCCAGCTGGTAATAGTGCGGCTATCTATGCTGCGCGAAAAGGTTTGAAAACAGGCTTAGTAGCTGAGACATTTGGTGGACAAGTCATGGAGACTGTTGGCATTGAAAACATGATCGGAAACCTCTATACAGAAGGTCCTAAGTTGATGGCGCAAATAGAGGAACACACTAAGAGTTACGATGTTGACATCATTAAAGCCCAAAAAGTGACTTCTGTTGAGAAAGACAAAGTGATTACCTTAGCCTTGTCAAATGGTGCTGTTCTAGAGGCGAAAACAGTCATTCTGGCCCTAGGTGCCAAATGGCGCAATATTAACGTTCCAGGGGAAGCTGAATTTCGTAATAAAGGCGTCACCTACTGCCCACATTGTGATGGCCCGCTTTTTGAAGGGAAAGACGTGGCTGTTATCGGTGGTGGAAACTCTGGACTTGAAGCTTCTTTGGATCTAGCCGGCCTAGCTAAGCATGTTTATGTTTTAGAGTTTTTACCAGAACTGAAAGCTGATCAAGTCTTACAAGAACGAATTGCACAAACTGACAATGTAACCGTTCTGAAAAATGTTGCTACTCAAGAGATTTTAGGAGATACTGAAGTGACAGGGTTACGTTATAGCGACCGTGAATCTAAAGAAGACAAGAGCATTTCCTTAGAGGGTGTCTTTGTACAAATTGGTCTGGTTCCAAACACCTCTTGGTTAAGCGATAGCGGTATTGAGTTGAACCAGCGAGGTGAAATTGTGGTTGACAAGCAGGGTGCCACTAACATTCCAGGTGTTTTTGCCGCGGGGGATTGTACGGATTCTGCCTACAAGCAAATCATCATTTCCATGGGCTCTGGAGCAACAGCAGCTATCGGCGCCTTTGACTATCTCATTCGAAATCCTATATCTGACTAAGTCAAGGCTGTATCAAGCACTCTAAAGAAGTAGGAGAGCACCTTTTGAGAAGGCTATCTCCACTTCTTTTGCGTTACTTAGGATAGCAAGTAGCCGTATTGCTTGATAATAAAAGGTTGCCAATTAGACTGAACCAAGTGGTTAAGTGAACTCTTTGGAGTTCAAAAGAAAATCCGAATGCATCCGCATGTGTACAAATCATTTATCTAAAGGGTAAAGAAGCCGCTAAAATGTCAGGCAATGACTTGCTTTTTGGTATGATTTTTGATAGACTGTACTAGTTGCTTAGGCAATAAATACTCATTCTGGCTCCATTGTGGGGCTGTTGCCCGCGTGGTGGTCTTGCAAGTTGACGGCTGGAAGAGGAAAAAAACATAAAAGGAGAAACTACTCATGGCAGTAATTTCAATGAAACAACTTCTTGAGGCTGGTGTTCACTTTGGTCACCAAACTCGTCGCTGGAACCCTAAAATGGCTAAGTATATCTTTACTGAGCGTAACGGTATCCACGTTATCGACCTTCAACAAACTGTAAAATTAGCTGATCAAGCTTACGACTTCGTTCGTGACGCAGCAGCAAACGATGCAGTTATCTTGTTCGTTGGTACTAAAAAACAAGCAGCTGAAGCAGTTGCAGAAGAAGCTACTCGTGCTGGTCAATATTACATCAACCACCGTTGGTTGGGTGGAACTCTTACAAACTGGGATACAATCCAAAAACGTATCGCTAAATTGAAAGAGATCAAACGCATGGAAGAAGATGGAACTTTCGACGTTCTTCCTAAGAAAGAAGTTGCCTTGTTGAACAAACAACGTGCACGTCTTGAAAAATTCTTGGGTGGTATCGAAGATATGCCTCGTATTCCAGATGTTATGTACATCGTTGACCCACATAAAGAACAAATTGCTGTTAAAGAAGCTAAAAAACTTGGTATCCCAGTTGTAGCTATGGTTGATACAAACGCTGATCCAGATGAGATCGATGTTATCATCCCAGCAAATGACGATGCTATTCGTGCCGTTAAATTGATTACTTCTAAATTGGCTGACGCTGTTATCGAAGGTAACCAAGGCGAAGATGCTGGTGTTGACTTCCAAGAAGAAGCAAGCGCAGAATCAATCGAAGAAATCGTTGAAGTTGTAGAAGGCGACAACAACTAAGAAAAGTAACAAGGACACTGGTCCACTTTACCATTTGAGCTTGATTGGCAAGAATGGACATTACTTGCGAAAGGGGCAGGGCTAAGCCCTAGTCTCTTTTGTTTTTATTTGGTTAGTTATTAAAGAGTAACAAGAACTGATACCCAGGAATTGTTGTCTCAGATTATAGGTTAAGGAGATCTACTCATGGCAGAAATTACTGCAAAACTCGTTAAAGAATTGCGTGAAAAATCAGGTGCTGGTGTTATGGACGCTAAAAAAGCACTTGTTGAAACTGATGGCGATATGGATAAAGCGATTGAATTACTTCGTGAAAAAGGTATGGCCAAAGCAGCTAAAAAAGCTGACCGCGTAGCTGCTGAAGGATTGACTGGAGTTTTCGTTGCTGGTAATGTTGCAGCCGTTGTTGAAGTTAACGCTGAAACTGACTTTGTTGCTAAAAACGCTCAATTCGTTGAATTGGTAAACGAAACTGCAAAAGCACTTGCAGCAGCTAAACCAGCTAACAACGAAGAAGCTGTTAACGTTAAATTGGCTTCAGGTGAAACACTTGAAGAAGCATATGTTAACGCAACAGCTACCATCGGAGAAAAAATTTCATTCCGTCGCTTTGCTGTTATCGAAAAAACAGATGATCAAGCTTTCGGTGCTTACCAACATAATGGTGGACGTATCGGGGTTATCTCAGTTATCGAAGGTGGCGACGAAGCCCTTGCTAAGCAAATTTCAATGCATATCGCTGCAATGAATCCATCAGTTCTTTCATATACTGAACTTGATGAGCAATTTGTTAAAGATGAATTAGCACAATTGAACCACGTTATCGATCAGGACAACGAATCACGTGCTATGGTTAACAAACCAGCTCTTCCACACCTTGAGTATGGATCAAAAGCACAATTGACTGATGAAGTAATTGCAAAAGCTGAAGAAGACATCAAAGCAGAACTTGCTGCTGAAGGTAAACCAGAAAAAATTTGGGACAAAATCATCCCAGGTAAAATGGATCGCTTTATGCTTGATAACACTAAAGTTGACCAACAATACACACTTCTTGCACAAGTCTACATCATGGATGACAGCAAAACAGTTGAGCAATACTTAGAATCAGTAAATGCTAAAGTTGTTGCATTTGCTCGTTTCGAAGTTGGTGAAGGTATTGAAAAAGCTTCAAATGACTTTGAAAACGAAGTTGCAGCTACAATGGCAGCAGCTCTTGGTAAATAATTGATTAATCGTTAATCTAGGGCACCTCGTTAAAAGAGGTGCCTTTCTTATGGCTAAACGCGACTAAAAGGGCTAATACTTAACAAAATTTAGAAATAGCGAAATTGTAATGTTATGACAAAACAAGTCATTTCTTCCTAACTATAGTTTTTTGAATTAAGGTTGAGACATCGTCGCTTTCACCTTGCTCTACTCAAGTGCTGCCCGCCTCTCAGTTATTTGTCTTAAAGTTAATTCATTTTACTATATAATCGATTGTACACAGAGACTGGATTGCCGCTATTTTTGATTTTGAAGCAGTCTAATAGGGCAGAGTCGCCATTTTTGACAATGCCGCTATTGTTTTCTATTACTTAGGTGCGTTCTTGCTTGTTTCTGGTTTTGTGGGTGGGATATCAGCGATTTCTGCAAGTGTCGCAAACTCTTGTGACATTGACGGTCGTCAAACCTTTGTTACTAGTATGGCTATCATAACTGGTAATATCGGTTTGATTGCGACACCACTGATGTCAACCCAAGTTATTCAGGATATGGGGTTAGAATGCTATTAATTCCCCTTTGTAGGAGGTAGTTTATCTCTTATTGTCTTGCGGATTTATAGTCTTTTGAATTAAGATTGAGACATCTTCACTTTCGCCTTACCCTACTCAATTGTTGCCCGTATCTCAGTTCTTTGTCTCAAAGTTAATTTATTCGACTATATCACATGGTGAACAAACGGAAAAGACTTGAGGGAATTGTCCGACATTTTTCGTCTGTCTAAGGATTCTTAAGGCTTAAGGTTTAAGGTTTAAGGTTTTAAATGTCTTAAAAATTTGATATAATTATAGTCAGTTATAGTCAAAGTAAGAAAGGGAGTCCTTAATGTCGTCAAAAAATACTTCGGACCAGATTGAAGAGTATATCAAGCAGTTGTTGGCTCAGTCAGGTATGACCGAAATTAAGCGATCTCATCTGGCTGAGTCTTTTCAGGTTGTTCCCAGTCAGATCAACTATGTTATAAAGACACGTTTCACAGAGAGTCGAGGTTATTTGGTTGAAAGTAAACGTGGTGGTGGCGGCTACATCCGTATTGCCAAGGTTAAGTTTTCAGATAATCATCAATTGCTGGGTTCTTTGATGGCAACCATTGGTGAGCGAGTTAGCCAACAGGTTTTTGATGATCTTATTCAACTCTTATTTGAAGAAAAGGTGATCACGGAGCGAGAAGGCAACTTGCTGTTATCAATGACTTCTGATGCCGTATTAGGACAAGATGCCCCTTTTATTAGAACTAGAATGTTAAAGAAACTCCTCCATCGGTTGGATAGGAAAAAGGAATCATAATGGTTAAGTATTCACAAAAAATGCAGGAAGTTTTTGGCCTGTCACAAATTATTGCAACACAGTTCTCTTGCCAATTGCTAGAAAGTTGGCATCTTTTGCTTGGATTAATTTCCAGTGATGAAACCATTGCAGGATTAACTTTCCGAGAATTTGACAGTGAGACTGGTGAAAATGATTATTTTGCAGCTGCTATTTTAGCGTCGGAGAAGACTTTTGATGAGAGCATTAATCAGTTTGATCTTCATGAGCAATCAGTAGCGACCGCTGACATCTTGGCTTTTGCGGAACAAATTAGTCAGATTACTGGAGATGACGAGGTTGGTACTGAGCATGTCTTGATGGCGATGCTCCTAAATCCGCAAATGATGCCCATCCGTATCTTGGAATTAGCTGGATTTAAACTCAAAAACGATGGTGAGGGGTCTTCGATTTTTAGTCTCCGTCAAAGTTTAGAGAAGCATGCGGGCTTTACCAAAGATCAAGTCAAATCCATTCACGAGTTGAAAAAACCCAAACGCCCTAAGGCTAATAATTTCACAGATATGATGAAACCACCATCAACAGCTGGAGAATTATCGGATTTCACACGCGATTTAACAGCTATGGCGCAGGCTGGCGCTTTAGAAACGGTTGTGGGCCGCGACAAAGAAATTTCTCGTATGGTACAGGTGCTCAGTCGTAAAACTAAGAATAATCCCGTCCTAGTCGGTGATGCTGGTGTTGGTAAAACAGCTTTGGCTTATGGTTTAGCCCAACGCATTGCTGGTGGTGACATTCCTTATGAGCTGCGTGATATGCGAGTTCTGGAATTAGATATGATGAGCGTGGTTGCAGGAACCCGATTCCGTGGTGATTTTGAGGAGCGTATGAATCAAATCATCGAAGATATCGAGACGGATGGGCATATTATCCTCTTTGTGGATGAAATGCACACGATTATGGGTTCTGGCAGTGGGATGGACAGTACCTTGGATGCGGCTAATATTCTCAAACCAGCTCTTTCTCGTGGCACCCTCCATATGGTTGGCGCAACCACCCAAGAAGAATACCAAAAGCATATTGAAAAAGATGCAGCGCTGTCGCGCCGTTTTGCTAAAATCATTATTGAAGAGCCTGCTGTTGAAGATGCCTTTGAGATTCTCAAAGGACTTCGTCCGAGTTATGAAGCCTATCATCATGTATCGATTTCGGATGATGCCCTGATGACAGCTGTTAAAGCTGCTCATCGTTATATGACCAGTAAAAACCTTCCGGACTCGGCTATCGATTTGATAGATGAGGCTAGTGCGACTGTTCAAACCATGGTAAAAAAAGAAGTTCAAGCAGAGCTTTCGCCAATTGATGAAGCACTTTTAAGTGGAGATCTCAAGACTGTTTCGCGTTTACTTAAAAAAGAAGACACCCTTGCTACTCCCAAAATTGTCAAGGTAAGCGAAGACCATATCATGGCTACTCTTAGTCGTCTGACAGGGATTCCTGTGGAAAAAATGACGCAGGCAGATAATCAAAAGTATCTTAATTTGGAAAAAGAATTACATAAACGTGTTATTGGTCAAGATACAGCAATTTCGGCTATCAGTCGTGCGATTCGTCGTAATCAGTCTGGCATTCGAACTGGTAAACGTCCAATTGGGTCTTTCATGTTCTTGGGACCGACTGGGGTTGGTAAGACAGAGTTGGCTAAGGCCTTAGCAGAAGTTCTTTTCGATGATGAATCAGCCCTTATTCGTTTTGATATGTCTGAATACATGGAGAAATTTGCCGCTTCACGTCTGAACGGTGCCCCTCCAGGATATGTTGGTTACGATGAGGGGGGCGAACTGACAGAAAAAGTTCGTCAGAAACCTTATTCGGTTCTCTTGTTCGATGAGGTTGAAAAGGCCCATCCTGATATTTTCAATGTGCTACTTCAAGTGCTTGACGATGGTGTTTCAACAGATTCTCGTGGGCGCAAGGTTGATTTTTCAAATACCCTGATTATTATGACTTCAAACCTTGGGGCGACGGCACTTCGTGATGATAAGACAGTCGGTTTTGGAGCGCAAGATCTATCACATGACCATGAGGCGATGGAAAAACGTATCTTGGAAGAACTTAAGAAGGCTTATCGTCCTGAGTTCATCAATCGTATTGATGAAAAAGTTGTCTTCCACAGCTTGACGCAAGACCACATGAAAGAAGTGGTTAAGATTATGGTTCAACCGTTGATTAAACAATTGGCTGAAAAAGATATTGTTCTTAAATTCCAGCCGTCAGCTCTCAAACATTTGGCTGAGGATGGCTATGATATTGAAATGGGTGCACGTCCACTGCGCCGTACTATCCAGACACAAGTGGAAGATCACTTGGCAGAACTGGTTCTTTCAGGGGAACTAGCTGCTGGTAATATTCTCAAAATCGGTGTCAAACAAGGGAAACTTAAATTTGATATGGTTTAATTGTTGTTAAAAAGTCTCTGAATCAATCAGAGACTTTTTGCTTGCTGCCTATATAGTCAAATGAATTAACTGTCAAACAAGGAACTGAGATGCGGACCGTACTTGAGTAAGGTAAGTCGGAAGTGATGATATTTCAAAGTTAATGCAGCAGACGACACTCAATGAAAATCACATTTAGACTGGGAGACACTGATACAGGTAGACATGAAATTTATCAAATCAAGTCAACGACGCCTGAGTTTGATTTTCGAAGAGCGTTGATAGAAACGAAGACTTGAACTGCACCCCAAAAGTTGGATAATTAATTATCGAAAAGATTTAGCTCTGTATTACAAAGGCTAAGTCTTTTTAGTTTTTTTGGATTTATAGATTCTTTTATAAAATTAACTATCTTCGATTTTGGGAGCTCCCTAAAAAACTATAATATCATCGCCAGAATTAGTTCCTTTATTTAAAATAATTTAATTTTAAATAAATATTGACATCAAAGTATCGTTATCATAAAATAAAATTATAAATAGGGAATAGAAAGTGTTTAATAAATTAAGCCACTTAACGTATAAAATTAACTCATCTATCATTCAATATTCACTTTATTTAAATAAAAAATATGAAGAAACTATGGAAAATAAGTGGATTTGGGTTGTAGTAGCCCTTGTTGTTCTAGCTGCAGTTGGTTTATATGCTTGGTACTGCACGAGTAGAGGTCGTTCTTTTGCTTTTAATGTGCGATATAATTGGCCTAAGTCAGGACAAATGGGAGTTGCATGTAAGTAAACAATTAGAGAGCTTAGCTAAAGAAAACTAAGCTCTCTAATTGTTAGGAGAAGATATGTTTAATATATGTGAATTAAGCCAATCATTTAAGAGTGATAACATTTTAAATGGAATTACCTGTACATTTCCAGATTCTGAAATCAGCATTATTGTTGGAACGAATGGATGTGGTAAAACAACGTTTTTGAACGTCCTAGCACAGATGATCCCGTACAGTACAGGAGAAATTATTTGTAACGGTTACAAAATTGGAAGTAAAGAATATAAAGAGCAGATATTTTATATCCCATCGGACTTTTATTTACCAGAATATATGACTGGCATTGAATACTTGACTTTTATTTTGAAACATTATAAGAATGCTAATTATAATCAAATCGATATATTACTGGAAATTTTTGATTTGAAAGAATTTAAAGACGTCTTATTAGAAAAATATTCTTTCGGAATGAAAAAGAAAATTCAAATTATTGCAGCTTTTTGTTCGGGAACTCCTTACATTTTAGCGGATGAAGTATTTAGTGGATTGGATTTTGATACAGCTCTATTACTAGAAGAATTATTGAATTTTCAAAAAAGATACAGAAGTTTTGTAATAGTGTCTCACGATATGAATACTCTTAATCGTTTCTCTAACAATATCTATATAATGTCCAAAGGATGCTTGTTACCTTATAAGGGACTAAGTCAGGATATTAAGAACATAATTAAACAAATAGGACAAACTGGTGAAAAATTTGATAAATTACAAAAATATATGGGAGATTTTAACACTTTTTATTAATGATTCTTTCCATGGTGTATTAAACCGTCCTATCTTTAAAAGTAAATTTGGGCGCATTAGTGTAATCTCTTTATTTTTCCTTGCTTATTTTTATTATTTTTACATTAATGCTGTTGAATTTGCAAAATTGGGGCAGAATAGAAATGATTTTTCTCTTTCAGAGTTAGCTATGGTTATCAAATTATCAATTAGTAGCTATAATAATTTATCTTTTATTGTTGGTATCTTTATTTTTCAGCTGTCTCAATCGATTATATTAATAAAAAAGAGTTCTTTGTTTACTGCAAGAATGCTTCCATTCTTGGGGTTAGAAATAAAATATGCTATTCACTTGTTTAAGTTAGTGACCTCTATAGTTATCTATGAACTTTTTTTTATTATTATGATGCCAGGACTACAGGTGATTGGTGATCTACCAATTTCTGGCTTACTATTTTTTTCCTGTCATTGTTCTTTTTTGGTTGGATATATGGCTAGTCATTCTATCTATAATTTTTTTAACAAATACTTTAAAAAATATTTTTCTAAACTAAAAGGTGTTATTTCCTTTGTGATACTGACTTCCACAATGTTTTATTTTTATATCGGAAGGTTTAGAGTGGAATTCTTTTTAGCCAAACACATTCAACCTCCAATATACTTAGCAGTCGTCAGTTTTCTTGTCATGATGATAATATGTTTGGTACTTTTTTTAATAACGTATGATGATATGGAAGAGTCTTTCTTAGGAGGAAAGTATCTGCATATCCCTCTACCAAGATATTTAACAAATGTATTAAAAAGTGTGCTTCGTACAAAATTGTGTGCATCGTCACTATTTATTTTTTCCACATTGGTAATTTATTCTTGCATCACAACTGACTTTAATACGATGATTAAAGTTATGTCTCCACTATATCCTTTCTTAAATATAATTTTTCTTCACTATGCCGACAGCACTTTACAAATCCGAAAATTATATAACCTTATGGGTATATCTGTAAAGAGAGAGTGGTTGGAGATTGTAATGAGTATATTTATTGTTCAAATACCTTTACTCGTAGTAGAAGTTCTTTTTTCGAAAGATTTTGAGAGTTTACTTTGGGGGAGTTCTTTATCAATTGTCTCTGTCATTGTAGGATTTTTATTCCCAAAATCAGAAAGTAGTTTAAATGAAGTCGTTTCAGTAATTCTGTTATTTCTAAACATAATCATCTTAATTACTATAAAATCCTCAATATTTTTAATAATCACATCATTAGTTATTCTGTCATTATTATTGTTTTATATTTTAATAAAGGAAAGAGGCATAAAATATGCAAAAACTAATTAAACAGTTCTCTTATGCTACTTTACTATGGGTTATAGTCTTTTTGATAGACTACGGTGTTGAACTCTTTCAGGTAATAAACTCAGAAAGAGTAACACTCATGGGACTATATATAAAAAGCACTGAGGATTCAAGTGGCCTTTACACTATTTTTGGATTTACCTCTAAAATTATCTGGATTTACTTAGGAGTCATATCCATCTGGTGTGGTATATATTACATGATAATGAGAAGGAGGAATAAAAGATAAATCTTCTTATACTGTTTTTTATATTAATTATTACATTAGGGTTAGTTATAGTTCACGAAGGAATACATTACCTGACTGCTTACTGTCTTGGATTGTCTCCAAAAGTAAAAGCCAGTTTACGAAGTCCATCTATTGTCTATAAAAGTACGGGAAATAACATTAATAACATTTTGGTATCCGGAATAGCTCCGACAATATTAATTATATTAGGTATGTTTATTAATGGTAGAGATATTATTAGCTTTTATACGAAGATATTATGCTTGTCAAATATTCTCAATCTATTACCTTTTACAACAGATGGAGAAGTAATTTTGATGTCAATATTGAATATCGTGAGAAAAAAATGAAACAATTTATTACTATACTATCAGCTTTTTTGCTAGGGTTATCTTTAATTTATTATTTTGTATTTAGTAATTCCTCTAAAAACGAGGTCTTTTCTATCGAACAGTCTCGACAGTTTATTTCACCTCCAATCAATACTACGATGGCATACCTGGCTAAAAATAAGCCTGGTATTTACTATTTTGGATTTAAACGGTGTCCTTGGTGCCAAGAGCTCTTACCTGTCCTTGATGAAGTTTTACAAGAGGAAAAATTAAGTGCTTCTGCTGTTGATACCAAAGATAAAAGTTTCACTAAAAAACACCGAACAGAGTTAGAAGCTATATATAAGAAATATGAAACTGGGAATTTGTCTGTGCCATTTTTGATTATTATTGATAAATATGGCATTATTTCAACCCATGTAGGAACTCTCAATAACCATGATGCAACGAAAAATAAGATGACAACTGAACAGAAGAAGAAACTTAAGAAAATACTTAGAAAAATGGTTACAAACTAGTGATGACCTTGTATCTACTTACCAATCTAAATAGTAAACATATAGTAGGACGGTATCTATCTTCCAGTTTCTATTTTCTACTAACTTAGTATACTTGGGGGCTAGCAAATTATGATAGATGTCTCCTTGTTAGATGGTTACGAAAAACTCACCTCAACAGTCTTTGAGGTGAGTGTTATTTTTATGTGGCTTTAAGCCCAGTCTCGCTCCAATAGCTGCGAAACAAATAAATCTCCCGCTATGCGGGTACGCCTCGACTGTTATACGAAAAAACTCCAAACGCGATACAATAAAAGTGTTCAACCCTAATGTCATAAGAGGCAAGTGACGAGTCAACAGCAATTAGGCTTGAACACAAGGTAAAAGCCAGCGTCTTTAAGCGTTGGCTGGCGATGTGGGCTCTTATAGCCCCTGTTCAAACCATCTGTTAGACGGGTGGTCATGATTTTTATCGAATGGTATTAAATAAGTCCTGAACTTCTTGGAAGCTCTCTGCACGTGAGACGGCGCCACGGACTTTAGCTGCGCCTGCTGTACCACGCAAGTAATGAGGTGCAAGTCCGCGGAATTCACGGACAGCAATCATCTCACCTTTGAGCTCAACTAGGCGCTTGAGGTGGTCTTCAGCGATGTCTAATTTTTTAGCAAAGGGTAAGTCTGGTAATTCTTCACCGGTTTCGAAGAAGTGATTGATTTGTGTAAAGATGTACGGGTTGTTCATGGCGGCACGACCAACCATAACGGCATCAACGCCGATTTCTTCAATCATAAAAGTTGCATCATGAACCGTTTTGACGTCACCATTGCCGATAAATGGAATTTTTGTGATGGCTTTGGAGACGCGAGCCAGTGTTTCGTGGTCACAATGTCCGCGGTACATTTGTTCGCGCGTACGACCATGCATAGCAAGAGCAGAGACACCAGCAGACTCGGCAGCAAGGGCATTTTCCACGGCGAGTGAACTATCGGACCAGCCAGTACGCATTTTAACAGTTAGGGGAATATCAAGGACAGATGTCACTTCGCTAACGATGTGGTAAATCTTGTCTGGATCTTTGAGCCATTTAGCACCGGCTTCGTTTTTGACGACCTTGTTAACTGGGCACCCCATATTGATGTCAACAATATCAGCTTTGGTGTTGGCTTGGATGAAGTCCGCGGCACGTTTTAGGCCTTCGGCATCACCACCGAAGAGCTGGATTGACATTGGGTGTTCATTTTCGTCAATGTGGAGCATGTGGAGGGTCTTTTCATTGTTGTAGAGTAATCCTTTTTCAGAAATCATCTCCATGACAACAAGTCCTGCTCCGAACTCCTTAGCGATGGTACGAAAGGCTGAGTTAGTGACCCCTGCCATAGGTGCTAAGACCGTACGATGCGGGATTTCGACGTTTCCAATCATAAAGGATGAATTAAGCTTTGTCACGGATAATTGCCTCCAAATCATCTTGGTTAAATCGGTATTTTGTGCCACAGAACTGACAAACAATTTCAGCCCCGTGGTCTTTGTCTTTCATGTCTGTTAAATCAGCGATTGGTAGGGAAGCAAGAGCTGACTCAAAACGATGGCGCGAGCAATCGCAGTTGAAACCGATGGTTTCTTCTGACAGACGTCTATACGGCTCATCACCATAGATAGCTGATAGCAGGGCGTCAATGTGGTCCTCGGATTCAAGGAGCGTTGAAATGGCTGGCATGTTTTGGATACGCTGCTCGTAGCGGCTGATTTCCTCCTCAGTCGCACCGGGAAGGACCTGGAGCATGAAGCCCCCTGCTACTTTGACTTGGTCGTTCTCATCTAAGAGGACATTGAGACCCACAGCAGAAGGAGTTTGCTCACTTTCTGTTAGGTAGAAAGCGAGGTCTTCGCCGATTTCACCTGAGACGATAGGTGTTGTTGATGTGTAGGGATTTCCAGTACCATAATCAACGATGACAACGAATTGACCAGAGCCCATGAAAGGACCAACAAGAACTTCACCAGTGGCTGTTTTCTTGATATCAACGCCGGTGTTTTGGATATAGCCTTTAACATTTCCTTTGGTATCTGCTACGGAGATGATATGGCCGAAAGAGCTGTTGCCAATGACTTTGACGGTGATTTTACTATCCCCCTTTTGATTAGCAGCTAGGATTTGGTTGGCAATGAGGGTACGTCCAAGAGCAACTGTTGATGATGCTAGGGTTTGGTGGTTTATTTGTGCTTGTTTAACAGTTTCGGTGCTATCAAGGACATAAGCCCTAAAGGCACCTGATTCTGAAATCGATTTGATTAATTTATCCATAAGCTCTATTTTACCATATTTACCAGCAGTTTGGGGTAAGAGAAAACTCCTCAATGGAGGAGTTCAATCTTGAAATGAACGCTTTTTACTGGTTATCTGGTGTGATCTCTTCTGCTTCGACGTCTTTTTGCACTTCTTTCCCTTCGTTAAGGAGGGCTTGGACAATCTTTTGGTCGCGAAGTTTGACAGAATCATTGATCGTTTCAGCTGATTTGACGATAGCTGTTTCGAGTTGAGCCCTTTGCTTGCGACCGTTGTCGATGGCAGCAATAATGCCATTATTTTGTTCAACTAGACTTTCAGCTAATGCGGTGACTGATTCGATAGACATGGTTGGGCTTTGGGCGGAGCGTTCAAGGGCAGGGATGGCTTCTTTGCTGGTTTGTGCCAACATTTCAAGAGCGGCATTATTAGCATTAACAATGGCATCTGCAGTTGCGCCGGATTTAACGGATTGTTGCAACATCCCCAATTGGGCGATTGAGAGCTTCATGGTTGGAATGGTGTTGCGCCGGAGCATGCCGAGTTTTTGACGCATGTCTGATGACACTTTGACCAGGTTACGCATCTGAGGTGTTGTCGTCCAAGCCACGTAGAGACGGCTGATATACTCAGTGTGTTGTTGTTCTAAAGTATTGATAACTTCAGTCATGCGGGCCAATTCTTCTGTCTTAGCATGGAATTCTGGATCAGCATTGTCTAATAGAGCCACTTGCTTTTGTAGTTTGGCAGCACGTTTGGCTCCCTCGTTCTGAGTAGCTTCTAAGAAGGCAATGACACCGACTAAATTTTCGATCGATTCGGTATTGTCTTCAATTAGCATTTCAGCAGACACGATATTACGCGCCAAGGTTTCTTCTTGCTTGACGACAGTGGCAGCCATGCTATCCATTTTTTGTTCAATATTTTTTGAGTCGAAGTAGAATTCCTGTAAGCTGGATTTGCTTTTATTGAAAATCTTTTCGATAAAGTTTGGCTTTTTCTCTAATTCAGCAGGTTTGACGTCTTTGTATTTAGCGATAAAGCCGTTGAGTTCACGATTAGTCGCAGCAAGTAAATCATCTACTTGTGGAATTTCGAGTTTTTTCTGTTCAGAGAGGATGTGATTAACAGTCTTGTTGACCTCTTCGACAGCAGAAGTACCAAAGTCTAGCAGGTAATTTTGGTCATCTATAAAAGCATCGACAAGAGCAGGAGCTTTGGCTTGGATAGCCGATCGCTGCTCAGGTGTCAATTTCTCTAAGAAGGCTATTTGTCCTGTGCTTGTTTCTGAATCAGCAGCGATAATTTCGGTGGTCTTATCTGTTTTAGCGACAGTACTATTAGCAATTTTATCAATGTCAAAATTAAATTCAGCCATGTCAATTTCCTTTTCTTTCTATTATTATAGTTTGTCGCGCATCATACGTAGACTGACGTCAAAGTCTTTGAGACCAGATTCGTTGAGTTGGCGCAAGGTTTCATCTAATTCTAAGTCGAACTGATGCAGTGCCTCTTTGGCTTCAGCTAGCCGCTCTTGTGCATTGTAATAATTTTTAGGCGCCTCTTTGATTTTTAAGTAACCCGTCAGAATATCGTCGAAACGTCGCATATTGTTTTCGTGTAGGGCAGTCAGTTCAGCTTGATTATCAGCTTCCTTAATTTTTTCCATAATTGTACGGTGATCACGTTGGATGTTATGGTAGATGGTGGTTAGTTCTGGCGCCCGTTTTAGAAGCATTGTTTCTTCTTCGCTAGCTGGTTCTAAGTCAGTAGCAATGTGAAGGCGTTCTAATTGTAGATTAACATCTGCCTTGACATCATTGGCCTTTTTAGTGACGCGGCGATAGATTTTAAGGTCCATGTCATTTTTTAAAACTTCCGATTCAGCTGTGATTTGATCTAGTTTGGGTAATAACTGGCGAGCAACAATGCTATACTGTGTGTAGTCTTGATCGGCTAAGTAATTATCCAAAAGTTTCACTTGGCGATCAGCTTGCTGAATGGTATCTTTTAAATCTTGCAAACGTAAGGTTGTATTTCGCCTTTGGAGAGCCGTTGGACGATTGGCTACATAGTAAGTACCGAGGAGTCCAGAAAGGGTAATGAAGACGATAAGGACGAGAAAGAATTCCATGCCATACCAATCACTTTCTAATTTTTTGAAGGTAATAATATTGTACTCTAAAGACCATTTGAAAACAATTGTTTACCCATGAATTCAAAAATAAGTGGCTAGGAAAACTCGTCAATCTGAGGTAGGTAAAAAATCAACCCAGACCAGAAAGTAGACAACTCCTCTTGAACATGACACTATCGAGGAGGTGACCTTTATACCTTTAATAATGCCCCTCTTAAAAGTGTTGATACGAGAGTGTTTCCAAGAGGTTTATTGTTTTTAAACATAAAGAAAAAAGATTGAAGAAAATTGTTCGAAATGAACGTTTTCTTCAATCTGAGACTGTTATAAGTTGAGATTTAAATCCTTGTCAGTATATAGTTTTGCCTTTTGGCAGAGAGTGGAAATTATCCAAGTGATTACCGCTGGTAGAACAAAAGAGATGAGTCCTAAACCAATCCAGTCAAAACTGGTGATGGCCGCTTTTTGTCCAGTGGCTATATCTGATAACCAGCCTGTATAGACGCCAATTTGACCGACCAGTCCGCTTGTTCCCATGCCAGAAGCGATAGCGGGTCCATTCATTTCTAGCTTGAAAAATATGGTTGCTAAGGGACCTGTGATGGCAGAGGTTACAATTGTGGGTAACCAAATGATAGGTTTTTTAAGGATATTAGGTACTTGCAACATTGAGGTTCCTAAGCCTTGCGCAATTAACCCTGCAAAACCATTAGCTTTAAAAGACATTATGGCAAAACCGACCATTTGTGCACAACAGCCAGCCAAAGCAGCCCCACCAGCTAACCCTGTGAGGCCAAGTGCTGCACAGATTGCGGCAGAGCTAATTGGAAGTGTCAAAGCCATGCCAACAATGATAGAGACCAGCATTCCCATGATAAAGGGCTGTAAATCGGTTGCCCACATGATGAGACTTCCTAAAGAAATAGCAAGTTTTCCGATGCTTGGTGCCATCAAAAGAGCTAGAAAACTACCTGATACAATCGTCACCAAAGGGGTAACAATAATGTCGAGTTTGGTTTCTTTGCTGATTAGTTTACCGGCTTCGCAAGCTACAAGAGAAATCAGATAGACGGCTAAGGGACCGCCAGCACCTCCTAATTGGTCACTAGCTTGTCCAACGGCAAGTAGAGAATAAAGCACTAGGGGCGGTGCTTGAAGAGCGTAGCCTATTGCCAGGGCCATTGCAGGGCCTTTGACGCTGGAAGCAAAATGGCCAACATCAGTAAGTATGGAAAGGCCCGTCAACTGACCGAGGGTAGAGAGGATTGTGCCAACTAACAGCGAAGCAAATAGTCCTTGAGCCATGGCAGAAAGGGCATCTATCAGGTAGGCTTTTGGGGATAGACTAACCCCTTTTCGTTTGAGGAATGACATCTCTATGTTTCTTTCTAAAAGGTATTCTTCTCATTTTATCTTAAAAGAGGTTTTCTGCCAAGTATTATTCGGAAATTGTTTTATTTTTAATGCAGATGATGTGTTCTGTAGTAGAAAAAACTTGATTTTAAATGTTTTATGGCAAAAGTTTTCGGTTTTTGCTATAATAGGGTGTAAGATAAACTCGCAGGTGAAATTCCTGCCAAATGTTTTTCAGAAAAGGAGCAGGGTTTCGCTCAGCTATTGGGCAGGGCCCGGATCAAATATATGACATCTGTAGTTGTTGTTGGTACCCAATGGGGTGACGAAGGTAAAGGTAAAATCACGGATTTCTTGTCAGCGGATGCGGAAGTAATCGCTCGCTATCAGGGTGGTGATAATGCAGGCCACACAATCGTGATTGATGGAAAAAAATTCAAGTTGCACCTGATTCCGTCAGGAATTTTTTTCAAGGAAAAAATCTCAGTTATTGGTAATGGTGTGGTTGTTAATCCAAAATCTTTGGTTAAAGAATTGAACTACCTCCACGAAGAAGGTGTGACGACGGATAACCTTCGTATTTCAGATCGCGCTCATGTTATTCTTCCTTACCATATCAAGCTTGATCAACTTCAAGAAGATGCTAAAGGTGATAACAAAATCGGTACAACCATCAAAGGGATTGGCCCAGCTTACATGGATAAAGCTGCGCGTGTTGGGATTCGTATTGCAGATCTTTTAGACAAAGATATCTTTGCGGAGCGTCTTAAAACAAACTTGGCTGAGAAAAATCGTCTCTTTGAAAAAATGTATGAATCAGATCCGATTACCTTTGAGGAGATTTTTGAAGAATACTATGCTTATGGTCAGGAGATCAAGCAGTATGTTACAGACACATCAGTCATTCTTAATGATGCTTTAGATGGCGGCAAGCGTGTTCTTTTTGAAGGAGCGCAAGGTGTTATGTTGGATATTGACCAAGGAACATACCCATTTGTAACCTCATCAAACCCAGTTGCTGGTGGTGTGACTATTGGTTCAGGTGTCGGCCCATCTAAAATCAACAAAGTCGTTGGGGTATGTAAAGCCTACACCAGTCGCGTTGGTGATGGTCCTTTCCCAACAGAACTTTTTGACACAGTTGGTGACCGTATCCGTGAAGTTGGTAAAGAGTATGGTACAACTACTGGTCGCCCACGCCGTGTGGGATGGTTTGACTCTGTTGTTATGCGCCATAGCCGTCGTGTATCAGGGATTACCAATCTTTCACTTAACTCAATCGATGTCCTTTCAGGACTTGACACGGTTAAAATCTGTGTGGCTTACGACCTTGATGGTGAACGTATTGACCATTACCCAGCAAGTCTTGAGCAGCTCAAACGTTGTAAACCAATCTACGAAGAACTTCCAGGTTGGTCTGAAGATATCACTGGCGTTCGCAGTCTAGAAGATCTTCCTGAAAATGCTCGCCATTATGTTCGCCGAATTGGCGAATTAGTTGGTGTCCGTATCTCGACTTTCTCAGTAGGACCAGGACGTGAGCAAACTAATATCATGGAATCTGTTTGGGCTAATAGCTAAAAGGCGTAATCTGATTAACGGTTATTAGCAGATAGTAAAATGATGATAATCAATTCCCTAAAAGATAGTTGTTTCTAGGGGTAAACATAAGGATATAGTAGAGGCTGAAACTAGTGTTTCAAGCCTCTTTTTGCTGTTCAAAAGTAATGAGTTCCTGGCCACCTCCTACTAGTAGATAAAAACTAATACTCTTCGAGATTCCAAAACAGATGTTATTGACTTGATCTGATGAGCGTCAGTCCTATCTATCAGCGTCGCCTAGTCTACTTTTGATTGTCATTGAGTATCATTAACTCTCTTACAGGCAGTGATGTTTCGCTATGATAGACGGCCTTTGACTTGAAAAGTTCATGGCTTGATGCTAAGTAGAATACTACTCTATCTTCGTTAATATATTAACCAATCTGCGTTCGTCATTGGTGAACTGGATAGGCTCGCAAGGAGAGTTTATCCACAAATCTAGATTTAATGAAGACATTTTTAAGCTTGACAAGGCATTAACATATATTATATACTTAAACTGGTTATAACAAGTTAGAGAGGAAATTGTTGATGACAACTAATAAACCTTTGTATCTAAAAATGGTAGATACTCTTGAATTAGCGATCAGAGATTCAATGTCGCCACATGATAAACTACCATCTGAGCGTGAACTTAGTGAGACCTTTGATGTTAGCCGGATTACGGTTCGTCAAGCGTTGAAGGAACTGGAAGCGAGAGGGTTTATCTATAAGAAGCAAGGTAAGGGGACTTTTGTTTCTAGCATTGAGAACGTTAAGACAGACTTATCGTCTGCTTATAGTTTTACAGAACAGATGAAAAAGTTAGGGAAGAAACCTGAAACAAGAATTTTGTCCTTTGAAAAAGTGCAGGTAACCCCCTATCTAGCCACCTATCTCAATATGGAACTAGGCACTGAGGTGTTTGAGTTAGAACGTTTGAGGTTGGCAGA
Source organism: Streptococcus halotolerans (assembly GCF_001598035.1). NCBI lineage: Bacteria > Bacillati > Bacillota > Bacilli > Lactobacillales > Streptococcaceae > Streptococcus > Streptococcus halotolerans. The sequence continues at coordinate 1,377,846 of NZ_CP014835.1, read as the reverse complement.
TGGCTTACCTCTCATGTTTGAAAGAACTTACATGCCTGCCGAACTCTTTAAGGATTTGTCTAAGGAAGAATTACCCCGAAAACCTCTTTATGATATTTTTGCACAAGATTTTAATCAAACGATTCGAGTTGCTGAGGAGGAATTTTCAGCTAGTATTGCCTTAGATTATGAGGCTGATCTGTTAGACATTAAAAAAGGTTCAGCTGTTTTGCAGATAGCACGGCGAACTTACAATGATAAGAATATGCTGATTGAGTTTACCTTAAGTACTGCACGTGCCGATCAATTTCGTTATCACATTACTCATCAACCATCTTAGGAGGATTTTATGTTTCAATTATCTATAGAAGAATTAGACAAATTAGGTGCTGCTATCACGACACGTGAAATTAAGCAGCAGCCAGAACTATGGCTAGAAGCTTTTGAACATTATGAGCAACAAAAAGACGCCATTGACACCTTTTTGGAGGATGTTCTAGCTGCAAGCAATGGCCAGCCAGTAAAAGTCATTTTCACAGGAGCCGGTACATCGGAATACGTTGGTAATAGCATTGCTAGCTACTTGCAAACTAAGGGAGATCGTGAACACTTTCTGTTCTCAAGTGTTGCTACGACCGATATTGTCGCGGCACCGCACTATTATTTTTACCCTGAAGATACCGTTTTATTAGTATCCTTTGCTCGAAGTGGTAATAGTCCCGAAAGCTTGGCTGCGGTAGATTTAGCCACTCAATTCATTGATAATATTTTCCATCTCAGCATTACATGCGCTGAAGATGGCCAGCTAGCAAAAGTAGCCAAAAAACAGGACAATCATTACTTGTTATTACAACCAAGTCGTTCCAATGATGCTGGTTTTGCTATGACAGGAAGTTTTTCTTGCATGATGTTGTCAGCTTTATTAGTGTTTGATCAGTCTTTGTCTGATGATGTCAAAAAAGGCTATGTTAAAACAGCAGCCAAGTTAGCCGAAACGGTTATTGAACGTGAGGCAGAATTACAGGCCTTGGTTGATGTGGACTTTAATCGCGTTGTTTATATCGGTTCAGGTAGCTTATCAGGTCTAACTAGGGAAGCACAATTGAAGCTTCTAGAATTAACAGCGGGGAAAATTGTAACCGTTTTTGATTCTTCGATGGGTTTCCGACATGGTCCTAAATCTTTTGTTAATGAGAAGACCATTGTGATTGGATTTGTTAATAATCATCCCTATGTTCGGCAGTACGATTTGGATATTTTAGAAGAAGTCTATGAAGATCATATTGCCGCTAAGACCTTGGCACTTATCCAAGGAGATGGGTCAGCCTTTTCAGGGGATGCTTTTACATTTGCTGTCCATGAGCTATTGCCAGATGCTTATCTAGCCTTGCCATATATTGTTGTGGCTCAAACGATTGCCTTGTTATCGTCGATTAAAGTAAACAATCTTCCTGATACCCCGTCTGCCACAGGAACAGTTAACCGTGTCGTTAAGGGTGTGACGATTCATGATTATAAACAGTAGGAGGTCTTATGACTGTATCGCTGACGCAAACGAAATACCAATCAATGAAGCAGTTGAGTGATCATGGCATCATCTCAGCCCTTGCTTTTGATCAACGTGGTGCTTTAAAACGCATGATGGCCAAACATCAAGCCGAGGAGCCAACGGTTGAACAAATAGAAGAACTGAAAAGTCTGGTTTCAGAAGAATTGACACCATATGCTTCTTCCATCCTACTTGATCCTGAATACGGGCTTCCGGCGACAAAAGTCCGTCATAAAGAGGCCGGTTTACTCCTTGCCTATGAAAAAACAGGCTACGATGCGACAACGACTAGTCGTTTACCAGACTGTCTTGATGTCTGGTCAGCCAAACGCATCAAGGAAGCTGGCGCTGACGCCGTGAAGTTTTTGCTTTACTATGATGTCGATGGTGACGAAGCTGTTAATGAGCAGAAGAAAGCCTATATTGAACGTATTGGTTCAGAGTGTCAAGCAGAAGATATTCCTTTCTACCTTGAAATCTTAACATATGACGAGACTATTTCTGATAATAGCAGTATGGCGTTTGCTCAAGTCAAACCTCATAAAGTTAATGGTGCGATGGCTGTTTTTTCAGAAGACCGCTTTGGCGTAGATGTGTTGAAAGTGGAAGTGCCTGTTAATATGAATTTTGTGGAAGGATTTGCTAAAGGAGAGGTTCTTTACACTAAAGAGGAGGCGGCTCAAGCTTTCCGTGACCAAGAAGAGGCGAGCCATTTACCATATATCTATTTAAGTGCAGGTGTATCAGCTAAACTCTTTCAAGAAACCCTCAAGTTTGCAGCGGAATCAGGAGCTAAATTTAACGGTGTGCTATGTGGTCGTGCCACATGGGCAGGTGCGGTACCGGTTTATATCACAGATGGTCCAGATGCCGCTCGCGAATGGCTTCGTACAGAAGGCTTAAAGAACATCAATGACCTCAATGCAGTACTTCAAAAAACCGCTACAAGCTGGGAAGACAAGGTAAAATAGCTTTACTCTGATAGTCGAAGGCACAAACAGCCGATATGACAGGTCGTCTTATGAGCCAGGCTAGCGAGAGGAAATTTTGAATTTATAATAATCCCAACGTTTATACGTTTCAACATATTCTAAGATACGATTCGTTTTCTTTTGACGTGTCGTACGAATTTGTAAGACAGCAGGTTCATTCTTATTGAGTTTTAATTGTTTGGCTACTGTCTCTGGATAGGATAAACAGATTTCGTTCGTTTCTTCGAAAGCTTCGTCACTCATGAGGATATTGAAATCTTTTTTGAACAATTGGTAGATCGATTTAAACTGCTCCTTATCCGCATGAGTATCTTTAACAAAATCATGAGGTAAGTAGGTGTGGTGATAAATATAGGGCTTCTCTTGAGCAGTTCGTAAGCGTATGACTTGATAGTAGTGTTCCGTTTTATGGAGTCCTAGACGATTTAAATACGTTGGGTGATTTCCTTTGGTCACACTTAAAACAGTAACCATGTCTTGTGAGGGCTGGAATAACTCGATGTCGGAAAACTTGACTAGTGTTTCTAAACGAGATCGTGAAACAAAGGTTCCTACGCCTTGCTTACGCTCGACCAGACCTTCTTTCTCCAGTTCATTCAAGGCTCTGATAGCGGTGATTGAGCTGACATTGAAAGCGGTGACTAATTCAGATTCAGTATGAAATTTATCACCTTCTTGAAAGTTTCCAGATAGGATTTGGCTTTGTAAGGTTTTTTTGAGGCGTAGATATTTAGGTTCCCTGCTTAGTTTCATGTCCTTTTCATCCTGTATTTTCAAATAATCTGTTCAATTATAGCAAAAAATGTTAAAAAATAGTACGACACACTTGATATAACAAGTTATAAATGTTATTATGTTAACGAAAAAGAAAGCGATTACAAGAGTTAGGAGGTGCTTGTGAGCAAGTTTACGATTGGTGAAGATTTTTATTTAGATGGTCGTCCTTTTAAGATATTATCTGGAGCTATCCACTATTTTAGAATTCCTAAAGCCGATTGGTATCATTCGTTATATAATCTGAAAGCTCTAGGATTTAACACTGTTGAAACCTACGTTCCTTGGAATAGGCATGAATCCAAAGAAGGTGATTATGATTTTTCAGACCACCTCGATCTAGAAGGTTTTTTAACCATGGCTCAAGACCTGGGATTGTATGCTATCGTCCGACCAAGTCCCTATATTTGCGCCGAATGGGAATTTGGAGGGCTGCCTGCTTGGTTGCTTGAAAAACAAGTAAAAGTGCGCTCAGACGACCCTGAATTTTTAGCTTATGTTGAAAGCTACTATAAAGTGGTGTTACCGAAGTTGGCAAAGCATCAACTTGATCAAGGGGGCAATATCCTGATGTTTCAAGTTGAAAATGAGTATGGCTCTTATGGGGAAAATAAGGCCTATCTTCGAGCTTTAAAGAAGCTAATGGAGGAGAATGGTTTATCAGCTCCATTCTTTACATCTGATGGAGCCTGGCAAGCGACGATGAGAGCTGGTAGCTTGATTGATGATGATGTTCTTGTCACTGGAAATTTTGGGTCAAAAGCAAAGCTTAACTTTGCTCGTATGCGTTTGTTTTTCCAAGAACACGGTAAAAAATGGCCGTTAATGAGTATGGAATTTTGGGATGGTTGGTTCAACCGTTGGAATGAGCCAATCATACGGCGTGATCCAGAAGAATTGGCGGATTCGGTGATGGAGGTACTGGAAGAGGGAAGTATTAACCTCTATATGTTCCATGGCGGGACGAACTTTGGGTTTATGAATGGTGCATCCGCGCGACGAGATAGAGACTTACCTCAAGTAACGTCTTACGATTATGACGCTATCTTAGACGAAGCTGGTAATCCTAGTCCTAAGTTTTATGCGCTTCAAAAGCGGCTGAAAGCTGTTTATCCTGACTTAGATTATAAAGAGCCTTTAGTGAAAGAAAGCATGGCACTAGCTGATATTCCTTTGAAACGAAAGGTGACGCTGAAGGATACTTTAGCCCATTTATCGAGCTCGAGAGACAGTTTCTATCCTCAAAACATGGAAGCCTTAGGTCAAGCAACAGGATATATTTTTTATCGAACGCGTTTACCTCGTGATCATGAAGAGGAAAGGCTTCGTGTTATCGATGCCAGAGATCGAATCCAAGTTTTTTTAGGTGATCAGAAAGTGGCGACCCAATATCAAGACGAAATTGGAGCTGACATCATGATAGAACAACAAGCAGATGACAGTCAGCTTGATATTTTAGTAGAAAATATGGGGCGTGTGACTTACGGGCATAAGTTAGAAGCTTCAACACAAAGTAAAGGGCTTGGCCGTGGTCTGATGGCAGATTTACACTTTGTAGGAGGGTGGGAGCAGTACCCATTACCTCTGGATAACATTGAAAAGATCTCCTATGATGGAAAATGGCAAGAAGGTTTACCGAGCTTCTATGAATTTGAATTTAATTGTCAAAATCCTAAAGATACTTATATTGACATGTCGTTATTTGGTAAGGGTGTCGTCTTTATTAACGGTTATCATTTAGGAAGATTTTGGCAAGTTGGTCCAATCTTATCGCTTTATCTGCCAGGTGTTCTCATTAAAAAAGGTCAAAATATAATCACCGTCTTTGAAACAGAAGGCATTTATCACAATCGCTTATCCTTAAAAGATCATCCTATTTACAAAGAAATAGAAGGAGAAAATTTATGACAATTGTTGCAACTCGTATTGATGGCCGTTTAATTCACGGTCAGGTGGCCAATCTATGGACAACAAAATTAAATATCAGCCGAATTATGGTGGTGGATAATGATATTGTTAATAATGACTTGGAAAAAACAGGTTTGAAACTGGCTACACCAGCTGGGGTTAAACTATCGATTTTAACAGAGGAAAAAGCAGCTGCTAATATTTTAGCAGGCCGATATGATTCACAACGTCTCCTGATTGTTGCCCGTCGACCAGATCGTTTTCTATCACTAATAGAAAAAGGTGTGTCAATCCCAGAGCTCAATGTTGGAAATATGTCACAGACACCAGAGACACGCGCAGTTTCTCGTTCCGTTAATGTTGTAGATGAGGATATCCAAGTCTTTGATGCCATTCATGTTAAAGGAACAAAAATCATTCATCAAATGGTTCCCAATGACAGTGCTCAGGATTTCATGACCCTGCTAGACAAAGTCAGATAATAAGCAAAGACAGTGCTGTTATTTCTATACGGCATTTAGTCAAAAAAGATTATGGAAAAGCATCAATGGCTTTTTGAGGTGGTGTGATTTAACTCGTTTTGAGAAGCAATGACGATGCCTCATCGCTCTATCTGGCAAGATTTTGAAAGTTTCACTCTCCAGAGACTTTTAGTGATTTTGCTCTTGTCTTTCTTTTTTGAAGAAGACTTCTCTTTGACATTAAACACAGGCTATAAATACGGACTGAAACTAAAGCGAACGCCCTGTTGCCCGGATTCCGCTTTTAGGCGTCATCTAGGCGCTCTGAAGGAACTTTAGCAATCATTGGTTGATGAGCTAGCAATGAGTTATCGCATCTTGATTGGTCATTTAGAGTTATCCTTTTGTTTTCAGTGAGTATTTGTGCCTTTAGCATCTTATTTAGGAGGATTCATCATGATTGAATGGTGGCAAATTTTATTACTTACTCTATATTCGGCTTATCAAATCTTAGACGAGCTGACGATTAACTCCTCTGCTGGATCACCTGTTTTTGCCGGATTTATTTCTGGATTGATTATGGGTGATATGACAACTGGTTTGCTTATTGGCGGTAGTCTTCAATTATTAGTCTTAGGTGTTGGTACTTTTGGTGGAGCCTCACGTATTGATGCCACATCAGGTGCGGTTTTGGCAACGGCTTTCTCTGTTGGACAAGGTATTAAACCAGAACTAGCCGTCTCAACGATTGCCGTTCCAGTGGCAGCTCTCTTGGTTTACACTGATATTCTAGGACGTTTTTCAACCACTTATTTCGCACATCGTATCGATAAACACGTTGATAATTTCAACTACAAGGCTATTGAACGCAACTATCTTTTAGGTGCAGTGCCATGGGCTCTTTCCCGTGCGCTTCCTGTTTTCCTCGCTCTCGCTCTTGGTGGTCGTGCTGTTGAAACTATGGTAAATACAATTGCTGATTACCAATGGATTGCCGACGGTTTGACACTGGCTGGTAAAATGCTTCCAGGTCTTGGGTTTGCTATTTTGCTTCATTACTTGCCGGTTAAGAAAAACTTGCATTATTTGGTACTTGGTTTCGGCTTGACTGCTATGTTGACAACGATTTATGGTAACTTACAAACTGTTTCTACAACTTTAGGTGGTATCATTGGTGAATCAGGACTTAAAGAAACTGTTTTCGATGCATCACCATTCAAAGGTCTTCCAATGATTGGTATTGCTATTATCGGTGCCGCTCTTGCGACAATACACTATAAAAATGGACAAAATGTGACAGTTGTTGAACATACAACACAAGTTTCTGAAAGTGGGGAAATCGAAGATGACGAAATCTAATTACAAATTAACAAAAGCAGATTTTAATCAAATTAATAAACGTAGTCTCTTTACTTTCCAATGGGGATGGAACTATGAGCGTATGCAGGGGTCAGGTTATCTTTATCTTATTTTGCCTCAACTGCGCAAAATTTATGGAGATGGCACACCAGAATTGAAAGAAATGATGAAAACACATGTTCAATTCTTTAACACGTCAAATTTCTTCCATACCATCATTACTGGTATCGACCTAGCTTTGGAAGAAAATGAAGGGGTGTCGTCTAAAGATGCGGTTAATGGGGTTAAAACAGGTTTGATGGGACCTTTTGCTCCGATTGGTGACTCACTTTTTGCTTCACTAGTACCGTCCATTATGGGGTCTGTTGCAGCATCGCTAGCAACAAATGGTAACCCAATTGGGGTATTCCTCTGGGTAGCTGTCAACATTGCGATTATGGTCTTTCGTTGGAAACAACTGGAATTCGCTTATAAAGAAGGTACCAAGCTGGTAACGACTATGCGTGACAAGTTGAGTGCCTTGGTTGATGCGGCCTCTGTTATGGGGGTGTTCATGGTCGGTGCTTTAATCGCAACGATGATTAATTTCAAATTCATTGCTGAGCCTAAGATTGGCGATAAGGTCATCAATATCCAAGATTTATTCGATCAAATTTTCCCACGTTTGGTGCCAGCATTGTTCACAGGCTTAGTCTTCTGGCTACTAGGTCGTAAAGGCATGAGTTCTACAAAAGCTATTTTGATTATTATCATTTTTGCCTTGTTGATGTCATACTTTAAGATTTTGGGTGTTTAACTAGGAGGACAATTTGACAAAAGCGTTAATTTTAATCAGTCATGGTCATTTTAGCGAGGAACTTAAAAAAAGTACCGAGATGATTATGGGACCACAAGAAAATATCCATACGGTTGGCCTACTTCCGGAAGAGGGCCCTAAAGAGTTTGAAGAAAAACTCTTGCAAACGATTGATGGGCTTGAAGAGTTCGTTATGCTAGCAGATCTGATGGGAGGAACCCCTTGTAATGTAGCAGGACAACTTCTGATGAAGGGCTATCATTATGACTTGTACGCAGGGATGAATATGCCGATGGTTGTTGGTTTCATCAACAGCTGCCTTATTGGCGAAAGCATTGATTTAAAAAGCTTTGGTGCTGAAAATATTCATCGAGTCAATGATCTCTTAGTGATGTCAGATGACGACGATGACTAATCAGTAGGATCAGCTGTTAGGCTAGGAAATTCAGTCGCTTAGAGAGTAAACGGTGAGACATTTGCTGTCTGATTTGCTAGGTCAGAGTCAGTTAAAGGTATGCTAATTACTGTGATGAAGGGCTACCTACATTGCTCGGCAAGAACTAATTTACTCCTACACAAGATTTAAACCTTTTTCCTTTCAGGCTTCAGCTATTGTATTTAGTTTATCATTCAGCTATGCCAATCGACACGACAAGATTTTCAAAAAGCAGAGTTTTTACCTACTGATAGAGATCTGTTGTAGGGTATTTCAAAAAACCACCTAACGTCCCTGCTTGCAAGTAGGGATGTTAGGTGGTTTTAGTGTCTTCACAGCACCATCACCAGACTATTTTCAAAGGTTTGTGATTTGGCAGTGACGTGAATGGTTTCAAGGGTTAGTGGATGTGTAAAAGACAGCGCGTGCGCATGCAGCATCAGTCGTCCTTTTGGTTTTGGGTGATAGAGGGGATCACCTAAGATGGGGTGGTTGTTATGACTAAGGTGGACTCTGATTTGATGCGTGCGTCCTGTCTCTAACTGGCAGTTGATGAGACTATTCTTGTCGAAAGCTTTGAGAACTTGGACGTGGGTGATCGCCTTTTGACCGTTTCGCGCATCCACCACTCGCTTGCGACGGTCGTGGCGATGACGACCAATGGCTTGACGATAAGTTATACTCCTGTCTGAAAAGTGTCCTTGAACCAATGCCCGGTATTGACGCTTGATCTGTTTATTTTCTAACAGTCGATTTAGGATTGGTAGAATAAAAGGATTTTTAGCGAAAAGCACGGTGCCACTGGTTTCCATATCTAGTCGATGAACAACATAGCAGGTCTTTCCTACAAAGGCGGAGACATGATTTAATAGAGCAAGTTCAGTCGGCTCATTGCCGTGCGTCTTCATGCCTTCAGGTTTATTAACAACGATGAGATGCTCATCTTGGTAAAGACAGTCCACCAGATCGGCATGTCCCAAAGGTATGTCTTTAGTAGGATAATCGTCCTCATCGAAGGTGAGTTCAACAGTGTCTCCTAAAGCAACTGGACTTTGCCAATTGATCAATTCATGATTAACACGGACGTTCTTTTTGGTCCGTAAGAAATGCCTTACCTTACGCGGGATTAACAAATGTTCTTCTAAGAGTTCCTTAACCGTGGTTTCGGGATAAGGGTTTTGAATGCTTACCGTAAATGTCATAAAGCTATTATAACATCTTAGAAAGGGGATGCTTAACTGAAACTTACTTGTAAGCTTGGTAACAGTTTTTTTAGGAGAATCTCACTAGAAAATTGATATAATAGGCTTATGACAATATTTGATAAATGGAAAAAGAGCTTAAAAAACCTTCTTTCTACTGATAAAGAGGAGGATGACCGCGATTTTGGTGTTTATGATCTAGATGATCTTGAGGATTATTCTGATGACACAAACGCCGATGAAACTCAAGTTTATCAAGGTTTTACGGAGGATAGCTCTAAAGATAATAAAGAGAAATCAAGGCGATTTGATCGCTCAAGTCGTCATAAAGAACGAGCTTACCATGGTCAAAGAGACAGATTAAGTCTCTCAGAACGGTTGATCAAAAAATATCCTAAATTGGCGATTGTACGTAGGCTTATTCCGGCACGTGATTCTTGGATTCGACGCTTTTGGCGTCGTTACCACATTGGAAAAATTATCCTCCTGATAGGAGCGATTTTTAGTTTGGTTGTCGGATCTTATTTGTTTTATTTGGCCAAGACAGCCGATGTGGAAGATTTACAGTCAGCCTTGAAAGCGACCACGCTTATCTATGACAAGAATGAAGAGCAGGTTGGTAGTCTGTCTGGTCAGAAGGGAACCTATGTGGAACTGGATGCCATCAGTGATAACCTTAAAAAGGCAGTCATTTCAACAGAGGATAGGAGCTTTTATAAAAACAATGGGATTAATTTCTCTCGGTTTGCCTTAGCGATTGTTACCATGGGGAAATTTGGGGGCGGATCGACCATCACCCAGCAACTTGCTAAAAATGCTTATTTATCTCAAGAGCAGACGATTACTCGTAAAGCAAAAGAATTCTTCCTAGCTTTAGAATTAACCAAACAGTACAGTAAGGATGAGATTCTCACTATGTATCTCAATAATGCTTATTTTGGAAACAGTGTTTGGGGGATTGAGGATGCTAGTCACAAGTATTTTGGTGTCAGTGCAGCAGAGTTAACCTTGGAACAATCAGCTATTTTAGCTGGTATGCTCAAAGGACCAGAGGTTTACAACCCGCTTTATTCTATCAAAAATGCAACCAATCGACGTGATACAGTTCTTGGTGTTATGGTCGATGCCAAAGTTATTAGTCAAAGAGAAGCCGAACAAGCGGCTAGCGTTGATATTTCAAGAGAGCTAGCAGATAATTATGGCGGCACTTCGGATACCTATCAATACCCATCGTATTTTGATGCGGTTATTCAGGAAGCTACTCAAAAGTATGGCTTAACCGAAGACGATATTGTTAATAAGGGCTACAAGATTTACACGGAATTAGACCAGAACTATCAAGTAGGGATGCAGTATGTCTATGATGACACTTCTTATTTCCCAGTGGCGGAAGATGGTGAATCCTCGCAGGGCGCCAGTGTAGCGATGGATCCTAAGACAGGTGCGGTCAGAGGTTTGGTAGGTAGGGTTTCTAGTACTAGTCAATCCTTTAGGAGTTTCAACTATGCAACTCAAGCCAAGCGGAGTCCAGGATCTGCAATTAAACCTCTCGTGGCTTACGCCCCAGCGGTTGCTAATGGGTACTCTATCCATAAGTTATTGCCAAACACGCCAATTGATTATAAGGGCTATAGACCGGAAAACTTTGGTGGTTATGAATCTGAGGATGTTCCTATGTACCAAGCTTTAGCTAATTCATACAACGTTCCAGCAGTTTATCTTGTAGATAAACTGGGGCTATCAAAAGCCTTTAGTTATGGTAAAAAATTCGGTCTTAATATGTCTGCTGCCAACAGAGAACTCGGTGTTGCCCTTGGGGGAAGTGTCACGACTAGCCCACTTGAAATAGCTCAAGCCTATGCAACATTCGCTAATAATGGTGTCATGCCTAAAGCGCACTTGATTACCCGAATTGAGACCGCCAGTGGCAAAATCATCAAGCAGTTTAAAGAATCAAATCAACGTGTGATTAGTCAAAGTGTTAGCAAAAAAATGACTAGCATGATGCTGGGAACCTTCTCCAATGGTTCAGCGGTTAATGCCAATGCTTATGGCTATACTATGGCTGGTAAAACTGGAACAACCGAAACGAAGTTTAATCCTGATTTAACCAGTGATCAGTGGGTTGTTGGCTATACTCCAGATATTGTCTTGAGTCAGTGGATTGGTTTTGAAAAGACTGATGAAAACCACTATCTGACTGGCGCAAGTTCTGGAACAGCGTCTACCATTTTTAGTGCCGTTGCCAGTAATGTCTTGCCTCATACTGCTGGTTCGAGCTTTGACGCGGAAAATGCTTATATTTCAGACGGTGTTGCTCCAACTTACACGGCCAATCCAGCTGAAGCAGAAGAGAGTGTAGCACCTAAAGTTTCTAATATTTTTGATGATCTTAAAAAGGGAGCGGAATCTGCCAAAAATAACTTTGATCGAGCGGTTCAAGATGCGAATCTGGAGGATAAGGCTAGACGAGTATGGAATGCTATCGAGAGTTGGTTGAACTAGCTTGCCACAATCTTTGAATTATGGTAAAGTAAAAGTTACGGAGGCGTTATGGCACAGAAAAAAGCAAGCCTAGCGTGTGCAGAGTGTGGAAGTCGAAATTACTCTATCGGAGTATCTAGCAACCCAAAACCAACACGACTAGAAGTCAATAAATTTTGTAAACATTGTCAAAAATATACACTACACAAAGAAACAAGATAGGAGAAAAACGGTGAGATTTATTCCAGGTATTTTTAAAGTTTTAAAAGATACAACATGGCCAGACCACAAGCAACGATGGAAAGACTTTCTTGCTGTATTAGAGTATACTGCGTTTTTCACGGTTATCATCTTCTTGTTCGATAAGTTGATTTCAACAGGTGTTCTTTCTATCTTAAACATGTTTTAATCTAAAATAAGTCAGTAAACGTAGGGAGTTTTAAGCGTTAGAGATAAGGTCTAGCGTTTGAGGTCGCGTACGAAAACTGGCTTGTTTTTTTGATTTTCAGTGGTCAGAGAGGTCTCTAGTATGGTATAATGAAGTCGCAGATATAGCCATTGAGGCTTTTTATTATGCCATTTTGCTATGATAGAAGGTCGGGACCAGCCGTTTATAGGCTTTAGGATCTTTTTAACTGCTTTATAGCTATTTGTTAGTCATTTCAGTGTAGACCTCTCCCGCCTCTATGACTCATATCAGTATTTATGATGTGCCGCCTAACAAGTGCTGCTTATGATAGAGCGTGACAAGAGTAGGGGGAAAGTGGCTAAAAAGCGATTAGCTCTTGCGATAAGAAGGAAATCTTATGAAATAGATATGATTTTTATCAAAAGGCTTATTTTGGCTCTCAACCTCTCGTCATAGGTTACTACTAAAAACATGGTCAGTTAACTAGACGTTAATAGTAAGATTAGCGAACAATCAAAAAGGAGAATAATCATGTTAGATTCATTTGATAAGGGCTGGTTTGTCCTTCAAACTTATTCAGGTTACGAAAATAAAGTTAAAGAAAACCTATTGCAACGCGCGCAGACTTATAACATGTTAGATAACATTTTGCGTGTTGAAATCCCCACACAAACGGTTAACGTTGAGAAAAATGGAAAAACTAAAGAAGTCGAAGAAAATCGTTTTCCAGGTTATGTCTTGGTTGAAATGGTGATGACGGATGAAGCATGGTTTGTGGTGCGTAATACCCCAAACGTTACCGGTTTTGTGGGATCACACGGTAACCGTTCGAAACCAACACCGCTTTTGGAAGAAGAAATTCGTTCGATTCTTATCTCTATGGGTCAAACTGTTGATGTCTTTGATACCAACATCAAAGCTGGTGATGTGGTGCAAATCGTTGATGGTGCCTTTATGGGACAAGAGGGACGTGTTGTTGAGATTGATGGTAACAAGGTCAAATTGATGATTAACATGTTTGGCACTGAGACTCAGGCAGATCTTGAATTATACCAAATTGCGGAGTTGGCATAACCCTATCGTTTTGAAATTTAGAGAGGACTCTGCAGAAATGTAGGGTCTTTTTGTTTACTAGAAAGGAAGTTACCAGATGGATACTTTTAAAGCCATGTATTTAGAAGATAATCAAGGGCAGTTAGCGCTGGGTTCTAAGGAAATCACATTAGATGATCTTAGTCCAGGTGAGGTAGTGATCAAAGTAGATTACAGCTCGCTCAATTACAAGGATAAGTTAGCAGTTCAGCCCAAGGGCGGAGTAATTCGAAACTACCCAATGATACCAGGAATTGACTTGGCTGGGATAGTAGTGTCATCAGACAGTGCTGATTTTCAAGAAGGCCAAGAAGTCCTTGTCACAGGCTATGAGATGGGCATGTCACACACGGGCGGCTTTTCAGAGTATGCGCGTGTGCCTAAAGACTGGGTGATTCCCCTGCCCAAAGGGCTTAGTTTGAAAGATGCTATGGTTTACGGAACAGCTGGTTTAACAGCGATTTTGTCGATTTTGGCTTTGGAAAATGCTGGACTGTCAGATAGCAAAGAGGCGCGTGTTTTAGTGACAGGAGCCAGTGGTGGGGTCGGATCAGTTGCGCTAGCGCTTTTAAAAGCGCGTGGTTATAGTAATGTGACAGCCCTAGTACGCAAAGATTATCAAGAGCCGCTTGTCAGTCGTTTAGGGGCTGACCAAGTCATTCGACCAGAAGCGATTTTTATTAAAGAAAAGCCTTTGTTGTTGAAAGAACAGTATGAGTTTGTCCTTGATACGGTTGGTGGTGATGTGGCCAGTCATTTGCTTCCTCAGTTAGCTTATGGAGGAGCCATGTCCTTGTGTGGCAATGCAGGGGGGATTGGATTAAAAACGACTGTCTTACCCTTTATCTTACGAGGGGTTAATGTATTAGGCATAGACTCTGTTAATATCAGTCATCAGAAACGCCTTGAAGCCTGGTCAGCATTAGCTCAATACCATCAAATCCTTGAGAAGTTAGAGACGAATACGATTGGCTTAGAGGAACTTCCTAAGCACTTGGAAACGCTCAAAACAGGCAGCCATTTAGGACGAACCATCGTTAGTCTAATAGATTAGCGCCCATTTTTTATCGTCAAATTAGAAAGACAGCTATTAAACGATTCACTTCACATTAGTATCATCTAGGGTCTAGTGCCAAAAGGGCTTCGCTTTAGAAATGTTGTCTAGATTAGTGGGCAATGCATATACTTGATGAATAATAGAAAAGGACCTAGCTCTGCACATTACAGAACTAAATCCTTTCAATTATTTCTTATCTAACCTTTGGGAGCAGTACAGCGTTATTGTTCCCTTTTTTTGCGATAAGATACTAAGTTTAGTATAAAGCAGAAAGATAAGCTTAATAGGCCTAATAGTGTTGTATGCTTAGTCGAATCGCCTGTTTGAGGAAGCTTATTAGGGCTTCGATGGTGCGTTTTGCTTTCCGCACCTTTGTCTTGTTGGGCTTTGTCAGACTTGAGCGGATTTTCTGGAGAATCTTTTTCGAAGCTCTCTTTTTCAGGTGTCTCCATTTCAGACTCCTCTATTTTAGGCTCGTCGTTTTCAGGTTTCTCTTTTTTAGGCTTCTCTTTTTCAGACTCCTCTATTTTAGGCTCGTCGTTTTCAGGCTTCTCTGTTTTAGGCTCATCGTTTTTAGGTTCTTCTTTTTCAGGATTCTCCATTTCAGTCCCATCGATTTCAGGTTTCCCAGTTTCAGGCTCCTGTATTCCAGGCTTGTCCATTTCAGGTTTTTCTGTTTCAGACTCCTCTGTTTTAGGCTCGTCTCTTTCAGGTTTCTCTTTTTCAGACTCTTCTGTTTTAGGCTCGTCGTTTTCAGGCTTCTCTTTTTCAGACTCTTCTGTTTTAGGCTCGTCTCTTTTAGGTTTCTCTTTTTCAGGCTTCCCTGTTTCAGGCTCTTCTTTTTCAGGCTCTTCTTTTTCAGGCTCTTCTTTTTCAGGCTCTTCTTTTTCAGGCTCTTCTTTTTCAGGCTTCTCTGTTTCAGACTTATCAATTTTAGGTTTGTCTTTTTCAGGTTTTTCTTTTTCAGACTCCTCTATTTTAGGCTCGTCTCTTTCAGGTTTTTCTGTTTCAGACTCCTCTATTTTAGGCTCGTCTCTTTCAGGTTTTTCTGTTTCAGGCTCATCGCTTTTAGGTTCGTCCATTTCAGGTTTTTCTGTTTCAGACTCCTCTGTTTTAGGCTCGTCTCTTTCAGGTTTTTTTGTTTCAGACTCCTCGCTTTTAGGTTCGTCTTTTTCAGGGACATCAGGTAGATGATTTTCGTTATTTAAAATTTCGGTAAGTTTGACATGAGAATAATTACCTGCGAAATCTTCAGCGACATAAGTTAGTTGCTCTGGTGTCAGTTCGGTGACTTCTTCAGATTCGTTAAGGAAAGTCTTTGGAACGCTAAAAGTCCCGTCCTGATGAGGTTCTATATAGCGAGTAATTGGGAAGCCCTCTTCCATATCAGTATAAGCTAAACGTGTTCGAAAAATAGAAGCGTTAGTTTTTGAGGGTTGAGTAGATGCTACTCTGACAAGCCGAGAAGTGTGATCATAGCTTGCTGATGAGGGTAGTGCAGGCGGAGTAGTCTTGAGTGTCAAATCAAAATCCATATGTTGTTCTTTTGCTCCCTCGGAGATAGGAGTAAATACGATACGGTAGATATAGTGACCATCACCAACATAGCGACCATGTTGATCTTTTCCGTCCCATCTAGTCTTTTCAAAGGTAGTGGCAGGCCCCGACTTTTCTAGTGATTCACTGTAATGTTTATCAGCTGTTGAGGATTCTGGGCTTTCCCAAATCGCATTTGTAAGGTCAGATTGTCGATAGACCTTGGCTTTTAAATCTTTTACATTTCGTAACAGTGTTCCTCTAAACTCAACGGTATCCATAATACCATCTCCATTTGGTGAAAGCGCTAAGTAAGGTTTTCCATCTTTGAAGACTAATGTTTTGATATTTTCAGTACCAGTTTTATCATAAGTACCTAAAACAGTAGTTGAGCGAAATTCTGAGGCTTCTTCTTCAACGAAACCTGGACGTTTAGATTCTTGTAGATATCCCCATGATCCATATTGGCTAAGGAGAGCTGTGAAATTTTGTGAGTTAAATTCTTTGAAGTCATTTACCTCAAATTCCCCATCTTGCAAATGTTTAGGGCGTTCATAATAAAATGTTTTACTTGGGGTTTCATAGATAGATTTTTCTATGGCGTTTAAATCAGCAAACTTACCTGATCCGCGAAAACCAATGAAAGGAATGCTCATCACTTCAGAATGATTTGGAGACGTCATAAAGCGCACAAAACCTTCCAAAAAGTAGCCGTTAGGCATCAGTTTACTTAGTTGTTCATGAAATTGAGCCACATTAATTGGTATACTAATGTCTAGTGTTGTATTAGCTGGAACAACAACTGTTTTAAGTTCAGTTGATAACAAATGTCTCGGCGCTAGTGCAAAGTGTTGGTTCTCAACCTTATCTGTTCCTACATGTGCCGTATAATAAAATTTAGTAGGAGAGGAACTGAAATTGTGAATTTTTGCCACTAAATGAAATGTATCTGTTACATCGCCAAGATGGATTTTACTGTTATTGTTCTGATCTGTTACATAAGCAGTAGCAGAAGCAGCTTTTTTGGCATCTACGAGCCCTGCCCCTTGTTGTCGCGGTGAAACATAGGCATTTTCTTGTTCATTAAAAATAGCAGTTGCTGAACTCATCATAATCTGCTTTATGAGAATTGCTAATTCTTTAGGTGTTTTATTTGGAAAACGTTTTTGGTAGATAGGTTTTAAAAGATTGACTAAGCCAGCAACATGGGGAGCTGCGGCACTAGTTCCGTTAATCAACTCATAACCCTTAGTTCCTTTGAAAGAAGCTGAGTGGGTGAATCCTCCTGGTGCTGCAACATCTGGCTTTAAATGACCATCCGCAGTAAGTCCCCAACTAGAGAAGCCGCTGATTTGATTACCACCAGGATTTTTGAAAACCTGATATTGCTTAGGGAATGATAATGTCTGATTTGTATTCTTTAATAGAGCTTGCCCATCTTCTTGACTAATAAAGCCAGAAGGTATTTTAGCAAGATTTTTAGGCAATGGTAATGTTAGATTCTCTCCTGCCTTATCATTATAAATGAGAATCCCTGCGGCTCCATTTGTGATAGCATTAGTAATTTTATCAGCAAAATCAATCTCTCCACGCTGAATTAAAACAATCTTATCTTTGACATCAATGGCTTTAAAATCTTCTTCTCTTCCAAATTTAGCATCAACGAACTGGTATTGTCTTGTTTTATCAAATTCAGTAAGTAAACCTTGACTGGTTGAAAGGGCTATTTTTTGATGTGTTGATGTTGTTAAGTATTCGCTGTATATATAAGGGTTCTGATAAGCCGCTACACTGATGACATCTTCTGATAATCCTGGAGCTGCGACAACTCCAAAGTCAGGATTTGTTGCTAGAGGTTTTTTTGAAATATCCCCAAAAGCACGATCATTGCCCGCACTTGCAATTAAGAAAACGCCCTTATCTTTTGCTAATTGGATTGCTTTAACCATATCAGGGTGCAGATGATTTTTAGAATCTGCGCCTTTCCCATAACTCATGTTGACGCTATCAGCACCTAAATGGATGGCATCGATAATAGCCTTGGCTCTTAATTCATCAGCGCCTCCAATGACCTTCATAAAAATGAGTTGAGATTGAGGAGCGACACCGGTCATTTTCAATCCATTGTCCATAGGTTGTGCGCTTTCTCCTACGGCAATACCAGATACATGGCTTCCATGCGTGTCTGTCCCTGCGAGATCATCATTTTTTTTAAGATAATTATGGGCAAAAATAATTTTAGGTGAAATCCACTTACCATAATCAATGTTTGCCTCATTTTTCAATTGGTTTAAATCTTCTTCTTTTGCTATTTTGGGTGTTTTAAGAGCTGTGTTTGAGAAAACCTCGTGCTTACTGTTTAGTTCACTATCAAGGACTGCTGTTACGGTACCTGCTCCTTGCTGACTCTCTTCCCAAATTTTTGTGACATTAGTGCTGTCTAACTCGGAATCAAGAGTTGTTTCTGGGTTTTGAGAAGATGTTTCTGATTCTGAAGAAGCACTTTCTGGCAACGTTTCAAGCTGGTTGGTCGCTAATGGAGTCTGGTCTTTCTCTATTTCAGTGTTTACGGGCGTTTCCGTTGACGTGTTAAGAGACGTTTCCTCTTGAGCTTCTACTTGTTGAGCGTACATCATCAGTGTACTTGCCGTTATTAAGGCTACAGCAGCTAACTGTTTTTTTGCGGTTGTTTTTTTCACATTATCCTCCAAATTATATCTAATATTTTTTATATAGTTACGGAAATAAGCCGGTATATCCTACGTAACATTGTATAATAAATAATTGAATTGTTCAATCTAACAAAAATAAATGAATGATTATTAGTTATGCCTTTGTGCGGGTATAGTTGTCATAATCAATGTATTTGGTGTTTTTTTGAGAGTCTGTTGAAGAAGATAAGTGTGTGCTTTTTTGAATAATATTATCTATATTTACTCGAATTATTCATAATTATATATAAATTAAAATAATTAAAAATATTAAGTTCTGATGTTAAAAGTTATGTATCAGAAAGACTAAATTTAGATAAAGGAGGTGTAGACCAAGTCAGTTTTCGCCTTCACAAGAATGGCTAAGCTGACAGAATCAAAAACTGAGGGGTTACTAATTGTTACAGGAACACCAAAAATGATCTTGATATTGCCAATGAAAATGGTGAGAAAATTCGTTTAGAGATAACTACTTAGAACCTTTTACATCGTAAAAAATAGGAGTAACACGATTCAATATGTCAACGGATATTGACATTTTTTATGTTATTAGCTATCAAAAATGCCTAAGTGTCGACAAGGAGTCAAGGTCATTTATGGAGGTGTTATTTTAGATAAAGGCTTAATGCTAATAAAAAAGTAGGTGTTATAGGTTCATGCTATAACCTTTTTTAAAAAATAACTATGTTTCAGAAAAAGAGATTCATGTTAGTATCTTAAGTACGATAAAAATGTCTGTCAATTTTAGTCAAGGGCTTTAATCGTTAAAAAGAGTTAAAGGAGAACGGATGAGGATGGATAATCATCAATTTGAAAATGAGGGGCAGTACAAGCGAGAGATGACCAGTCGTCACCTTCAGATGCTTTCGATAGGAGGGGTGATTGGAACAGGTTTGTTTTTAAGTTCTGGTTATACGATTGCTCAGGCGGGTCCATTCGGAGCAATCTTCTCTTATTTGTTTGGCGGTGTTATGGTGTATTTGGTGATGTTTTCACTGGGAGAATTAGCCGTAGCCATGCCAGTCACAGGGTCCTTTCACACCTATGCCACTAAGTTTATCAGTCCTGGAACAGGGTTTATGGTAGCTTGGATGTATTGGCTTTGCTGGGTTGTGGCTCTAGCATCGCAATTTGTTGGAGCAGCTCTGTTGGCACAACGCTGGTTCCCAGAAGTTCCTATCTGGGTATTTGCGACCCTGTTTGCTATCCTTGTTTTTGGCTTAAACATGCTAAGTGTGGGGTGGTTTGCCAAAGCGGAGACCTATTTTTCCAGTATTAAAGCTTATGCTATCTTGATTTTCATTATTTTAGGCTTACTGGCGATTTTTGGCATTTTACCATTTGAGGGGCATTCATCAGCGCCGCTTTTTGAAAACGTCGTTACAGACGGCCTCTTACCAAATGGTTTAGTTGGTTTGGTTTCTGTTATGTTATCGGTTAATTATGCGTTCTCTGGGGTTGAAATGATTGGTATTGCTGCTGGTGAAACGGATAATCCCAAAGAAGCGGTACCCAAGGCTATCAAGTCTACTATTGGTTTATTAGTTATTTTCTTTGTTCTCACAATGTTGGTCTTAGCTTCGCTATTACCCATGTCTGAAGCTGGTGTGACAGAAGCACCTTTTGTTCTTGTTTTAGATAAGATTGGCATCCCTTACGCAGCCGATATCATGAATGTGATTATCCTATCAGCCATTTTATCAGCATCAACTTCTGGTCTTTATGCTTCCAGTCGTATGCTTTGGTCTCTAGCTAATGAGGGGATGATTTCCAAAAATGTCGTTCGTATCAATAAACATGGGGTTCCGATGCGAGCGATGTGGCTTTCTATGGTAGGTGTAGTGATTGCCTTAGTTGCCAGTGTCTATGCTGCCGATACAGTCTTTTTAGCTCTAGTATCCATTGCAGGTTTTGCAGTGGTTGTGACTTGGCTGTCTATTCCCCTAGCGCAGATACGCTTTAGAAAAGCGTTCTTGAAGGAGCACTCTTTGTCAGAGTTATCTTATCGCACTCCTTTGTCCCCTGGTTTGCCGTGGCTAACGATTGGCTTGTTGGTGGTTTCAGTCATTGGTATTGCTTGGGATGAGGCGCAAAGACCGGGCTTATATTTTGGGATTCCGTTTATGTTGGCTTGTTATGGCTACCACAGATGGAAATTTAAAACTTGGTAGGAGGATTATTTAATGGGACAGTTTAAAGAATTATTAGCTCAAAAAAGTGTTGTTATCTTGCATGGAGCTTTAGGAACGGAGTTAGAGGCTAGAGGCTATGATATTAGTGGAGAGTTGTGGTCGGCAAAGTATTTGATTAACGATTCAGATGCTATTACAACCATTCATGAAGCCTATGTTTTGGCTGGTGCTGATATTATAACAACCTCTACTTATCAGGCTAGTCTATCCAGCTTGCAGGGAGTTGGTATTTCCAAACAAGAGGCAGAAGCCTTGATTATTAAGAGCGTTGAATTGGCAAAAACAGCTCGAAAACAAGCTTGGGACAAGATCGATGAAAAGCTAAAACGCACACGTGTTTATCCATTAATCTCTGGTGATGTTGGTCCTTATGCCGCCTATTTAGCGGATGGGTCCGAATACACAGGAGAGTATGGACAGGTCAGCAAGGAAATATTGAAGGATTTTCATCGTTCTCGGATTGCTTTGTTTTTAACAGAAGGAGTGGATTTACTAGCTTTAGAAACCATGCCTAATATTTTGGAAATCAAAGCACTGACAGAACTGCTATCAGAAGAATTTCCAGAAGCGGAAGCTTATATCAGTATCACCTCACAAGATGGTGCTAGCTTATCAGACGGGACGGGTCTAGAAGAGTTAGTCGCACTTGTTCAAGGTTGCCCGCAAATCGTAGCGCTAGGAGTGAATTGCAGCTCTCCTGAGATCTGCGAAAAAGTCCTAAGTCAGTTAGTTGGTTTAACTTCCTTGCCTCTTGTGGCCTATCCAAACTCGGGCGAAGTTTACCATGGGGATACGCAAACTTGGCATGCGAGTGACTCAGTAACGCATGAGGTAGCTTCTTACCATAAAAAATGGCAAGAAATGTTTGAGCAGCTAACTCTAGTTGGAGGGTGTTGCCGGACCAGGCCAGGTGATATTAAGAAGCTTAGAGATAGTTTATCCCTTAGCTAAAACTAGAAGATGATACCGTAAGGACTAGCTAGTGAAATTAGTTTTAATTTTCTGGTTACGTGAAGGCTATGATAAAAAGAAATAGAAACTAGTTTCTATTTCTTTTATTTTGTTGAAATAATATTCTGTAAGCGCTATACTTTATGACGTGAGGTAAGTAAATGGCAAATCTAACCAAAAATGTGATTCCTTTGATTGAATCTTATCTAGACTCAATGACGTCAACCGAACAAACCATTGCCCAATACTTTATCGCTGGGCAGAATCTCGAGGACTTGTCGGCCATCAATATCTGCCAGCAACTACATGTGTCAAAGGCGAGTTTGACACGCTTTGCTCAAAAGTGTGGTTTTGCTGGTTATCGGGAATTTGTGTTTTCCTATCAGGAATCACAAGAAGCTGTTGACAGCGCTTCTTTGATTTTAAAAAGGGATGTGACCAAAAGAGTTTTAGCCGATTACGATCAGCTCTTGCAAAAAACCTATTCGATTTTGGATGAAAGCCAATTAGCTAGGGTGACGGGTCTTATTGAAAATGCCAAGCGTATTTATCTTTATGGGAAAGGGAGCTCAGGTCAGGCTCTTAGAGAAATGAAGATGCGGTTTATGCGACTGGGCTTGATTTGCGATATTGTGACAGACAA
Organism: Streptococcus halotolerans; assembly: GCF_001598035.1. Classification (NCBI taxonomy): domain Bacteria; kingdom Bacillati; phylum Bacillota; class Bacilli; order Lactobacillales; family Streptococcaceae; genus Streptococcus; species Streptococcus halotolerans. The sequence goes on along the minus strand of NZ_CP014835.1, from coordinate 1,355,315 downwards.
TGATGAGTTGCTTTGGGCGAGTATGCTAGCAGATGAGACTTGTTTGGTGATTGGTGCATCAATTTCTGGGAAAACGAAAGCGGTTATTGACGCTTTACTTCGTGTTAAGGATAGGGGTGCTAAGACCATTTTATTAACAACACAAAAAGAAGCTGGTCAAGATTCTCCGTGGGATGAGTTGATTCTCTTAGCGTCAACAGACAATCTCGCTTATGGTAACCGGATTTCACCACAGTTTCCATTGTTGCTAGTGATTGATTGCTTATTTGCCTATTACCTTGATATTGATGTTCAGCAAAAACAAGAGCGCTATCAACAAACGATTATTGATAAGGAGGAAATGTAATGCAGAGCGCACAAGACATCTTGGAGAAAATTAGAGGAGGTGTGATTGTTTCTTGCCAAGCCTTGCCTGGAGAGCCAATGTACTCAGAAAAAGGAGGGGTTATGCCACTTTTTGCAAAGGCAGCGCAAGAAGCTGGCGCTGTCGGTATCCGTGCTAACAGCGTGAGAGATATTACGGAGATTAAGCAAGCCGTAGATCTGCCGATTATTGGGATTATTAAGAAAGATTATGGCGATGCAGAAGCCTTTATCACGCCTACATTGGATGAGGTAGCTTCTTTGGTTGCAGTTGGTGTTGATATTATTGCTGTTGATGCAACGAGCTCAACTCGTCCTGGTGGACAGTCACTAGAAGCATTTGTCAAAGAGATCAAACAAGCCTACCCCGATCAGTTGCTAATGGCAGACTGCTCTACCCTAACTGAAATGCTTACAGCAGATCAGCTAGGTTTTGACTTTGTAGGAACCACTTTAGTTGGTTATACGAAACAGAGTCAACAATTGGTTATTGAGAGTGATGATTTTGATTTGATTCGCCAAGCTAGAGCTATGGTGGATGCCCCTATTATTGCTGAGGGAAATATCAACACTCCAGATAAAGTGAAACGTGTTTTGCAATTAGGTGTTGATAGCGTTGTTGTTGGCTCGGCTATCACCAGACCACTGATTATTGCGAAACCATTTATTGAAGCAGCAAAGGATTTTTAGAAAAAAGGAGTTTATAATGACACATTTAGACAAATATAAAGGTATTATTCCCGCATTTTACGCTTGCTATGATGATAACGGCGACATTAGTCCAGAACGTGTGAAAGCATTAGTCCAATATCATATTGATAAAGGTGTTAAGGGGATTTATGTTAATGGTTCTTCTGGAGAATGTATCTATCAAAGCGTCTCAGATCGAAAACAAGTGATTGAAGCTGTTATGGAAGTTGCGAAAGGGAAGTTGACTGTCATTAACCACGTTGCTTGCAATAATACTCGCGATAGTATTGAGTTGGCTGAGCATTCAGAAGCCTTAGGTGTTGATGCTATTGCAGCGATTCCACCGATTTACTTTAAGTTACCTGAATATTCGATAGCTGCTTACTGGAATGACATCAGCAAGGCTGCTCCAAATACTGATTTTATCATTTACAACATTCCACAACTAGCCGGTGTGGCCTTGACTAGCAGTTTGTATGCTGAAATGCGTCAGAATCCGCGCGTGATAGGGGTTAAAAATTCGTCAATGCCTGTCCAAGATATTCAACTGTTTGTTGCTGATGGTGGTTCAGATTACATTGTTTTCAATGGACCAGATGAGCAGTTTTTAGGCGGCCGTCTCATGGGGGCAGAAGCAGGTATCGGTGGTACTTATGGCGTTATGCCAGATCTTTTCTTGAAACTCAATGATTTAATTGCTGAGAAAGAGCTTGAAAAAGCAAAAGAGTTACAATACAGCATCAATAGCATTATTTACAAGATGGTCTCAGGTCGTGCCAACCTTTACGCCGTTATCAAGGAAGTGCTACGTCTCAATGAAAATCTTGATTTAGGTTCTGTTCGTAGACCGCTCGAAGAGCTTTCAGAAAAGGATATCGAAATTGCAAAAGAAGCCGCGCAGATGATTAACGATGCACGGTCAGCATTTAAAGAATAGATGAGGTAGAAAGAATATGGATAAAGCATCGTTTGGAGCCTTGAACTGGTTCATGGTTATCGTCTATCTAGGAGTAATGCTTTTAGTGGGTGCTTACTTCACTAAAAAATCAAGTGAGAGTACAGACGCTTTCTTTAAAGCCAATGGAAAAGTACCTTCTTGGGCGGCAGGACTAAGTGTTTATGCGACGACCTTGAGCTCTATTACCTTCATGGCTGTCCCAGAACGCTCCTTTTTAACAGACTGGTCATATGCTGTTGGAACCTTAACCATCTTTTTGATTATTCCGTTAATGGCCAAATATTTTATCCCATTTTTCAGACGACTAAATGTCACAACAGCCTATGAATATCTGGAATCACGGTTTAGTGTCACCTTGCGTGCGATGAGTAGTTTTCTCTTCATTATCTATCACCTTGGTCGCATGGCGGTTGTTATCTATTTACCTGTTCTTGCTGTTACTTCTGTAACAGATATTAATCCCTTTTTAATTGCAGCCATTGTCGGATTATTATGTATTATTTACACCTTCTTAGGAGGTATCGAAGGGGTTATTTGGAGTGATGCGATTCAAGCAATTATCTTACTAGCAGGCGCTTTCTTGGTTGTTGTTATAGGTATTAGCAAGGTTGATGGTGGTTTTGGCACACTGTTGAGTGACACCGTAGAACATCATAAGTTCATTTCAGTTGGTAAAAACTTCAACGCATCAGACCTAGCAAACTTTATTCCGCTTATTTTTATCGGTCAGTTTGCAAATACCTTGTATCAATATGCTGGAAGTCAAGATGTTGTTCAAAGATTTTTGACAACAAAATCTATTAAAGAGGCTGTTAAGTCTTTATGGATGTCAGGTTGGCTATCGCTTTCTGCCATTCCTCTTTTCTTTGGAATGGGTACTGTTTTATTTAGCTTTTATACTCATACAGGGTCACTTCCAGAGGGCTTTAACACTAGTGCTATCGTCCCTTACTTTATCATCACACAGCTTCCTGCAGGTCTAGCTGGTTTGGTTATTGCGGCTATTTTTGCAGCAGCTCAATCAACGATTTCATCTAGTCTCAATGCTATTTCCTCTTGTTTTGTGGTTGACTTTAAGCAACGTTTCTTTAACAAATCCTTCAAAGCTATTTCGGATGTTTGGTTGGCTCGTTGGGTTATCATCATCTCAGGAAGTTTAAGTACTCTCATTACACTTTATTTCATTGCTGGTAATTCTTCTTCAACATGGGATATTTTCTTAGCCGTGTCAGGAATGTTTGGGGTTCCGGTTGTTGGTTTATTTGTGCTAGGTATCTTTACGACAAAAGCCAATGCAAGAGGTGCTTTATTAGGATTTGTCACAAGTGTGATTCTTAGTTTCCTAGCAAACAATGCTAACATGTCAGCACTTTTAGTAGCTGTACTTGCCTTACTGGCAACGGTAGTATTTGGTTATCTCTTTAGTCTTTTGTTCAAACAAACGAATGATCTTAATAATTTAACCATCCACACGTTAACAAGCGATTCAAAAGAAGATTAAGAAAGGATAGTAACATGAAAGACACGATGTCGTTGTCTGATATGCAGACTTATAGAGGCAGACAAGAAGTGCCTGAAGACTTTGATCAGTTTTGGCAAGAAGCTATCCAGTCCTTGCCAACCTTATCTGATTATACTATTGAAGAACAAGAATTTAACACCCCTAATCTTCGATGCTTTGACTTGTACTTTGATGGAAGCAATCATGGAAAAATTTATGCACGCTGTGTATTTCCTAAAAATAAGAAGAATATACCTGTGATTTTCCATTTCCATGGGTACATGGGACAAAACCCTGATTGGTCAGTCCTTTTTGCTTATGCTGCGATGGGATATGGTATCGTGGCGATGGATGTCCGTGGTCAGTCTGGTCGTTCCTTGGATAACGCAGTGTTTAATGGCAATACGGTCAAGGGGCAGATTATTCGTGGAATGATTGATGGTCCAAATAGTCTCTTTTATAAGGACGTTTATCTTGATACTTATCGCTTGATTGAGATAGTTGCTGACTTTGAAGACGTTGATTCCCAAAACTTATCCAGCTTTGGTGGCTCTCAAGGAGGTGCTTTGGCACTTGTTGCAGCAGCCTTGAATCATAAAATCAAAAAATGTGTGACGATCTATCCTTTCTTAGGTGATTTTAAACGTGTTTTAGAGTTAGGCAATCACAGTGAAGCGTATGACGAATTATTCCGCTATTTTAAGTTTCATGATCCTTTCCATACTACTGAGGATAAGATACTGAAGACTTTGTCCTACATTGATGTGAAAAATTTCAGTCACTTGATTGAGTGCCCGGTTAAATTTGTGACCTGTTTAGATGATAACGTTTGTTTCCCATCCACGCAGTATGCCATATACAACCGTATCCAATCCGAAAAGGAACACTTTCTGCTTCCTGAATACGGTCATGATGCGGTCAATGTCCACTTAAATGATATGGTAGCTAACTGGTTGATGGAGACGACTATTGATTTTAAACTATAAGATAGGAGTTATCAGATGGAATTTTACGAAACAATCGAGAAAATCGACAAGCATGAGTTGTTAGATATCATTCGACCTGTCTTGTCTAACTTAGATGTCTCAGACCTTGAGACGGGGATGCACACTGTCAATGATGAGTTCTATTTTAATGTGATTCAGTATGAGTCAACAACTGAAGATCAGCGTGTCTGGGAAAGTCATCGTCGCGAGTATGATGTTCACTACATTATTTCAGGAGAGGAACGGATTTACCATAACTTTTTAACACAAATGACGTTAGGGGATTATGATGAAGCTGGCGATTGGCAGCAAATGACCGGTAAGCAAGCTAGTGAACTTGTTTTATCACCTGGGAATGTGCTCATTTTAGATGCCAATGATGCCCACAAAACTGGTTTAATAGTAAGAGAGTCAGAAACTATCCGAAAGATTGTCTTTAAATTAAAAATATCTTGATGGTGTTTGCCCTATGATTGGTGAACTGATAATGAAATCGTCTAAGGAGGTAAGGTCAACATGATATTGGGAATTGATATTGGAGGTACCAGTATCAAAAGTGATGTTTATAATCATTCTGGCCAGGCTCAAAATCTCTTTAAAGAAATTGATACGCCTGTTAATCTAACACTAAAAACTAACGACATCAGTAAGGCTTTAGTGACGCTCATTAATGATTATTTAGCGATGGGAGTTGATCTCGATGGTGTAGCAATTTCTAGCGCTGGTGTTATTGATGCTACTTTGGGAGAAGTGATTTATGCAGGTCCAACGATTCCACAATATACAGGAACGGCTTTAAAAGCTTTGGTGGAATCAAACTTCGACCTTCCTTGCTCGGTGGAAAATGATGTGAACTGTGCTGCCTTAGCAGAGCAGTGGTTAGGTGCTGCGCGTGATTCTAGCAGTAGCTTATGTTTAACCATAGGTACAGGCGTTGGAGGAGCTGTTCTCTTAAATGGTCAGGTTTGGCGTGGTTTTTCCCAGACAGCAGGAGAAGTGGGCTACTTACCTTTAGCTGACAAAACGCTCCAAGACTATGCCTCAACAACGTCGCTTGTGCAAAGCTATTGTCAATTAAAGCAATTGAAAAATGCTTCTGGTAAAACTATTTTTAAAGCTTACGACGAAGGAGATGAGATGGCTTATCAGGTCGTTCAATCCTTCTGTGCTTATTTGGCGCAGGGACTACTGCCTATGATTTATACCCTAAATCCCGAACGGATTATTCTAGGTGGCGGTATTTTCCAACGTTCCGAGATTCTTTTACCCTATATTGAAGCCCAGTTGAAGTCACGCTTGCAATCAGAACAATTTTATCCTGATCAGGTGAGTGCTGCTAAATTAGGGAATGAAGCAGGAAGAATTGGAGCTGTCTATTGGTTCTTACAACAACATGGTCAGATGGATTGATGCTATCTGTCGTAGTCACCAATCTTCTAAGATGCTTATCACGTGCATTGATTGGTTTGCCAGTTGCTGAAGCGCTGGTCTTGTCAGCTCTGTTAGGGACTAATCATTATAAGTTGTTATTATCAGAGTAAGAAAAATCACCTAAAATCAAAGGTTCATTAACCATGGTTTTAGGTGATTTTGTTATTTTACGAGTAGATAACAATGGCTTCGTAACGTTAGCTATTGTTTAGTTAATAGAAAACAATGCTGACAGGCTAGGGGTTAGAAGAACAGTTTAGGATAGATTTAAAAGGGAGTTGTCTTTATCTGGTCACTAAGGACAGCCATGATTACACTCTATGGCTGTATGTGCTGGAGGCAGTCTATAAAAAAGTATGTGTACGCAGTTGCTGTATGAACTCTGTAAATGCGTTCAACAATCAGAAGTTACCACGAAAACGATTGAGAAGAGCCAGTATGGCAAGGAGCAGACTAGCTACACATAAAGGAAACACTGATAATGGAATCGGTGTTATTCCGAGGTAGTCCCAAATGGGTGACAAAATAAAGATTGACGCCATAGCGATCAAAAAACGATAGCGTAGCTTAGTCTTCATTTTATGGTTGACCACAAGAGGAAAGGTGAAGAAGTTTGCGACCTGAGAAAAGCCTAGTGTTGGAACAATATCAGGAAAGAGTAGCAATGTCAGCGCAAGGGCTCCACATAAGATAGCATTGATCAGGCAGAAAGCCTCCCAATAGTAGCAAAATTCTTGTTTCATTGTGACACATCCTTTCTTTGACGATACAGGTAATTGCCTATCGCGAGTAAGCCAAAGATTAGGCTAAGAAGAAAAATCAGCGGCGTGCTTGGATACATCCTGATCGGTACCACTTTTTCCAGAATAGGGTCGACAACCAGTATGAAAAAGAGACCGATGATCGCCCGATAATGATTTTTGAGTTCTATTTTGCGACTAATGATAAGCGGCAGACAAAAGCTGTAGCCTATGGTACTAGCCTTCCAGATTGTTAGAGGGTCAGGATATAATAGACTGACAATGGCTGTAGCCAGACAGAGGATGGCATTGACGATACAAAAGGACTGCCAGTAGTAAACAAAATTCTTTTTCATAGTAGTACTCCAGCTTTTTTTCTTTAGTATAGCGCTTTCGATAATAATCATCAAGATTTTCTAAATTTTATAACTGAGATAGACCGCCAAAATGCTCTTAACATGATATAATGGAAACATCATACAAAATTGGAGTGAAATAGCTATGAGTACCTATAATCATGGAATAATCGAGCCCAAATGGCAAGAGTTTTGGGCTAAAAATCATACCTTTAAAACAGGGACTGACGCGTCAAAACCCAAGTTTTACGCCCTTGATATGTTTCCTTACCCATCAGGAGCAGGGCTCCATGTGGGACATCCAGAGGGGTATACAGCGACTGATATTTTGAGTCGCTATAAGCGTGCGCAAGGTTACAATGTCCTTCACCCTATGGGCTGGGATGCCTTTGGTTTACCTGCTGAGCAGTACGCGATGGATACTGGTAATGATCCCGCAGAATTTACTGCAGAAAACATTGCCAATTTTAAACGCCAAATCAATGCGCTAGGATTTTCCTACGATTGGGATCGTGAAGTTAACACGACTGATCCAAACTATTACAAGTGGACCCAGTGGATTTTTACCAAACTCTATGAAAAAGGTCTAGCCTATGAAGCTGAAGTTCCTGTCAACTGGGTTGAAGAACTTGGAACAGCCATTGCCAACGAAGAAGTTTTACCGGATGGTACTTCTGAGCGTGGGGGTTATCCGGTGGTTAGAAAACCAATGCGCCAATGGATGCTCAAAATCACAGCTTACGCCGAACGTCTTTTAGAAGATTTGGAAGAGGTTGACTGGCCAGAATCCATCAAGGACATGCAACGCAATTGGATTGGTAAGTCAACTGGTGCTCACGTCACTTTCAAGATCAAGGGTAGCGATAAAACATTTACTGTTTTTACAACACGTCCAGATACTCTTTTTGGAGCCACTTACGCTGTTATGGCACCAGAACATGAGTTGGTAGATGACATTACCTCAATGGTGCAAGCTGAGGATATCGCTGAATACAAACGTGCTGCTAGTCTAAAATCAGACTTAGCGCGTACGGATTTGGCCAAAGAAAAAACGGGTGTCTTCACCGGAGCTTACGCTATCAATCCGGCCAATGGTAAGGAAATCCCAATCTGGATTTCTGACTATGTTCTGTCAAGTTACGGAACTGGTGCTATCATGGCTGTGCCTGCCCATGACGAGCGTGACTGGGCGTTTGCGAAACAATTCGACCTTGACATCATTCCCGTTTTAGAAGGTGGAAATGTCGAAGAAGCAGCCTATACCGAAGATGGCCTTCACATCAATTCAGGATTTCTTGATGGCCTTAACAAGGAAGAAGCTATTGATAAGATGGTTGACTTCCTTGAGGAAAATCATTTTGGTAAGAAGCAAGTGAACTACCGCTTGCGTGACTGGCTCTTTAGCCGTCAGCGTTACTGGGGTGAGCCTATCCCAATCATCCATTGGGAAGACGGTACTTCAACAGCAGTTCCAGAAAGTGAATTGCCGCTTGTTCTTCCGGTCACTAAAGACATCCGTCCGTCAGGAACTGGCGAATCACCACTGGCTAACATTACTGACTGGCTTGAAGTAACTCGTGAAGATGGGGTTAAAGGTCGCCGTGAAACTAATACCATGCCACAATGGGCTGGTTCAAGCTGGTATTATCTCCGTTATATTGATCCGCACAATGATGACAAATTGGCTGATGAAGACCTTTTGAAACAATGGTTACCAGTTGATATTTATGTTGGTGGGGCTGAGCATGCTGTTCTTCACTTGCTCTATGCTCGCTTCTGGCACAAGGTCCTCTATGACTTGGGAGTTGTTCCAACTAAAGAGCCATTCCAAAAACTCTTTAATCAAGGGATGATTTTGGGAACCAGCTATCGAGATAGTCGCGGAGCGCTTGTTGCGACAGATAAGGTAGAAAAACGCGATGGGTCATTCTTTAACATTGAAACAGGAGAAGAACTAGAACAGGCACCTGCTAAGATGTCTAAGTCACTTAAAAATGTTGTTAATCCTGATGATGTAGTCGAGCAGTACGGAGCAGACACACTTCGTGTTTACGAAATGTTTATGGGACCACTTGACGCCTCTATCGCTTGGTCTGAAGAAGGCTTGGAAGGGGCTCGTAAATTCCTTGACCGTGTTTATCGCCTTGTGACAACTAAAGAAATGTCTGTGGAAAATAGCGGAGCTTTGGACAAGGTCTATCATGAAACCGTTAAATCAGTGACAGAGCAAATTGAGGAACTTAAATTTAACACAGCTATCGCCCAACTCATGATTTTTGTTAATGCAGCAAATAAAGAAGACAAACTCTTCGTAGATTATGCCAAAGGTTTTGTTCAGTTGATTGCGCCATTTGCACCACACTTAGGTGAAGAATTGTGGCAAGTTTTAACCGCATCTGGTGAGTCTATCTCTCATGTCGCTTGGCCAACATGGGATGAAAGCAAGCTGGTTGAAAATGAAATTGAAATCGTTGTTCAAATCAAGGGCAAAGTGCGTGCTAAACTAGTCGTTCCAAAAGATGCCAGCCGTGAAGAACTTGAAGCGCTAGCTATGGCAGATGAGAAAATCAAATCTGAACTTCAAGATAAAGACATCCTTAAAGTGATAGCAGTACCGAATAAATTAGTCAATATCGTTATCAAATAACCCACTCATCTGACCATTTTGGATCAGAAACATCACGTTTTCTTATTGATTTGATTTCCAGAGGACTTACGCTTCGTGTGAAGTCAATATAGCAGAACAGAAGTTGCATCTTGATGCAGTCGTCATACAAAACACGCCTCATTCTTTTAAGAGTGAGGCGTGTTTTGTAGGTAGTTTAAATGATAGTTCTGGGTCATGACAATGTGCTGTAGAGGTTTGGAAACCTTTTGATTTTTACCATTAGGTCTTTATCACATCGTGAAGTAATAATTGTTTTAGAGCTAAAACGATTGTTTCGAGTACAAGGCGCAGCAACCTTTGTAACTAGAGTGCTCCAAATGTATAGGAACAATTTTAAGCATTCTAGCCAAACAAACTAATCTTCCCTGGTAGGCTAGTCATTGAATGAGAATGTAGTGCTGCGATTCCTTTAAAGATAAGAAAGCAATAGAGTCTGTCATTACTTGCAGCTGCTGTGATTGTCATTAGTTGGTTCTGATAATTGCTTCTTACTTCATGAAGTGACTAGGCTAGTTATTTTGATGAGATGTCACCGTAGATTAAATGGCTTAGGCCGGACAGACTAGTAATATAAGCTAATTACAAAAAGGAACAAGCTCTAATAAGTGAGAAATACCTTCAGGGCTTGTTTCTTTTTATGTTTAATGCATTACAGGCAAGGAATATCATCGTTAAATCTTAACAGACTTGAGGATATAAGTTGCAATTTTCTCTGGAGATGTCTGCTCATCGTTGATCAACCAAGTTGTAATGATCATTTTAATCGTAGTAATATAGATTTCAAGTGAATAAATACCAGGAAGCTGATAAGCTTGTTCTAGTTTATCTTCAATATTATCAATCGTTGAGTTGATAACGGTTATTCTGATATAGTTTGTTAAGATGTTGTCGATATTAGGATAATAATGAATAAAAGGGAGTATGATATCACGATTGTTCCTTAGATAGGTCAACATTTCAACAATGACATCATATCCGAACTCAAGATCGTTGGTCAATATTTTGGTGATATCATCGAGGATAATAGCGATAGATTGTTCAATAAAATCCTCTTTCGACTCATAATATTTATAAAAGGTTTGTCGACTGATGTCAGAGGCAAGTGCGATTTCGGACACTCTGATTGTTTCAACGGTTTTAGTTTCCTTTAAAAGATTAGAAAATCCTTCAATAATTCGTCGCTCGGTTATCTGATTATGGTGCTGATAACTACTTTTTGTCACTTTTATTTCACCCCGATGTCACACACAAAGGTTGGAAAAAAGCTAAATTTACTTTGTTTGTGAACATTTTTAGATTTTCGAAATATTATATAAGAAAAAAAGTCTTCAAAGGTGACAAAATGCAAAAAAATGTAAATATTAAAGTTTTTAAATAATATATAATGGCTGTTAGTAATAGTTGCTATGATGGTAACTGTTACCTATTATTTCGCTTTACAAAAGAAAGGAATGGGATTAAATATGTTTTATAAGGGTAAACATGATAGTTCTCAAACACAACAACGCTATTCAATCAAGAAACTTAGCGTCGGTACAGCATCTGTTTTAGTAGGTATTGCCTTTTTAGGTATGAATACTCAAGCAGTATCTGCGGATCAAACTCCAACGGGAGAAACAGCTCCAGTTGTTCAAGACGTTGTCGGTAGTGCTTCAGCAACTATTGCTGTTAAAGATAATGCTTCAAACCCAGTAGCTGGCGCAACTGTTGAATTGTTGTCAGCAGAAGGTACAGCTCGTCAAGTTGCAACTGACGAGTTTGGTAATGCTAACTTTACAGATGTAAAACCAGGAAACTATTCAGCAGTCGTTGCAGCTGTACCAGAAGGTTATGAAGCAACAGCCTTCCGTCCAAACTTTACATTGAAAAACACTGACCACTACGAAGATTTCATCAATGTTAATAAAGTTGAGAAAGTTAGTGAACCAGTAGAAGAAGCACCAAAAGAAGACAAAGAAGTTGGTAATGCTTCAGCAACTATTGCTGTTAAAGACAATGCTTCAAACCCAGTAGCTGGTGCAACTGTTGAATTGTTGGCAGCAGATGGTACAGCTCGTCAAGTGAAGACAGATGAATTCGGTAACGCTAACTTTACAGACGTTAAACCAGGCAAAGGCTACACAGCTGCTTTGGCAATGGTACCAGAAGGCTATGAATACAACAGCTACCGTACAGCAGCGTTTGACTTAAATAACGCTGATCATCATGAAGACTTTATCACAGCAGATAAGACTCAAAAAGAAGCACCAAAAGCAGATAAAGAAGTTGGTAATGCTTCAGTTACAATTTCTGTTAAAGATAACGGCTTCAAACCAGTCGTTGGTGCAACTGTTGAATTGTTAGCAGCAGATGGTTCAGCTCGTCAAGTGAAGACAGATGAATTCGGTAACGCTAACTTTACAGACGTTAAACCAGGCAAAGGCTACACAGCTGCTTTGGCAATGGTACCAGAAGGCTATGAATACAACAGCTACCGTACAGCAGCATTTGATCTAGCAAATACAGATCATCACGAAGACTTCATCACAGCAGATAAGGCTCAAAAAGAAGCACCAAAAGAAGACAAAGAAGTTGGTAACGCTTCAGTAACTGTTAAAGTAGTTGACAATGGCTTCAAACCAGTCGTTGGCGCAACTGTTGAATTGTTGGCAGCAGATGGTTCAGCTCGTCAAGTGAAGACAGATGAATTTGGTAACGCTAACTTTACAGATGTTAAACCAGGTAAAGGTTACACAGCTGCTTTGGCAATGGTACCAGAAGGCTATGAATACAACAGCTACCGTACAGCAGCGTTTGATCTAGCAAATACAGATCATCACGAAGACTTTATCACAGCAGATAAGACTCAAAAAGAAGCGCCAAAAGAAGATAAAGAAGTTGGTAATGCTTCAGTAACTGTTAAAGTAGTTGACAATGGCTTCAAACCAGTCGTTGGCGCAACTGTTGAATTGTTGGCAGCAGATGGTTCAGCTCGTCAAGTGAAGACAGATGAATTCGGTAACGCTAACTTTACAGATGTTAAACCAGGCAAAGGCTACACAGCTGCTTTGGCAATGGTACCAGAAGGCTATGATTACAACAGCTACCGTACAGCAGCATTTGACCTAGCTAACACAGATCACCACGAAGACTTCATCACTGTTGATAAGACTCAAAAAGAAGCACCAAAAGAAGACAAAGAAGTTGGTAATGCTTCAGCAACAATCAAAGTAGTTGATAATGGCTTCAACCCTGTGGTTGGTGCAGTTGTTGAGTTGAAAGCAGCAGATGGTTCAACTCGCCAAGTAACAACAGATGAATTCGGTAACGCTAACTTTACAGATGTTAAACCAGGTAAAGGCTTCACAGCATCTCTAGTTTCTGTTCCAGAAGGTTATGAATTAAACAGCTACCGTACAGCAGCGTTTGATCTAGCTAATACAGATCATCATGAAGACTTTATTGCAGTTGATAAAGTCCAAAAAGCTGACAAACCAGGTGAAGATCAACCAAAAGAGGAAAAACCAGAAGCACCAAAAGCAGATGATACTCAAAAAGAAGAACAAGGTAAAGATGGTTCTAATGCTTCAGATAAAGGAGCTAAAAAAGCTGCTGATAAATCAGAAGTAAAAGCATCAGCTGCTAAAGCAACAGCTTCTTCTGAAAAAGCAGAAGCATCAAAAGCTGCGAATGACGATCAATTGCCAAGTACTGGTGAAAAATCATCATCAACAGCAGTTGTAGCAGGTTCAGCTATTGCACTTGCTTCACTAGGTTTTGCAGCATCACGTCGTCGTAAAGAAGACTAATCCTCTTTACAGTAGACCCTTAGAAAAACAATTTAGTGCCCATACGATTTGACGACAAGGTTATCTCTTTAAGGAGATAACCTTGTTTTCTGTTTCTATTTTGAGGTTCACATTTATCTAGTCTAGTTTTGGTTTCGGCGTGGCTAATCTGCTGTAATGTAAATGACTCCTTAACATTACTTTTTTAATCCTATGAAATCAGAGGTGCCTTAAGTTAGTATGAGATTTTTTTCGATACTCAAAGACGCTATAACGGGGCGGGTCCACTGCGGAGAAATGTTAGAGATCTTCTTAGCAAGCTTGATTTATTTTTTTAGAGCATTGGCCTTTTTAGTCTTTAGTTGTCTGATATGCGTTTGATGTTATTATAGTTTGAAACTATATACTCGTCTAGTAATTGCCAAATAGCTAAATAAGGTTTGCCATGTTAAAATAGATGAATATCTTGATAAAAGATAAGTCCTATGTTTGAGGGGGAAATGATGCCTAATAAACTCTTGGTTTTGCAGTCAGATTTTGGTTTGGTCGATGGAGCTGTTTCGGCTATGATTGGGGTTATTTTGCAAGAAGACCCTGGCCTTGGTGTTCACCATTTAACGCATGATATCACACCGTACAATATTTTTGAGGCTAGCTATCGTCTCTTTCAGACCATTGAATACTGGCCTGAAGGGACAACGTTTGTCTCTGTTGTCGATCCAGGTGTTGGGTCATCGCGTAAGAGTGTCGTTGCTTTGACAGAACAAAATCAATACATTGTTACGCCTGATAATGGCACCTTATCGCATATTAAGCGCCATATCGGTATCAAGGCAGTTCGGGAAATTTCTGAAGTGGCTAATCGTCGACAAAATACGGAGCATTCTTATACCTTCCATGGTCGGGATGTCTACGCCTATACCGGCGCAAAGCTAGCTTCGGGGCATATTTCCTTTGAGGAAGTTGGACCAGAACTCTCTGTTGATAAGATTCTGGAAGTGGCAGAAGTAGAAACGCAGCTGTCAGAAGAGCACATTTCAGGAGCCATTAATATCTTAGATGTTCGCTTTGGTTCCTTGTGGACTTCGATTAGTCGTGAGGAATTTCAGTATTTGTCACCAGTTTTCGGTGACCGTTTCGAGGTGACCATTTCTCATCATGACCTCTTGATTTATCAAAATCAAGTTACTTACGGCAAGTCTTTCGCTGATGTGGGTCTAGGACAGCCTATTTTATATATTAACTCACTCTATCGTCTTGGCCTAGCTATCAATCAAGGGTCTTTTGCTAAAGCCTACAATGTTGGTGTTGGCTCAAGCTGGCGCATTAGTATCAAAAAGATTAAATAAAAGGATTTTTTAAGATTATGAAAAACAATTCTATTAAGACTGTCGTTGCCACAGGAATTGGCGCAGCACTTTTTGTCATTATTGGGATTTTGGTTAATATTCCGACCGCTATCCCTAATACCAGTATTCAGTTGCAGTACGCTGTTTTGGCTTTATTTGCTGTGATTTATGGACCGACAGTTGGTTTTTTCTCAGGCTTTCTTGGGCACGCTCTCAAGGATGCTCTTCAATATGGGTCGCCATGGTGGACTTGGGTGTTGATTTCAGGGCTTGTTGGTTTGGTCATTGGTTTGATTAGTCGCAAAATTGATATCAATAAGGGCTATGTAACGGCCAAAGACTACTTTCTTTTTAATGTTACACAAGTACTGATTAATGTCCTTGGTTGGAGCCTTCTGGCACCTTATGCTGATGTGATGATATATAGCGAGCCATCAAGTAAGGTTTATGCGCAAGGTCTTTTATCGGCAATCGTTAATCTGTTAACAGTTGGTATCGGAGGCAGCCTGTTATTGGCCCTCTACGCCAAAACACGCACTAAAAAGGGAAGTTTGACTAAAGATTAAAGCGCAGCAGAGACGTAATGTAGTAATGGCTAGATGCTTATTGGGCTACTCCCTTACTTGCTTTAATGAGAGAACAAAAAATGACAAACGCTATTTGTTTTAAAAATGTTTCGTTCACCTATGATGTTCAGTCTGAGCCAACCCTAAAAGGGATTGATTTGACGATTGAGCAAGGTGAAAAGGTTCTAATTTTAGGACCGTCAGGTAGTGGAAAATCTACCTTAGGTCAATGTTTAAACGGTATTATTCCTGGAACCTATTCTGGAAGCATATCTGGAACATTAAAAATTGCTGGTCAAGAGGCTGAAAAACTGTCTATCTATGACCGGTCTTTTTTGGTGTCTACTGTTTTGCAGGATCCAGATGGCCAATTTATTGGACTGAGTGTAGCAGAAGATGTCGCTTTCGCTTTGGAAAATGACGGTGTCTCTCAAAATGAGATGATCGAGCGAGTCGCAGATTGGGCAGAGCGTCTCGACTTAAAAAATCTGATTCATCATCGCCCTCAGGATTTGTCGGGCGGTCAGAAGCAAAGGGTTAGCTTAGCTGGTGTCCTGATAGATGAGAGTCCTATTTTACTGTTTGATGAGCCATTGGCAAACTTAGATCCCAAGGCAGGTCAAGAAACCATGCAGTTAATTGATCGTATGCATCAGGAAGTTGGTGCAACAACCCTTATCATTGAACATCGGTTGGAAGATGTTTTGGCCATTGATATTGACCGTATTGTGTTGATGGCTAATGGGGAAATTCTTTATAATGGGAATCCTACCGACTTGTTGGCTAGTAGGTTATTAGCCGAAAATGGCATTAGAGAACCGCTCTATCTAACGGTTTTAAAAACATTAGGGCTTGATGTGAGTGCTTATGACAATTTAGCAGATTTACAACAAATGCCTTTACCGCCATTGAAACTGCCGGTAGTCCAAACTGAAATATCCTCTCAAAAAGGAGCAGCATTACTTGAAGTGAAACAGTTAAGCACTGGGTATGTCCCTGAAAATCCTATTTTAGAGGACTTATCTTTTTCAGTTTCAAAAGGGGAACTTTTGGCTGTGGTTGGCAAGAATGGTACTGGAAAGTCAACGCTAGCCAAGGCGCTATGTGCCTATCTGCCTATTAAAGGTGACTTGATTTATGAAGGGAATTCTATCACTAGTGATTCTATTAAAGAAAGAGCTGAGCGGATTGGTTATGTTTTACAAAATCCTAATCAAATGATTAGTCAAACCATGATTTGGGATGAAGTAGCATTGGGGCTTCGATTACGTGGACTCAAAGAAGCTGAGATAACCAAGCGTGTCGAGGAAGTCTTGACAGTTTGTGGACTTTATCCTTACCGCAATTGGCCGATTTCGGCCCTGTCATTTGGTCAGAAGAAACGCGTGACTATTGCAGCTATTTTGGTTTTAAACCCTCAAATGTTAATTTTAGATGAGCCCACGGCAGGTCAAGATCAACGCACTTATCAAGAAATTATGTCATTTCTTAAAGAGTTAAGTGCAGTTGGTCACACCATTGTCATGATTACGCATGATATGCAGTTGATGCTAGACTATGCTGATCGCTGCTTGGTTGTGAGCGATCGTACTATTATTGCTGATGACAAACCGCAGGTGATTTTATCTAATCAAGACCTAATCGAAAAAGCCCACCTCAAGAGGACTTCTCTTTATGACTTAGCTCAAAAAATCGGGCAGGATCCTGAGACAGTTACTGCTTACTACCAATCCTTAAAAGGAGGTGCCTGACATGGCTAATCGCTTACTAGGTTATCAACCAGGACAAGGCTTTTTATACCAGTTGTCTGGAACCAGTAAATTACTTTTTTTTATCTTGGTTTCAGTGGCTGTGATGACTAGCTATGATACTCGATTTCTAGTCATTATAGGTGTCGCATCGCTTGCCTTGTTTAAAAAAGCCGGTATACAGTGGAAAGAGGTTTCCTTCGTTTTTGCTTTTGTTGGTTTCTTTGCTCTCTTAAACGTCATTATGATTTATCTTTTTGCGCCACAGTATGGAGTCAACTTGTATCGTTCTAAAACACTTCTAATAGATGGTCCTGGACCTTATGATGTGACTTTAGAAGAGCTTTTTTATCTCTTTAATGTAGCTGTCAAATATGTATCAACACTTCCTTTAGCTGTTATTTTTTTGCTCACCACACACCCTAGCCAGTTTGCTTCCAGTCTCAACCAATTAGGACTTCCTTATCGTTTTGCTTATGCCGTCAGCTTGACGATGCGTTACATTCCGGATTTACAAGAAGATTTTGGAACTATTCGAAAAGCTCAAGAGGCAAGAGGGTTGGAGTTGTCTAATAAAGCCTCGTTGTTGTCTAGGATTAAAGGCAATATCCAAATGATAACGCCACTGATTTTTTCATCTCTAGAACGCATTGAAACCATCTCTACTGCTATGGAATTGCGTCGCTTTGGCCGCTATCGTAAAAGGACCTGGTATCAAGCTAAAGCGTGGACCAAGAAAGATACGCTCTTAATTATTATCAGTGTTATTATAGTTGTGATAGCTATCTCCTTGTTCTATGCGAATGGAGGGAGATTTTATAATCCGTTTTAAGAAAAGTCCACTTGTATTTTTACAAGTGGACCTTTTTTACTCAATACTGACTTTATAGATTGTTTGATAGCTGTTAGTCTCGTTAGCTTTCAAAACTGGGGAAGGGAAATTAGGGGTATTAATAGCATTTGGGAAAAATTGTGTTTCAAGGCAGAAACCGTGACGTTTGTCATAGCTTGCTTGATTTTTTCCAGGGTGGTTGTTGAGAAAATTACCTGAGTAAAATTGGACACCTGGTAAATTCGTAAAGGCTTCCAGTTTGATGCCAGTTTTATCCCCAACAGCGGTTGCAAAAGCCGTTTGTAAATTTGGATCATCTAGAAGAAGATTATGGTCATATCCGCTGGCAAATTGTAATTGGTCAAAGGTTTGATTGATATCCTGTCCGATAGTTTTAGGATGTCTAAAATCAAAAGGTGTGCCTTCGACATTAACAATCTGCCCCGTAGGGATAGAGGTCGAATCTTTAATTGGAGTATAAGCACTAGCATTTAATTGAAGAAGATGATTCTCGATACTACCAGAAGCATGGCCATTTAAGTTGAAGTAAGAGTGGTTAGTCGGGCTTAATGGAGTATCTTTATCAGATATTGCTTGATAAGTTATTTTTAGCTGGTTATCATCAGTAAGTTGGTAGGTGATTTTTAAGGTTAAATGTCCTGGATAACCTTGATCACCATCAGGACTATCTAGTTTGAAAGTGACTTGGTTGATTGATTTATCTAAGGATTCGACTTCCCAAACACGTGTTTGATAGCCATTAGGTCCGCTGTGAAGGTTGTTGTCGCCTTCGTTTTTATCAATTTGGAAAGTTTCCCCATTGAGTGAAAAACTGGCTGTTTCCGTACGATTGGCAATACGGCCAACACTGGCTCCAAAGTAGGTGTCGGTATTACTAAAGTATTCTTCGATAGTATCAAACCCCAAAACAATGTCTTGCAGTTTGCCGTTTTTATCTTGCGTTTTGAAATTGAGAAGTGTTGCTCCTAGATTGGAAACAACAACAGAAGTTTCTTGATTATTCGATAAAATGATGTTGGTGATAGTGCCCTTAGTAGTTTCGATTTCTTGTGTTTGTAGCATTTGTGGTTCCTTTCTGTGAACTTTATACCACTAGTATAAACAATTTATGCACTTTTGAAAACGCTTAACATTAGAGGGCGGAAAAATCCTCTTGCCATCAATACTTATAATTTGTTTTCTATGCTATAATCTTACTAATATCATTTGTCATTATGAAGGGAGCTTTATGAAACTTAGTGATTTATTTCCTGGAGCGATGTTGTCTGATGTGGCTGCTGCTCATCAGGATGTTCTTGTCTTACCACTAGATCAGGGCTTTCTTCATTTGCCTAAGGCTGACTTGACTGAGAGAGAAAAGGCTCTCATTCAGATCTTGTCCTTAGGCGAAGAAAAGACCAACTCTGATAGCAGTTGGCTGTCTTTTTTGCAAGGTGAATCTCCCTTGCCGATTGCTGAAAGAGACTTGCAATTGATTTATTGGCATCATCCTTCAGCTCTGTCTACCGAACTGAAAAGGCTCTTAACAGATATTTTTTCAAATAGCCTACTTGTGACGGAATTATCAGCTCATCAATCCCTTTTGGTTCTGGATGCTAGTGATTTACATGATTCTTCAGATATCATCAAGGATCTCCTTCCAACGATTGAAGGTGATTTTGGGCTCTCTTTAAAGGCATTTATTGGAAATGCCTGGACTGGATTTACAGAGCAAGATTTACAGGTTATCCTGAGTATGGAGTATGCCATCTTTCAAGACTATCATGATGAGAATGCTCCGCAGTTGACCACAACATTTGCGCAAGCTCTTCTCTGGTCTTTGGCTAAGAAAAAAGATATTGCCTTGCTTAGCCAGAAGCTACTAGCACTTATGGATGGTTTAAAAGATGGACGTGATTTGGTTATTGCTATGTGGCAAGAACACGGTAATTTAGTGCAAACAGCCCAACGACTCTTTATTCATCGAAATTCTCTCCAATATCGCTTGGACAAATTTCACCAAGTGACCGGCCTGAACCTTAAAGATCTAGATGATTTAGCCTTGGCTTATTTATTGATTCTAAAAAACTAGGCTGGGTCTAGTTTCAAGTTGAGGAAAAACTCGCAGAAAGGTTATTAATCTTCTTTAAAAATCACATTCAGCACTTGGTGACTTGATTCGCTGAATGTCAATGCTACCACTATTGGTATCGCCTTGTTTGCTGTGATTTTTTATTGTTAGCTCGGATCAATGCAGCGTGTCAATTGTTTTATTGATTAAGGATTAGATGTTATCTAGTTCTTTTCTTTTTGGTCATCTTGCACAAATCGTTTTGGGGAGTATGACCATACCGTGAAAGCGCTAACTTTGCTATACTTAACTCACCAATAAATAGTCTAACTATAAGTTTAGAAGGATGTCAAAGGAGAAAACATGGTTGAATTAAATTTAAATCATATTCATAAAAAATACCCAAATACAGAACACTATGCGGTTGAAGACTTCAATTTGGACATTAAGGACAAAGAATTTATCGTTTTTGTTGGTCCATCAGGATGTGGAAAATCAACGACACTTCGTATGATTGCTGGGCTTGAAGATATTTCTGAAGGAGAATTCAAGATTGACGGTGAGGTTGTCAATGACAAGTCTCCTAAAGATCGTGATATTGCGATGGTTTTCCAAAACTATGCCCTTTACCCACACATGAGTGTTTATGATAATATGGCTTTTGGGCTTAAATTACGTAAATACAAAAAAGCCGACATCGATGCACGTGTTAAAGAAGCAGCTCAAATTCTTGGTTTGACAGAATTCCTAGATCGCAAGCCTGCTGATTTGTCTGGTGGTCAGCGTCAACGTGTGGCAATGGGACGTGCTATCGTTCGTGATGCTAAAGTTTTCCTCATGGATGAACCGTTGTCAAACTTGGATGCCAAACTTCGCGTGTCAATGCGTGCTGAAATTGCTAAAATCCACCAACGTATTGGATCAACAACGATCTATGTTACCCATGACCAAACGGAAGCGATGACGCTTGCTGACCGTATCGTTATTATGAGTGCTACCAAAAATCCTCAAGGTAACGGTACTATCGGTAGAATTGAACAAGTTGGTACCCCTCAAGAACTTTACAATACACCTGCTAACAAATTTGTCGCAGGCTTTATCGGTAGCCCAGCTATGAACTTCTTTGAAGTATCGGTTAAAGATGGCTTTATTGTCAGTGATGACGGACTCAACATTGCTATTCCAGAGGGACAAGAAAAACTGTTAGAAGCTAAAGGCTATAAAGGTAAAAAAGTCATTTTCGGTATTCGTCCAGAAGACATTTCAGGAGACCTTCTAGTCAAAGATACCTATCCAAATGCTCAAGTCAATGCTGAAGTCTTGGTGTCAGAGTTACTAGGTTCCGAAACGATGCTTTATGTGAAGCTAGGTCAAACCGAATTTGCTTCTCGAGTTGATGCGCGTGATTTCCACAATCCAGGCGAACAAGTTAGCCTAACCTTTAACGTTGCCAAAGGGCATTTCTTTGATATCGAAACAGAGAAAGCCATTCGTTAATTTGGTTAATGAATAGAGCAACTCTTAAGAAAACAGAATCTTCAGTGCTGATCACTGAGGATTTTGCTATCTTAGTGATCTAATAATCTGATTTTTTAAATAATACTCTTTGACAATCAAAATGGTAGCTCGTGGATCTTGCCTTGCTGTACGTCAGCACTGTCAGTAGATCGTAGCCTAGTCTCATTTTGCTTGTCTTTGAGAATAAGAAAGGCTTTTTTATGCAAAAACATTGGTGGCATTCAGCTACAATTTATCAAATTTACCCTAAATCTTTCATGGATTCTAATGGAGATGGGATTGGTGACCTTCAAGGAATTATTTCAAAACTTGATTACCTTGAAAAGCTTGGCATCACGGCTATTTGGCTGTCACCGGTTTATCAAAGTCCTATGGATGATAATGGATATGATATTTCTGATTATGAAGCTATTGCAGATATCTTCGGTGACATGAGTGATATGGAAGAGCTTCTTAATCAAGCTAACCAGCGCGGGATTAAGATTGTGATGGATTTGGTGGTCAATCATACGTCTGACGAGCATGCTTGGTTTATTGAAGCGCGTGACAACGCAGCCAGTCCCAAGAGAGACTATTATATCTGGCGTGATCAGCCTAATGACTTAGTCTCTGCTTTTTCAGGTTCTGCCTGGGAATATGATGATGAGTCAGGTCAGTATTATTTACACCTTTTTAGTAAAAAGCAACCTGATCTCAACTGGGAAAATGAAGAACTCCGTCATAAAATCTATGACATGATGAATTTCTGGATTGATAAGGGCATTGGCGGTTTTAGGATGGATGTTATTGATCTTCTTGGAAAAATTCCAGATCAGAAAATTCGTGAAAACGGTCCGAAATTGCATGATTACTTAAAGGAAATGAATCAAGCCAGCTTTGGGGAACATGATTTATTGACGGTCGGAGAGACATGGGGAGCTACACCTGAAATTGCCAAACAGTATTCCAACCCAGATAATCAGGAATTGTCCATGGTCTTTCAGTTTGAGCACATTGGTTTGCAACATAAGCCTGATAGACCAAAATGGGATTATGCCAAGGGTCTAGATGTACCCGCGCTCAAGCGTATCTTTAATAAGTGGCAAACCCAATTAGAATTAGGACAAGGTTGGAATTCTCTCTTTTGGAATAATCATGATTTGCCTCGCGTTTTGTCTATCTGGGGTGATACTGGAATTTACCGTGAGAAGTCAGCTAAGGCTTTGGCGATTTTACTACATTTAATGCGTGGAACGCCTTATATCTATCAGGGTGAAGAAATTGGCATGACCAACTATCCTTTTGAAAATCTAGAACAATTGGAAGATATTGAGTCTTTAAACTATGCTAAAGAAGCCTTGGAAGATGGTGGGGACTTATCACAAATCATGGACAGTATCCGTGTGATTGGTCGTGATAATGCTCGAACGCCGATGCAGTGGGACAAGACAGCACAAGCTGGTTTTTCAGAAACCGAAAAGACTTGGTTACCTGTCAATCCAAACTATCAAACGATTAATGTAGCAGCTGCTTTGGAAGATCCTGACTCAATCTTTTATACTTATCAAGCGTTGGTCGCCTTACGCAAGGAAGCAGCGTGGCTAGTGGATGCTGATTTCGAATTGCTTGATACAGAAGATCAAGTGTTTGCTTATAAACGCTATACGAAAGATGAAACCTATCTGGTAGTAGTGAACCTATCAGGTCAAGAACAAGCTATCAAATTGACCTGTCCTGTTCAAGAGACTATTATCTCAAATACTGATATACAGCGGGTGGTTAATACTCAGACCCTAGAAGCTTGGGATGCCTTTTGTGTAAGGGTGAAATAGATCATGACAGGATAGCAAAAAGAGATTTTTGCTGCCTTCACTAACGATTGAGGGGTCGAAAGCGATACTATAAAAAAAGAATAAGTCAGCGTTCTGAGTAAAAGAGTGCTGGCTTGTTCTTTTTTGTTATATCTGATTTTTGGAAAATACTGCCTCAAAGGCTACTTTCTCTCAATGTCAAATGTGTTCCTAATTTGGTCACCGTAGCAATAGGGCGAGGGTTGATGGCTTGGCGATTAAGAACGTCAACAGCAGTTTGCCCCATCTCGTTCGTAAAGACCGTAATGCTGGATAAGGTTGGGTAAACCTGTTTGGTAATGGCTGTGTCATTAAAGGAAATCAATTGAACATCTTTGGGAACTTTAAAGTTATTTTCTTGTAGCGCTCGTAAAGCTCCGATGGCTAGAGTATCATTGGCGATGAAAAAGGCTGTAGGCAAGTCTTCATCAAGTGTTTGGATGGCCTGTGTCATTAGTTGATAGCCGGATTCAGCCGAGAATTGCCCCACAAAGATACTAGTGGCGTCGTAGATCCCTTGCTCAATAGTGTAATTACGGAAAGTGCGAAAGCGTGGATCTATCAAACTCTCTAGTCCATCGTTGGTTTTTTCTTCGCCGGCAATCATGCCAATCTTAGTCACTCCCTTGCTCATAAAATGATCAACCACGGCAATTACGGCATTTTCAAAATCAGTAGTGACGCAATGATAGCCCTTTGTGAGCGTGTCACTATCGACAAAGACCAAATTATCATGGCAGGCTTCAAATCGTTTGATTTGTGAGCTACTAAATTTACCAATCGCAATTATTCCAATGGTTTCTTCCGGTAATTTTTCAGGTTCTTGATTGAAAAAACGAATAATATCATACTGTAAGTCTTGCGAGCGTTTCTCAATGCCTAGACGTATAGCGTGATAATAGAGGTCATTAAGTTCTTCTTGCTCCGTATACCATTGTATAATAGCAATCTTATGCCGCACTTTTGGTACATTTAGTGTTTTTAAATGCTTTTGATAGCCCAAGTCGTCTGCTATCG
Source organism: Streptococcus halotolerans (assembly GCF_001598035.1). NCBI lineage: Bacteria > Bacillati > Bacillota > Bacilli > Lactobacillales > Streptococcaceae > Streptococcus > Streptococcus halotolerans. The sequence continues at coordinate 1,330,925 of NZ_CP014835.1, read as the reverse complement.
TTAAGATGCGGTGTCTCGTTTTTTCCCCAACAGAAAGCGTGGGGTCTTGATTTAAAACACGAGACACTGTTGCTTGAGACACCTTAGCTAAGCCTGCAATATCCTTCAAAGTTGCCATGTTTATTCTCCAAGTTAGTTATTGTATCTTTATTTTATCAAAATCAGGGATGATATTAGTAAAAATTTAGTAAAAATATTGTCAAGCTAGCTAACTCAGCTTACAATAAAATCAAGAAATGATAAAAGGAGACATTCTCATGACATCACAGGCATTAAAACAAGCTTTTACTGACATTTTTGGGACGACAGCAGATGCGACCTTCTTTTCACCTGGTCGTATCAACTTGATAGGCGAGCACACAGACTACAATGGAGGCCATGTGTTTCCAGCGGCTATCACCTTAGGAACCTACGGAGCTGCTCGTAAGCGTGACGACAAGACTTTACGCTTTTATTCAGCTAATTTTGATGAGTTAGGAATCATCGACATCGATTTAGATCACTTGGTTTTTGATAAGGCGGATAATTGGACTAACTATCCTAAAGGTGTCATCAAATTCTTGCAAGAAGCTGGTCACACTATTGATACTGGTTTTGAATTGTACGTTAAGGGCAATATTCCGAATGGTTCTGGTCTTTCCTCTTCGGCCTCCTTGGAGCTGTTGACAGGGATTGTCGTGGAAGAACTCTTTGGCTTGAACTTAGATCGTCTTGATTTGGTAAAAATTGGTAAACAAACAGAAAACGACTTTATCGGTGTTAATTCTGGTATCATGGATCAGTTTGCCATTGGCATGGGAGCAGATAAGCAAGCGATTTATCTTGATACCAATACGCTTGAATATGATTTGGTACCTCTTGATTTGGGAGACAATGTCATTGTCATCATGAATACCAACAAACGCCGTGAATTAGCGGATTCTAAGTACAACGAACGCCGTGCTGAATGTGAGCGAGCAGTTGAAGAGTTAAATCACAAGTTAGCTATTAAAACACTAGGCGAATTGGATGCTGGTACCTTTGACCAGTATGCTTATCTCATCAAAGATGAAAACCGTCTTAAACGTGCCCGCCACGCTGTTCTTGAAAACCAACGCACGCTTAGCGCCAAAAAAGCCTTAGTATCAGGTGATTTGGAAAGTTTTGGTCGACTCATCAACGCTTCACACGTTTCACTCGAACACGACTACCAGGTGACAGGCCTAGAATTAGACACTTTGGCACACACAGCTTGGGAGCAAGAAGGTGTCTTAGGAGCACGCATGACAGGAGCAGGTTTTGGTGGTTGTGGCATTGCCATTGTTGCCAAAGACAAAGTAGATGACTTTAAAGAAAATGTCGGTAAAACCTATACCGAAATCGTTGGTTACGCCCCTGAATTTTACATCGCTGAGATTGCTGGTGGCTCCCATGTTCTAGAAAGAAAGTAAATCATGACAGTTATTGATGCATTTGTCACTAAGGTCATTGAACTTAGTGACTATACTGAACAAGACGCCTCTTATCTTTTTAACCGCGTTTTAGCCCTCGTGGGTGAGGCTAGTGGAAATCCTGACAGCCAGTCAAAGACCTTGATTGATTTGAAGGAAGACTTGCTTGACTTGGCTGTGGCAAACGGTAAAGTAGGTGCCCTGATCGAAGAAAGAGACTGTTTGGGTGCTGAATTGATGAACTTTATCACGCCTATTCCAAGTAAGGTCAACGAATATTTCTGGAAGACTTATGAGCAATCACCCGAAAAAGCGATCGCTGACTTTTACGACCTTTCTCAAAAAAATGACTATATCAAGTTAGCAGCTATTGCTAAAAATATTGCCTTTAAAACGCCATCTAAATACGGTGACTTAGAAATCACCATCAATTTGTCAAAGCCAGAGAAAGATCCCAAAGCTATCGCTGCGGCAAAGCTCATGAAGAATTCTAGCTATCCCCAATGTCAACTCTGCATGGAAAATGAAGGTTATCAAGGACGTTTAGACCATCCTGCACGCGCCAATCACCGTATTATCCGTTTACCCTTAGGCGATGAAGAATGGGGCTTCCAGTACTCTCCTTATGCCTACTTTAATGAGCACAGCATCGTTTTAAATACGCAGCATGTTCCTATGGTCATTAGTCAAAAAACCTTTGAACAATTGTTGGATATTGTCGATTGGCTACCAGGGTATTTTGTTGGATCAAATGCAGATCTACCTATTGTCGGCGGTTCTATCTTGACACATAATCACTATCAGGCAGGGCGTCACGTTTTTCCGATGGAAGTGGCAGAAATCATCGAATCTTTCACCTTTGAAGGGTTTGAAAGGGTTGAAGCTGGTATTGTGAATTGGCCCATGTCTGTGTTACGTTTAACCGCAGATAGCAAAGCAGACTTAGTGGCCTTGGCAGAGCAAATCCGGTTAGCTTGGCGTGATTATAGCGATAGTCAGGCAGATATTGTTGCCTACACAGGCGATACCCCCCATCACACGATTACTCCTATTGCTCGTCGTCAACATGGCCGTTTCCAGTTGGATTTAGTCTTGCGTGACAATCATACGTCACCAGAGCATCCAGATGGTGTTTATCATCCTCATGCTGACGTCCAGCATATCAAAAAAGAAAACATTGGATTGATCGAAGTGATGGGCTTGGCTATTTTGCCACCACGACTCAAAGACGAACTTTTAGAAGTTGAAAAATACCTTCTCAACCAGTACAATGAAATAGCAGACTATCATAAAGAATGGGCGGATCAATTGAAAGAGACTCACCCAGACGTCAGTCTAGAAAACGTGTCGGAAATTGTCCATCAAGCAGTGGGACAAACCTTTGCACGCGTTTTAGAAGATGCAGGTGTCTATAAAAATCCAGCAGACTTTATGCGTTTTGTAGAAAGTATTGGCATTGTCAATGTTTAGAAAGATAGGGAAACTATGGGAGTATTAGTGTTAGGTGGAGCTGGCTACATCGGCTCTCACATGGTCGATCGATTGGTCGAAACAACAGATGAAAAAGTTGTTGTGGTCGATAATTTGGTGACAGGGCATCGTGCAGCTGTTCATCCAGAAGCTACGTTTTATGAAGGTAATTTGGCAGACCAAGACTTTATGCGTCAGGTTTTTAAGGAAAATCCTGAAATTGATGCTGTTATCCACTTTGCCGCTTTTTCACTAGTGGCAGAATCGATGACGGATCCTTTGAAATACTTTGATAACAACACGGTTGGCATGGTCAAACTCTTAGAAGTGATGAATGACTGTGGCGTGAAATACATCGTCTTTTCTTCAACAGCTGCTACCTACGGTATTCCAGAAGAATTACCAATCAAAGAAACCACACCGCAAAGGCCTATTAACCCATACGGTGAAAGCAAACTCATGATGGAAACCATCATGAAATGGGCAGACCAAGCTTATGGCATCAAGTTTGTACCACTTCGCTACTTCAATGTAGCCGGTGACAAGCCAGACGGTTCTATCGGAGAGGATCACCGTCCAGAGACCCATCTCTTGCCAATTGTTCTTCAAGTGGCTCTTGGGCAACGTGAGAAGATTTCTATTTTTGGATCAGACTATGATACCAAAGACGGTACCAATGTCCGTGACTATGTTCACCCCTTTGACTTGGCTGATGCTCACCTTTTAGCGGTGAAGTATCTCCGCGAAGGCAATGAATCTACTGCTTTTAACCTCGGGTCATCAACAGGATTTTCAAATCTAGAGATTGTGGAAGCAGCTCGTCGTGTGACAGGCAAGGAAATCCCACTTGAGATGGCAGACCGTCGTCCAGGGGATCCTGATAGTCTCATCGCAGAATCCAGCAAAGCGCGTGAGGTGCTTGGTTGGCAACCACAATTTGATAACATTGAGAAAATCATCGAAACAGCGTGGGCATGGCATTCAAACCACCCACATGGTTATGATGACTAACATCAGATGTCAAAATGGAGTAGCTTAGTCTACTCTATTTTGTTAGAAAGGCTTGAGATGATTATTTCCTTACAAGGATCAATGGCTGTTGGAAAAACCAGTGTTTTAAAGGCTATCACAAAGAGACTTCCAGGTGTGACGATCAGCTATGAAGATGTTACAGAAGTCATTACCAAAATAAAACAGCATCATTTGGATAAAGATAATGATGATGATTATCAAATCATACAAGGTTTGTGGATTGATCATGAAATCGCACGTTACGAGAAAATTGCAGATGAGAAACTGGTATTGATGGATTTCGGTGCCGAAGAAATCGATTTTTATACGCGAGCCTATCCTAAAGCAAGTGGGAAAGATTGGCAACTCAGTCAGCAACTGATAAACAAACTAAATGACTTAGAACCTTGTCTGCCTGATCTGGTGATATTTCTTGATGCTAGTTCGGAAGAATTGCGACGTCGAAAGGCATTGGATAAAACGAGAAGCCGTTCATTTTTTGATTTTCAACTTGAAAATCTCTTGCCAATAAAAAGAGATTGGTTTTTATTAAAGGCTAATACGGTTCTAGTAGATACAAATGGAAAATCAGTCGAGCAAGTGGGCGACGAGGGCCTCAGAATAATATCTAGCTACGTTTCAGATAATTGAATCTCTTCTTTTTTAGGTGTAAAATATAAGAAAACAACGTAAAGTGAGGATATAATATGTCAGAATTTGCATCAGCTTTCAACCCTATTTCAGCAGTAGCAGCTGAAGAGGCTATCAAGAATCAAGAAAAAGTCATTCTCTTTGTTGGTCGCCCAACCTGCCCATACTGTCAGCGTTTTGAACCTAAATTGACCAATGTCGTCAAGGCTAATAACCTTAATGTTCATTATCTTCATTCAGAAGACAGTTCACAAATGGAATCCATCCAAGCCCTCCGCGATAAGTATGGTATTAAAACTGTCCCAGGTCTCCTTGTAGCTGAAAAAGGTCAAGTACGTGTGGTTTGCGATTCCTCACTTTCTGAAGAAGACATCCTTGACTTTATCGGCTAAGACTTTAGGCTGATTTTAAAAGAAATAGCAGAGCTGACCTTGTTTGTTGGCTCTTTTTTTACTATAATAGTAGAGAATCTATCTTTGAAGGAGAATAAGAATGTCACCAACATTACTAATTATGGTCGTTGTTATGGCGGGAATGATGTATTTGACCACCCGTCAACAGAAAAAAGCAGCTAAAGAGCGTCAGGATCAAATGAATGCCCTCGCTAAAGGTGACGAAGTGGTTACCATTGGTGGCCTTTATGGTGTCGTTGACGAAGTTAATCAAGCGGAACAAAAAATTGTTCTTGATGTTGATGGCGTGTATTTAACTTTTGAACTATCAGCTATTAAGCGCGTGGTGACAAAAGGCGGAGATATTCCAGGTGAAATTGGCCTCGTTGATGAACCAGCTGTCAAGACTGATATCACAAAAGATTCAGTCATCGAACCAAGCTAATTCTTATGAGCTGATGATTAGCCAGTCTAATGTTAGCGTAAAGCAGCTGATCATTTTACTAATAGACTAAAGATGGTGACAAAAGTAGTTTTTAAGAAACTAATCTTTTGTCACTTTTTTAGTTTGATGAAGATAAACCTAACATGACTAGATAGCTTAAAGAGTTATCGGGACTGAATGATACAAAACATGGCTAAATAGGCTTAAAATATGGTAAAATAAGATGATTACGCTTTGATGAAGGAAGACAGATGTTTGGATTAAAACGAAAAAATACAGAATTGATTCTTGATAACATTCCAAAACATATTGGGATTATTATGGATGGTAATGGTCGTTGGGCTAAAAAACGTCTCCAACCAAGAGTTATGGGTCATAGGGCAGGGATGAATGCTCTGCAAAAAGTGACGATTGCTGCCTCTGAATTAGGTGTCAAAGTTTTGACCGTTTATGCTTTCTCAACAGAAAATTGGTCACGCCCAGAAGATGAAGTGACCTTTATCATGAACCTTCCTGTCGAATTCTTTGATAAATATGTTCCGGAATTGCACAAAAATAATGTTCGTATTCAAATGATTGGGGAGCGTCGCCGACTTCCTCAAGAAACGCTGATAGCTCTTGAAAAGGCATTGGAAAAAACGCGGCATAACTCTGGTCTAGTGCTTAATTTTGCACTGAATTATGGTGGTAGGGCAGAAATTGTGGAAACTGTTCGTGAGCTAGCTCAGGATGTTTTAGATGCTCGTTTGAATCCAGGAGATATTACAGAAGACCTTATTTCTGGTCATTTGATGACTAGTCAACTCCCTTATCTATATCGTGATCCGGATTTGGTAATCCGTACCAGTGGAGAGTTGCGTACTAGTAATTTTCTTCCCTGGCAGATTGCTTACAGTGAGCTCTACTTCACAGATAAGCTGTGGCCAGATTTTGATGAATCTGCCCTTAAAGAAGCTATTTCAGATTATAACCGCAGACACCGTCGATTTGGTGGCCTGTAATCCAGAAAGGAATTTTTAATGAAACAACGTGTGATTTGGGGAGCTATTGCCTTGGCAATCTTTGTTCCCTTCTTGTTGATCGGAGATTTACCCTTTCAGCTATTTATTGGTGTTTTAGCCATGATTGCTGTCTCGGAACTTCTCCGTATGAGACGACTAGAAGTTTTTTCATTTGAGGGGGTACTGGCCATGCTAGCTGCCTTTTCGTTAGTCGTCCCTTTGCAAAATTACTTAACCTTTTTACCTGTCGATGGTAGCTTTACTGTTTTTGGTTTGATTATGTTCTTTGTCTTAGCAGGAACAGTTATTTCAAGTGATACCTATGCTTTTGACGATGCAGCCTTTCCTATGCTGTCTAGTTTGTATGTTGGGATTGGTTTCCAAAACCTTGTTAATGCTCGAATGGCTGGTTTGGACAAAGTGTTCCTAGCCTTGTTTATTGTTTGGGCTACTGATACAGGTGCTTACTTAATTGGACGTCAATTCGGACAACGGAAATTACTTCCCAAAGTATCTCCCAATAAGACCATTGAAGGCAGTTTAGGCGGTATTTTATCTGCAGTGGTGGTTTCCTTGATCTTTATGCTTTTTGATAAAGATGTTTATGCCCCACATCATTTTTTGGTCATGCTGATTTTAGTGGCTATTTTTAGTATTTTTGCACAATTTGGTGATTTGGTGGAAAGTGCCATCAAACGTCGCTTTGCAGTTAAAGATTCTGGCAAACTTATTCCTGGACACGGCGGCATTCTTGATCGCTTTGATAGCATGATTTTTGTTTTTCCTATCATGCATTTATTTGGACTATTCTAGACTGAAAAGGAGCAAGTCTTATGCAAGGATTATTAGCTTTTATTATTATTTTTGGTATTTTAGTGGTCGTCCATGAGTTTGGTCACTTCTATTTTGCCAAAAAGTCTGGTATTTTAGTTCGTGAATTCGCAGTCGGTATGGGACCAAAAATTTTTGCACATACTGGTAAAGATGGTACGGCCTATACTATTCGTGCCCTTCCTCTTGGAGGATATGTCAGAATGGCCGGATGGGGAGATGATACAACTGAGATTAAAACAGGTACCCCTGTTACATTAACCTTAACTAAAGACGGTCTGGTGAAACGGATAAATCTATCCCAGAAGCATCTAGAGCAGACAAGTCTTCCTATGAATGTTACTGATTACGATTTGGAAGACAAACTGACTATCACAGGTCTTGTCTTGGATGAAACGAGAACCTATGATGTTGATCACGATGCGACAATCATCGAAGAAGACGGGACAGAGGTTCGCATTGCCCCGCTTGATGTCCAGTACCAAAATGCGACTGTTTGGGGACGCATGATGACCAACTTCGCTGGTCCAATGAATAATTTCATTTTAGGAGCCTTGGTATTTATTATCATGATGTTTGTTCAAGGCGGTACTCCAAATCCTGATAGTAACCAAGTCAGAGTTTCTGATGGCGGCGCTATGCAGGTGGCTGGTGTGCAAAATGGAGACCGGATTTTGCGAATTGGATCAATGCAAGTCTCTAATTGGGAAGATTTGACAAAGGCAGTCGACAAGAATACACGCGACTTGAAAAAAGGCGGTAGTATTGATGTTTTGGTAGCCACAGCTGGTGGTCAAGAACGTCAACTTCAAATCCGTCCGAAAAAGTCAAATGGTACCTACTTGATTGGTGTCATGCCCGGCCTAAAAACAGGATTTATGGATAAAATCGTTGGTGGACTTCGAGAATCTTGGAACGGCGCAACCCTTATTGTTCGTGCCCTCAAAAACTTGATAACTGACTTTAGCTTAAATAAGCTGGGTGGTCCTGTTGCTATGTATCAAATGTCCAATCAAGCGGCTAAGAGTGGTCTGGTTGACCTTTTATATCTCATGGCTATGTTATCAATCAACTTGGGTATATTTAATCTCGTTCCCATTCCAGCCCTTGATGGTGGGAAAATTTTCATCAATATCATTGAAGCAATCCGCCGCAAACCACTTAGTCAAGAAGTGGAAACTTATGTCACGTTAGCTGGTGTCGGTATTATGGTAGTCTTGATGATTGCTGTTACCTGGAACGATATCATAAGAGCCTTTTTCTAAGGTGACAAAACGATTAATGTAAAATAGAAAGGAAATGTGTTCGGTTTTATGACAAAACAGAACACGCCCTAATGCTTGTGCTAAAAAAATAAGTTGTACAGTGTTGTCCAAAAGCTCAACATTCCTACTTTATCGCACATTTATGGGCATTATATTTTAAATATGAAACAATCTAATATGCTTATTCCTACACTTCGCGAGATGCCTAGTGATGCTCAAGTTATCAGTCATGCCCTTATGGTACGTGCTGGTTATGTTCGCCAAGTCTCTGCTGGTATTTACGCTTATTTACCATTGGCTAACCGTGTTATTGAAAAATTCAAGACCATCATGCGTCAAGAATTTGAAAAAATTGGTGCCGTTGAAATGTTAGCCCCAGCTCTTTTGACAGCTGATCTTTGGCGCGAGTCTGGTCGTTACGACACTTATGGTGAGGACCTCTACAAACTCAAAAACCGCGATCAGTCAGATTTTATCTTGGGCCCAACCCATGAAGAAACCCTTACGTATCTAGTTCGCGATTCGGTTAAATCTTATAAACAATTACCGCTAAACCTTTACCAAATTCAATCGAAATACCGTGATGAAAAACGTCCGCGTAATGGCCTTCTTCGTACGCGTGAATTTATCATGAAAGATGGTTATAGTTTTCACAAGGACTACGAAGATCTGGATATCGCTTATGAAGCTTACCGTCAAGCTTATGAAGCTATCTTTAAACGTTCAGGTCTTGATTTTAAAGGGATTATCGGAGATGGCGGTGCGATGGGAGGAAAAGACTCTCAAGAATTTATGGCTGTAACCCCTGACCGTACAGATTTAGACCGTTGGGTGATTTTGGATAAATCCATTCCCTCTATTCAAGATATTCCAGAAGATGTTTTAGAAAAAATCAAAGAAGAGTTGGCATCGTGGTTGGTTTCTGGTGAAGATACCATTGCTTACTCAACAGAGTCAGATTATGCCGCTAATCTTGAGATGGCAACTAGTGAGTTTGGACCAAGTTCTAAAGTACTGTCACAGGATGCTCTTGTTCAAGTTGAAACGCCAAATTGTAAAACAATTAATGATGTGGCAGCATTCCTTGACGTCAATGAAGAAGAAACACTTAAAACACTTGTATTTAATGCTGATGGTGAACTTGTCGTTGCTCTTCTTGTTGGTAACGATCAAGTCAATGATGTTAAATTGAAAAACTATCTGGGAGCTGATTTCCTTGAGGCTGCTTCTGAAGATGAGGTTCGTTCAATATTTGGAGCTGGATTTGGCTCGCTCGGACCGGTCAATCTTCCAGAACATATCCGCATTATTGCTGATTTGAAGGTTCAAAATACCGCTAACGTTGTTGTTGGAGCTAACCAAGATGGCTTCCACTTGACTGGTGTTAATGCTGAGCGTGACTTCAAAGCAGAGTATGTTGATATTCGTGAAGTCAAAGAAGGTGAAGTTTCTCCAGACGGTAAAGGCACTCTACAATTTGCGCGTGGTATTGAAATCGGACATATTTTTAAACTTGGAACTCGCTATTCCGACAGCATGGGTGCCAATATTCTTGATGAGAATGGTCGCGCAGTACCGATCGTTATGGGCTGTTACGGTATCGGTGTTAGTCGTATCTTGTCAGCTGTTATCGAGCAGCATGCCCGCCTCTTTGTGAATAAAACACCAAAAGGTGATTACCGCTTTGCTTGGGGCATCAATTTCCCTAAAGAATTAGCGCCGTTTGATGTTCACTTGATTACGGTGAATACCAAAGATGAATTGGCTAATGAATTGACACAAAATATCGAAAGCATTTTGATGGCTAAAGGATATGATGTGCTAACGGACGACCGTAACGAACGTGTTGGTTCAAAATTCTCTGACAGTGACTTAATTGGTCTTCCAATCCGTGTGACTGTTGGTAAGAAAGCTGCTGACGGCATCGTTGAAGTTAAAATCAAAGCAACTGGTGACAGTATCGAAGTTCACCAAGATAACTTGATTGAAACCTTGGAAATTTTAACAAAAGAAAACTAAGATCAGAAGCCTTGGCAATCCTGCTAAGGCTTTTGTGTTATAATGAAGCCATGATAGACAGTGACTTTTTAGAGGTGGTTAAAGCTGACCAGAAGATGATGCACATTTTAAAGATTATTGAAGATTTACCATTAAAGGATTCTTGGTTAGCAGCTGGGGCAATCAGAAATTATATCTGGAACCTATATTCCGGTCTGCCAGGCTTTGATTCTGAGACTGATCTAGATGTGGTTTTCTATGATCCAGATATTTCCTATGATCAAACATTGACTATTCAAGAGACCTTAAAGCAAAGCTATCCCAGCTATCTTTGGGAGGTCAAAAATCAGGTTTATATGCATAGGCATAATCCTGAGACGAGTCCTTATCGGTCAACTAGAGATGCGATTAGGAAATATCCGGAAACAGCAACGGCAGTAGCGCTTCGAAAGGTCGATAATCGCTTAGAACTCTTTGCGCCATATGGTTTAGAAGCTATCTGTCGATTTGAGATTCATCCAACTCCGCATTATAAGGCTTCAAGCAAACGCATGACGGTTTATCAAGAACGGGTGACTAAGAAAAATTGGCAGCAAAGATGGCCGCAAATTCGAGTGTTTAATGATTAGATAAGGAGGGAGAAAGTGTGTTTGATCTTAAAAATTGGACTTTCTGGCAACAATTCAATCGTTTAGCCTTAGTGGTTGCCATATTATCTATTTTCAGTATTGTTGTCCTAAAAAATGATAATGGGGTAATAGTGGGACAGCTCATCTGGTTTGCCAGCTTTGCTATCTTTCCTAAAGTCCCTGATACAGTAGCAGTGTATCAGCGGCCAAGATATCTCAAGTTGGTTCGTTATGGTTCTGTTATCATGTTTTTGGTTTGGCTTTATACCTATTTTAAGTGACCTAACGATGCGTTAAACGATTTGTATAAACCAATCATGAGATGATTTTTTGATATAATAAGAGTTGAGAAAGGTGGTTTTGCAGATGAAACTTACAACACTTGGATGCTGGGGAGGCTACCCTTATAAAAATGAGGGGACAACGTCCTATTTATTAACGGGACATGATGGCTTTCAACTTTTGATGGATGCTGGGTCGCGTTCATTAAATGAATTGGAAAAGGAAATCAGCCCTTTGGACTTGGACGCGGTCTTAATTAGTCACTATCACCCAGATCATGTCGCAGATTTGGGAGTATTACGTCATTACCGTCAGCTGTATCCAAAGCATTTATGGGAACCTAGAGTGCTTCCTATCTATGCACACAATGAAGATGAGTCTGAATTTAGCAAGTTAACTCTGTCGGGCGTTTCAGAAGGTATTGCCTATGATGTGAATGGTAGCCAAAGTATTGGGCCTTTTGATATTACCTTTATCAAAACAGTTCATCCAGTTGTCTGCTATGCCTTTCGTGTTGTCGAGCGTGAGACTGGTCAAATCTTGCTATTTACGGCTGATACAGGTTTTTTTGAAGCATTACCAGGATTCGTTGAGGGAGCAGACCTCTTTTTAGCCGATGTTTATCTTTATGAAGGCAATGAAAATCATCCTGCCCATTTAACCACCAAAGAAGCAGGTGACATTGCAGTACAAGCTGGTGTCAAAAAACTTGTTTTAACTCATATGCCACCAGTAGCTCCAGAAGGTATTGATTCAGATCATCATTTGGAAATTCTTCGTCAAGAAGCACAGCACTATGCCGGTGATATTCCAGTGGAACTGGCTGAACCGCACAAATGGTGGGACTTGGGACAGCTCTAATGCAAACATTTACAGAAGAAGAAAAAGCCTACTTTATGAAAGAGGCTTTAAAGGAAGCGGAAAAATCCTTAGCAAAGGAAGAAATTCCGATTGGCTGTGTCATTGTCAAGGATGATCACGTTATTGGGCGTGGCCATAATGCACGAGAAGAGCTCAATCAAGCCATCATGCATGCCGAAATCATGGCTATTCAAGAAGCAAATCAGACAGTTGGGAATTGGCGATTGCTTGAGACAACCTTATTTGTAACGATTGAACCCTGTGTCATGTGCAGTGGTGCTATTGGACTTGCCAGAATTCCGCAAGTCATCTATGGAGCTCCTAATCAAAAATTTGGAGCCGCAGGAAGTCTTTATGATATCTTGACAGATGAGAGATTAAACCATCGAGTGCAGGTGGAAACCGGTATCTTACATAATGAGTGTGCCGCCATCATGCAGACTTTCTTTCGTCAAGGCAGAGAAAAAAAGAAAGCAGCTAAGCGACTAGCTGAGGAAGCTAAAGAAAAAAACGATTTGCAATAAATCCAAAATATGATATACTAATTATCGGAGCAACACTTGTGCGTGAAGTGGGTCAGGGGAGGAATCCAGCAGCCCTAAGCGATGTCAGGTGTGTGCTCTTTTTTGATGTCATTTAAAAACCCTTTGAAATCAAGGTTTCAGAGGATTTTTCTTTTTGCTTTATAGATAAAAGGGGCAAAATAGAGATCATTTAAAGTAAGTTGTCTGGCATTAAGTCAAGTGGTCAAGTTAGATGTTATTTTCAAAATCAGGTCATTATGGACTTTCAGAATTGTTTTTAATAGTATACCATATATTCCAGGCCAGGATGGTCAGCAGTGGAGTTCCCAATATGCCAAGTAGTGAGATAGATTAGTATCTCACTATGTGAAAAGGCGTTTTTGTCACTGCTAGCTTGATGGGTATGCGACTTTACGGCTACTTCACTCGCCAACGGTAATCAGTAATCCTAATGATAATTAATACTCAACCAAAATCAAAAACTAACTTTCTGTAACCATTGTCTGTTGACGATATTTTTTTTAATGACCGTTCTAATCCTTGAATCACTTCTTGCAGCCTGTTCACCACGTCATCAAGTGTTTTAAATATTTTATTCTTAAAGCCTCTCTTGCGAATTTCAGCCCAGACTTGTTCAATTGGATTCATCTCAGGGGTATAAGGGGGAATAAACTCAAAGCCAATGTTGGCAGGTTTCTCTAACGTCCTTGATTTATGCCACACGGCGTTATCCATGACGAGCAAAATGTAATCATGAGAATAAGCTGCCGATAACTGCTTAAGGAATTCGTTCATCCAGTTTGTGTTACAGCCTCCAGCAATGATGAAGAAAGAGTCTCCTGTATGAGCATCGACAGCACCATAACAATAGCGATATTCTCGAATATAGTGGCTGTGGACATGTGGGCGAGCCCCTTTCGGAGCCACTGATACGACCGAAACCGGCTTCGTCTTGATACATTAGTCTTACTTTGTTGTAACGACGACTATCTTTAAAGCGCTTTCTCGCTTTCTTGGTTGATAGTTTCATAGTCGTATTATAAGTTATTTTTTGATTTTAGTTGAGTATTAGTTTATTTGAAAATTTGTTTTACCAAGTACCACCATTTAAATATAATAGTGGTAAGTAAAATCACAGCTAGGGGTACACTACCATGTATGGTTCAACAGAAATTATCACAAATATTGCGTTAAAATATGCTCATCAAACAGATATAGAAGGATGTAAGAACTAGTTTTTTGAATACGTTAAAAGATGTTTAATTGATATATCAGTAGATGAGACGGAGACAGAACAGAATTATGCTGCTCAAACGATCAAAAAGGAACACGAAAGTAGGATAATAGAGAATAGCTACTGGAAAGTAGTAGTAAACTTACTAAGGATTTTACTGAACGTGAAACAGAGACTCAGTATGTAGATGAAGAGACGTTTGAAGAACTGAAAGAAGCCATTGTCAAAAGTCAGAGGGGTCAGTTTGAGAAGCTAGCTGAATTAAGAGAGGAACTGTGGTTGACGATAAGTTTGAGGATTGTAATTCTAGAGTATAATTCCAAAAGAATTTTTACCCCCTTCTTGTTTATTAGTGTAGAATGCACCACTCAGCATATGTGAAGTGTGTTAGTCGGCTCGTGAAAGCCTAGAACTATTTGATAAATCGCAACAGCGAAAAGCCTTGGTTTCAAGGCTTTTTCGTATAGAATTGTTTTATTTCAAGGAGTTTTAGGAGTAAATATTTTTTTCTTATTAGTCACTAACAGTTAATAAATAGCGGTTACAGGAGATTGGGGAAGCGTTTTGATAGTTCAAAAAGGTTTACATGATCCTATTGCTTCAATATAAGCATCAGATAGAGTTTATAGCATTCAACGTGAAATTTCTGATAACTTTTCATAAATTAGGAATCGAAGCAATTTTGAAATTATGGTCAGGTAGAAATCTGTGAAATTAATAATAGTTGGAATGATCAAATATTTCTTTTTAGGTTTTCACGAAATACTTTTGGAAGCATTCCATGTTTATTACGAAATTCACGATATAGTTGATTTAGATTTGTAAACCCTGTTAATTCTGCAATTTCACTAATAGTAAGGGAAGAAGTTGTTAAATAATGTTCGACTTCTCGTATTCTATTAGAAATTTGTATTTCTTTAAAAGTTTTTCCATAGGATTTTTTTAACAATGAAGAGAGGTATTTTTCATGGTAACCGAACACTTTTGATAATTCTTTTAGATTTACCGTTTTATAATTTTTCTCGATGTAGTTGACGATATTAAAGATAGTATTAGAAGAGGTATCCGAAAAATGAATGACAGTTGAGGAGTGATCTTCACTTAAATAAAGTAATTCAAGAAAAATGAGTGAGAAGTAATGTTGAATGGTCTGAATTTTATAAGTTTTATCTCCAAAATTTTCAAGCAGCAGATTTTGGAATAGCGACCGTATCCGTTCATCATCATTTGTTCTAAAAATAATATAATTATTATGCTCTTGATTTATATAGAGAGTTTTGTTCATAAAAGTTGATAGCAAATTGGTCGCATCAACAGTTAATAAGGACTTGAAGTAATTATTTTCCATTACGATATTTATGATAATATCGTTAGCCGTTGGTTTCATTTTAGCACGTACGACCTGCGTATCGAAAAAACAGATGTCGCCTGCGTTCAAAACGATTTCTTTTCCGTCTATAAAGTAGGTGCACTGACCTGAGTAAATATAATTTAGATTAATATTGCTATACATGTGAAAGGGCATAAAGGTATAGCGAGAGTCTTTTCGAATATGAAGTGGACCGGTCTGAAGGTCGCTGACATCAATGATAAGAACTTCTTTTCCGTCAATAAATTTTCTTTTTGCATAACCTTCTTCGTACCGCTTAGAATAACTTCCAGCATGGGTCAAATAGTGAATTTCGTTTTCAGTATGCTTAAACAATAGTTTATTTAATTTTTCAATATTATCATTTGAATTCATAGATTTATTATATCTTACTTTTTGATAGTAATAAACATTCTTTCTGACATTGATAATGAAAAGTCGTTTACCTATAATAGGTTTATAAAATATAACCAAGGAGAAAGTCATGGAAAATAAGGACTTGGCTAAGAATATCATTAATCTGGTCGATGGTGACAAAAATATTGAGACAGTTACCCACTGTGCAACACGTCTTCGTTTCAACTTGAAAGATGATAGTAAAGCAGATGTGGAAGCTCTAAAAAAATTATCTGGTGTACTGACTGCTCAGTTTTCAAATGGACAACTACAAGTAGTGATTGGAGCTAAAGTACAAGCGATTTATAACGAGGTAACGAATTTAGTCAGCGTAACAGAAACTACTGAAAGTAAAAAGAAAGCGTCATTCAGCATCTCAGCCATTATCGAAACGATTGCAGGAGTATTTTCACCAACCCTACCAGTTTTGGTAGGTTGCGGTATGTTTAAAGCAATTGTTTCTTTACTTACTAATTTACACATTTTGGAAGCAACTGACAATCTGACTGTCTTGCTTTCTATGATGGGAGATCTCATATTTTATTTCTTCCCATTCTTCTTAGCAGTCAGTGCAGCTAGGAAGTTTAAGGTAAGTGAGTATATGGCGCTGGCCCTTGCAGCAGCTTATATGTATCCAACTATTATGGAAGGTGCAGTAAAGATTGCTGAAGGTGGACCAACCGCTTTGACAGTATTGGGGCTCCCATTCTTATTTGTGAATTACAAATCAACTGTTATCCCGATTATTTTGTCTGTCTGGGTATTGAGTCTGATTCATAACAAAATTGATAAGTTGGTTCCAGACTTTTTAAAAATTCTTTTTTCTTCTATGTTGGTGCTATTAGTCATGATTCCACTTCAGCTAGTAGTCTTAGGTCCAATTGGTTCTTACGCAGGGACTTATATCGCCCAAGCGATTGATTGGTTCTACAATGTAGGTGGTATCTTCTCAGCAGCTCTACTCGGTGGTACTCGTTCTCTACTGACAATGTTAGGTATGCACTATGCTTTAGCGCCACTGCAAATTCAACAGATTGCCGAAACAGGTGTTTCTACTCTTCTCGTAAGTGCTTTGACGGCAAACTTTGCCCAATCTGGTGCAGCCTTTGGTACTGGTTTTGCGCTTAAAGATAAATCTGAGAAATCAGTTGCATTTTCAACAGCCTTTACAGCATTTTTAGGAATTACAGAACCTGCGATGTATGGGGTAAATTTGAAATATAAACGTCCATTTGCAATTGCTCTTGGTTCATCAGCAGTGGCAGCAGCCTTCTTATCACTCTTTCATGCGGGAGCTATGGTTTATGCTCCTCCGGGATTGTTTACACTAATTACTTATAAAGCAGATAGTTTTATTTTTGTGATCATCGGTGTTGCTATCTCATTCTTGATGGCAGCGATTCTATCCTACTTTTTTGGGGTAAATAATACAGTTGATTATGTAAATGAGGCAGA
Source organism: Streptococcus halotolerans (assembly GCF_001598035.1). NCBI lineage: Bacteria > Bacillati > Bacillota > Bacilli > Lactobacillales > Streptococcaceae > Streptococcus > Streptococcus halotolerans. The sequence goes on along the minus strand of NZ_CP014835.1, from coordinate 1,313,681 downwards.
AGAAACAGTAACAGAAGTGGTTTATGAAGATATCTTATCACCTCTTAGTGGAGAAAGTTTACCTCTCAACCAAGTAAAAGATGAAGTGTTTGCAAGTGGAGCAATGGGAACTGGTTTGGCTATTTTACCTAGTGAAGGAAAATTATATGCACCTTTTGATGGGAAAGTATCATTGGTCTTTAAAACACAACATGCAATTGGGCTTATTAGTGATCAACTTGGAGTAGAAGTGTTGATTCATATTGGGATGAATACTGTCGAAGAGAATGGTAAAGGTTTTAAATCTTTAGTGAATGAAGGTGATGTTGTTAATGCAGGTGATCTCTTGCTAGAATTTGATTTGCCCTATCTTTCACAGAAATATAATATGGAAACTCCGGTCGTTGTGGCAAATGCTTCTGCATTTAATCGTATTCAAACGTATGAAAATATGACCGTTTCTAACAATGATGTCTTAATGATGCTTGAAAAATAAAGAAGAGCGAACAAAAGTTCGCTTTTCAAGCTAGAAAGGAGTTATACGAATGACAACTACAAAAGGATTTCCAAAGAATTTTTTATGGGGAGGTGCAACTGCAGCGAATCAATATGAAGGTGGCTACCTATCTGGTGGTAAAGGATTATCAACTTTAGATGCCATTACAGGCGGTGCCTACAAGGTTCCTAGAAAAGTGACTTTTAAAAGACAAGATGGCAGTATTGGAGAAGTGACGCGAGAAGAATCTTTACCAGATGGAGCAGTAGGTTATATAGATGAAAATAGATACTATCCATCACATGCGGCGACTGATTTTTATCATCATTACAAGGAAGATATCGCTTTATTTGCAGAAATGGGGTTTAAATGTTTCCGACTTTCATTCGCATGGTCACGTATTTCTCCAAAAGGAACAGATGAAATTAATGAAGAGGGGCTTCAATTTTATGAATCAGTGATTGATGAATTGTTAAAGTATTCTATTGAGCCGATTATTACGATTAACCACTTCGATATTCCAATGTACTTAGCTGATCAATATGATGGTTGGTCTAGTCGTAAAGTTATTGACTACTATGTATTTCTTTGTGAGGTAATTTTTAAACGATTTAAAAATAAGGTCAAATACTGGATGACCTTCAATGAGATTAACTTTTTACGCTCTTGGGCACAGATTGGCATCAGAAGTTCAGAACCACAAAGTAAATTTCAGGCACTGCACCATATTTTCGTAGCTAGTGCCAAGGCTGTACAACTTGGGCATTCCATCAATCCAAAATTTAAAATAGGTATGATGGTAGCCTATATTCCTGCCTATCCTATGTCCTGTCGTCCAGAAGATGTTTATGAAGCTGTAAAACGCAATAGACAACAAGAGTTTGTAATGGATGTCCAATGTCGCGGCTATTATCCAAATTATCAACTAAAAGAATTTGAGCGACAAGGATTTGAAATTGTTAAGGAAGGCGATGATGATGCAATCATTGCAGCTGGAACAGTTGATTATATAGGGTTCTCATATTATATGTCTACTGTTGCAAGTTCTGATCCAAACGCAGAACGTTCTGAAGGAAATCAAGTCTTGGCCTATAAAAATCCCTACTTGAATACGAGTGAATGGGGCTGGGCGATTGATCCGCTGGGGCTTCGAATTTCATTAAGTCAACTATATGATCGTTATCATTTGCCACTGTTTGTTGTTGAAAATGGGTTCGGCGCTGTTGATAAAGTTGAAGATGGAGAAATCCATGATGATTATCGTATTAGCTACTTCAAAGCACATATTGAAGAAATGCGAAATGCTATTACAGAAGACGGTGTGGATTTAATTGGCTATACACCTTGGGGTTGCATCGATGTTGTTTCATCAGGGACTGGTGAGATGAAGAAGCGCTATGGTTTCATATATGTTGATATGGATGATAAAGGGAATGGTAGTCTAAAAAGACTGCGTAAAGATTCTTTTTATTGGTATAAAAAGGTAATAGAATCAAATGGAGAAAATTTAGAATAAAGCTGTAGCTCACGGTCAACCGTATTTGATAACTTATAACTATATGTTAGTAGTTTTGATCTGAAAGACAAGACAACCCCGCTTATCCAATACAGATAAACGGGGTTTTAGTTTATTTTTCTTTTTTATGGTCTAATTTTTTGCCTAAGTCGATGATGTATTGTTTTAGATCATCCTTGACTTGTGAATGTTTAAGAGCGTAATCGATAGATGTTTTCATAAAGCCAAATTTATCCCCAACATCGTAGCGGTTTCCAGTGAATTCATGTGCAAACACGCGTTGCGTTTTGTTAAGGGTATCGATAGCGTCGGTTAATTGTACTTCATTTCCAGCACCAGGAGCTTGCTTTTCTAAAATGGCAAAAATCTCTGGTGTCAGAAGGTAGCGCCCGATGATAGCTAAGTCACTCGGTGCCTCTTCAGGAGCAGGTTTTTCAACAAACGTGTCCACGCTATAAAGTCCTTTACGAACTTCTTTATGTGGCGCAATAACACCGTAAGATGAAACTTCCTCGTGAGGAACCGGCATAACGGCAATAGTAGAAGCATGTGTTTCTTCAAAAACATTAATCAATTGTCTCGTTAAAGGAACTGTCTTATCATTTGTAATATCCATAAGGTCATCCCCAAGCATAACAACGAAAGGTTCATTACCCACAAAAGCTTTAGCTTGAAGAACAGCATCACCGAGACCACGAGGATGACTTTGTCGAATAAAATGCAAGTTGATAGCAGTAGTATCATTGACTAACTTCAACAGGTCATTTTTTCCTTTTTGCTCTAAATTGTATTCAAGTTCGAAATTAGAATCGAAGTGATCTTCAATGGAGCGTTTGGCTTTACCAGTGACAACCAAAATTTCTTCAATACCAGATTTGAGGGCTTCCTCAACAATAAATTGAATAGTTGGCTTATCAACAATAGGTAACATTTCTTTCGCGAGAGCCTTAGTAGCTGGTAAAAATCGGGTACCAAGACCTGCAGCTGGAATGACAGCTTTTCTAACTTTTGTATGCATAATTTTCCTCTACTGTATCTAGTCAGACCATTCGTTTTCTGAGCGGAATTCATTTGACATCATATCAAGGATGGATTCTTTGATATCAGCTCCCTCATAAATAGCACGATAGATAGCGCTAGTGATAGGCATGTAAACCTCTAATTCTTGGGCGATTTCATAGGCAACTTTTGTTGTTGAAATCCCTTCGATAACCATCCCCATATTTTTTTCAATGTCTTCAAGTTTTTCGCCGCGACCTAGGGCATCACCGGCGCGCCAGTTGCGAGAGTGGCTAGAAGTACCTGTCACAATTAAGTCTCCAACGCCAGACAGTCCACTATAAGTAAGGGGACTTGCTCCCATAGCAACACCGAGTCGTGTAATTTCTGCTAATCCACGAGTGATAATAGCGGCTTTGGCATTATCACCATACCCAAGGCCATGAAGAGCACCGGCACCTACGGCGATAATATTTTTAAGAGCACCTGCTGTTTCAACTCCGATCACATCAGTATTTGTGTAGAGACGGAAGTAATGGTTGCTAAAGAGCTCTTGCACATACTTAGCGGCCTCTATATCTTTTGAAGCAGCCGTGATGAGAGTGATATCACGAACAATGGTTTCTTCGGCGTGACTTGGGCCAGAGACAACAACGACTTCTGAACGTAAGTTAGCTGGGATTTCTTCCTCAATAATGGTCGATAATCGCTCATGTGTGCCTGGTTCAAGGCCTTTTGACGCGTGCATGATAGTAACTGGATGATCTAAAACGTCAGCAACTTGTTTAGCAACCAGACGGGTTACCTTAGTTGGTACAACGAAGAGAATGGCATCTACTCCATCAAGAGCATCAGAAAGATCGTGGTAACCAACGATTTTTTCATCTAGAGTGATGTCTTTAAAATAGCGCGTATTAGTGTGTTTTTGGTTTATTTCATCGATTTGATCAGTGATATTTCCCCAAATACGAACGTCGTGATTATTATCATTTAGAACCTGTGCTAGGGCAGTCCCCCACGAACCGGGACCCAAGACAGCAATTGTTTGTTTGGTCATAGTCACTCCTTGATTTTTAGCCATTGAAAAGTTAAGTTCCATAGGATCAATAAGAATCCTAAAGATCTTTTCAAATGAGAGTTAGCATATATTCCTAAACATTATATCATAAAAACGCTTTAAAGGAATTTCGGAAGAGTAAGTCATCTTATTCTAGGATTAGAATCACCGTTATCTTAAATATGAAGACAAGTCTCAGGAAGGCAGTCTCCTTACCAATAGACAATAGACAGAGTAAATCATAGCAATTTAAGCTATTGTTTTATTCCATTCCTAAGAGGCAATACTCATCACCTACTGCCAAGTTAGAAGGCATTAATAAACGCATCAAAGCGATATGGAACTAAAGTTCTGGCTTTCAATATGCCAGTCAGTTAAAACCAAAATCTCAATACAAAAAAAGAAAGAACCAATCAGATTCTCTCTTATATCATTGTCAGTCATTCATTACACTTGTCAAAGAGCCTTAAAATACCCCAGTTACTAAATTCTCCGTCTCATTTTGTGAGATAGGTTGTATTGACTGAATGCACTCTCTAATGGTCACTAGTATTCTTCCCTGACTATTGAATAATCTGAGTTATCCAAAGATTTTCTAAATAAGAAGAAAATAATGGAAAGTCTTCGATGAAGAAACGAATCAAGCCATTTCTTGATAAGGTTTGCTGGATTTGATCAAAAGGAATAGTAGCTAAAATCGTAAATCCCATGCTAAGGGTAAAGCCAACAACAAGACAAGATAGTAGACCAGCTATGATATTATTGACTTTAGTATCAAAACGATCGAGTGGTGCTAGATGAAGGAGCACGCCTAACAATCGAATAGCAGCATAAGCAAGGGTATAAACAGCGAGAAAGGCTACGCCAGCGTAGAAAACTAACTCATGCGAGAAAAGATCAACTTCTTTAAAGAAATGGATGTGAGCTCCTTCGGTCGGATTGGCGTAAGGGACCCAGATATAGAGAATTTTAGCTAGTGGCTGATAGTAGGCTTTAGCAATAGCCAAAGCTACTAGGCTCCCAATAGTATAAAAAACCTGCAGAAATAGGCCCCTTGAAAAGCCAATGTAGAAACTCCAAGCCAGAATAATAAAGAGCAAGAGTGTAATCATAGGTCAACCTCGGCTTCGTCAGTACTTTCAGCCGTCTTGTCATCCAGAAAACGTGCCCTCAACTCAGCTAATTCCTGCTCCATATCTTCAATAGCGATTTCACGGCTGAGTTGAGTTGATAGGACGTTAATGGCCAATAAGATTGCCAAGGTTTCATTGTCTGCTTCAGGAACTTTTTCACGAATAGCCTCATATTTTTCTTTGGCAACACGTTCCACTTCTTCCATAAAGAGATTATCCTTGTCAGTTGTTAACGTTAAGGGGCGATCCCCAAAAACAAATTTATAGCGATTCTTTTTTGTCATGAAAATACCTCTCAAATATTATAGCATAAAGGCCTTATTAGGGACACCTTTAGCTTTTGTTTAGTGGTTTTCTCAGTCATGTGAGACTAGATTTGTGCTATAATATAGCCTATGAATACTAGAATTTTAGAACAGTTAGAATTTGAAAAAGTGAGGGATTTATTTGTCCCTTACCTTCAAACCGAACAGGGACTAGCTGAATTACAAAACTTGGTTCCACTTTTTAAGGTTGACAAGATTAAAGAACAATTTATTGAAATCGGAGAAATGGCTTCTATTTTTGTCGAAAATCATGGCTTTGCCTTGGGTGGTTTGACGTCTATTTCAGAAAGCATTCGTCGCCTGGAATTGGATGCTGATCTCAATATTCCAGAACTGATTGCCATCAAAAAGGTATTAGCTGTCACAGCAGACATGAGACGTTTTTATCAGGATTTGGAAAATATAGAGCTTTTTGCTCTCAAACGTCTTTTTGAAAACCTAGTAGGATTCCCCCAATTACAAGGTAGCTTGCAGTCGGTAAATGATGGCGGTTTTTTGGAAAATTTTGCCAGTCCAAATCTGGAAAAAATTCGTCGTCAGATTACCGCAAGTGAAGCACAGGTACGTCAAGTATTACAAGATGTCTTGAAAAAACAAGCCGATTATTTAGCCGAGAATCTGATTGCCAGTCGTAATGGACGTAGCGTTCTTCCTGTCAAAAATACCCATCGTAACCGCATTTCAGGTGTAGTCCACGATATTTCAAGTTCAGGGAATACGGTCTATATTGAGCCACGTGCTGTGGTGGCTATTAACGAAGCCATTACCCAATTACAAGCCGATGAACGCCATGAAATGGCTAAGATTCTTCATGAATTGTCAGAAATGTTACGTCCACATACGGACGCCATTAGGAATAATGCGTGGATTTTAGGTCATTTGGATTTTGTTCGTGCTAAGTATCTTTTCATGCGTGAAAAAAAAGCAAATGTTCCTGACATATCAAGTGACAAGAGTATCCATTTGATCAATGTCTTTCATCCTCTTCTTGAAAATCCAGTTGCCAATGATTTACGTTTTAACAGAGAGTTGACGGCCATTGTTATCACGGGTCCTAATACTGGTGGTAAAACTATCATGTTAAAAACGCTTGGTTTAGCGCAATTGATGGCCCAGTCTGGTTTGCCCATCATGGCTGATAAGGGCTCAAAAGTAACGATTTTTAGTCAGATTTTCGCAGATATTGGTGACGAGCAGTCTATTGAGCAAAGCCTATCAACTTTCTCAAGTCACATGACCCACATCGTGGACATTTTGGAAATGGCAGACCCGGATTCTCTAGTACTTTTTGATGAATTGGGAGCGGGGACTGACCCTCAAGAGGGGGCAAGTCTTGCCATGGCCATTTTAGAGCATCTGCGTCTCAGCCAGATCAAGACCATGGCCACGACGCATTATCCAGAACTCAAGGCCTACGGGATTGAGACTGAGTTTGTGGAAAATGCCAGTATGGAGTTCGATACAGTCACGCTTAGTCCAACCTACCGCTTCATGCAGGGGGTTCCTGGGCGATCCAACGCCTTTGAAATTGCCCGCAGGCTTGGTTTGTCAGAAGTGATTGTTTCTGATGCCGAAAACATGACAGATACTGATGGCGATGTCAATCGCATCATCGCCAAGTTGGAAGCTCAAACACTTGAAGCTAGAAAACGTCTGGATCGTATCAAAGAAGTCGAGCAAGAAAACCTCAAGTTTAACCGAGCGGTAAAAAAACTCTACAACGATTTCTCGCACGAGCGTGATCGTGAAGTGGAAAAAGCTCATCAAGAGGCGCGTGAATTAGTCGATTTAGCTCTCCAAGAAAGTGAAGAGATTCTAAAAAATCTTCATGCCAAAGCTGAGTTAAAACCGCACGAAATCATTGAAGCTAAGTCTAACTTAAAAAAATTAGCGCCTCAAGTTGATTTATCTAAAAACAAGGTCTTAAAAAAAGCCAAAAAGCTCAGGGCTCCACGTGTTGGTGATGATATTGTAGTGACAGCCTACGGTCAACGTGGAACCTTGATACGTCAGATTAAGGATAAGACCTGGGAAGCTCAAGTTGGTTTAATCAAGATGACCCTCAAAGAGGATGAATTTAACTTGGTTAAAGTTCAAGAGGAAGCGCAAAAACCTAAGAAAAAACAAGTGTCGGTCGTCAAAAAAGCTAAGACCTCTGGCGGTGGACCACGCGCTCGCCTGGACCTTCGTGGTAAGCGATATGAGGAAGCTATGCAAGAATTGGATGACTTTATTGACCAAGCCCTGCTCAATAACATGGCACAGGTTGATATTATTCATGGTATCGGAACAGGAGTTATTCGTGAAGCTGTTACCAAATACCTTCGCCAGAATAAACACGTCAAGAGCTTTGGCTATGCTCCACAAAATGCTGGCGGGTCTGGTTGCACTATTGCTAATTTAGGATAAGTTCTGAAAGAGAAATGAAGGTTTAATATTTCTCTCCTATCACAGAAGTAAGCAGTCATCCTATCTTAAGTGGTTTTTATGATGTTACTCAAGAGCAAAACTAGGATTGTGATATTAAGGTAGCTGAAATCTCCCCTGAATTTACAGTTAGTATAGTCAACTGAAACAAGAATAGGACAAAAGTGCCTCAATAAAAGTATGGCTATTTGGCAATACTTTTCTGTGGTGTTTTTGATGTGAGCGCGTGTTTGTTTTCTTTTACTCAGAGAGTTGAGAGGAAGAGATAAGCTTACTGTAAAGATAATGGTTGCATTCCATGCTACTATAAAATGTTAGCCTAGCTTTTTAAACCTCATGTTATTGAAGGATTAGCTAAAGATTATTAAAAATACTTCTTGCAGATAAGCTGCGAGAAGTATTTTTATTATTTACGATAAAGTGTTTTTTTGGAATAAACGGGATCAAAGGTCACATGGGCACCTAGCTTGCGGAAAACATTTTTATCTTCTTCTGGTAGGATCACTGTTGAATGCACTTCACTACCTTTGAGATTGCCCAATTGTTCCATCGCTTTTTTAGCATCGCCATTTTCCATTGCTGTGATGGCTAGGGCGATGAGGATTTCACTAGAATGAAGTCGAGGATTCTTGCTACCAAGATGGTCAATCTTGAGATCTTGGATTGGTTTGACGTAGTCTGCACCGATGAGGTGGGTCGCTTTATCAATGCCAGCTAGTGTCTTGATAGCATTGATGATAACAGCTGCTGATGGCCCAAAAAGTTCAGAAGTCTTACCCGTCACGATATCACCGGTCGGCAATGCCAAAGCTAGTGCAGCATCACCAGTCTGCTCCGCTTTTTCTTTAGCAACTACGGCGACTTTCCGATCAGCTGGGCTGACATTGATGTCGTTCATGAGCAATTCAATCTTTTGAACAGCTGTTGATGGGACGCGCTCAGCCTTAGCCTCAACCACAGTTTGGTAATAACGGCGGATGATTTCCTGTTTAGAAGCTTCGATAGCAGCCTCTTCATCAATGATAGAGAAGCCCACCATGTTAACCCCCATATCGGTAGGTGAAGCGTAAGGCGATTCACCTAAGATACGTTCTAGCATACGCTTGAGGACTGGGAAAATCTCGATGTCGCGGTTGTAGTTAACCGTTGTTTTACCATAAGTTTCCAAGTGGAAAGGGTCAATCATATTAACATCATCTAGGTCGGCAGTGGCTGCTTCGTAAGCCAAGTTGACAGGATGATGGAGCGGGAGATTCCATACAGGGAAGGTTTCAAACTTCGCATAACCAGATGTGATACCGTTGACTTGATCGTGGTATAGGTTTGACATACAGGTTGCTAATTTACCTGAACCAGGACCAGGTGCTGTTACGACAACAAGATTGCGGCTTGTTTTGATGTAGTCATTTTTCCCCATTCCTTCTGGTGAGATGATGTGGTCCATGTCAGTTGGATAGCCCTTGATTGGGTAATGTAAATAGGAAGCAATATCGTGTTTTTCCAGTTCTTTACGAAAGGCATCTGCAGCCGCTTGACCAGTATACTGAGTTACGACAACAGAACCAACATAGATGTTAAGGTCTTTGAATTTATCAATTAGACGAAAGACCTCCTGGTCGTAAGAAATGCCCAAATCACCACGCGCTTTTGAATGTTCAATGTTGTTGGCGTTAATGGCGATAACAATCTCAACCTGATCTTTGAGTTCCTGAAGAAGTTTGATTTTATTATCAGGTTCGTATCCAGGTAGAACTCGGGCAGCATGGAAATCTTCCAACATTTTACCACCGAATTCTAAATACAGCTTGCCATCAAACTGGTTAATACGCTCGATGATATGATCGCGTTGCAAATTCAAATATTTCTCTGAATCAAAAGCTTGTTTTGTCATGTGTCCCTGACCTTTCTCTTTTTAAAGAAATCATTATAACAAAATTTTAACAAAATTTGGCGAATTCTATAAGAGAAAAGTGATTATTTCGATTATTCGTCAGCCAACCATCCTTTTTACAAGACTACTGGCAGCCTAAAGTAAGGTAAACTACCAACATTATAAAAGGTACAGCGCTTAGGACATTCCTCTAGGCGTTAACATAATGACGGTGTGGAACTGACTTGTCAATGAGATAGCTGTGTCAAAACATTGATTTGGCGATCTTTGGGAGCATTTTTTCAAAATATCACTATAAACCTAAAAAGGATACCCAAGATAGATGTCTTCTTTGACCTGACTAGCCATCAGATGACAAGTCTTTTCCAAAGTGTTATGCTTAAAGTATCAAGTGACCTAAAAGCAGAAAGAATGGATTGGCATATGATTTTACCGTTGGTGGACTAGTAAAAGATCAAATGATAAGGCAGTAAGTTGCGATCACAAAGACCGCTTTGATTGCGTAAGATAGCAAGTTTCGGAGAAACCTACATTAACAGCGGCTGTATCTCTACCAAAGCGCTCATCCATGTCACAGAAGAAGCTTTAACAAATCCTTGACGAGCCAGTCTACGGTTGTCTTAATGGATATGCCTAATACGTTATTGATCAAACCAGTGACTATGGCAACAGCTGTCTCCAGAGAGTCAGGGCTTTTATCTCGAACTGAGGGTAGGTATGTGTTATAGTTACGCTAACACCATTTCTAAAGCAATAATGATGTCGATATAAAGGCAGTCCTTAGCTTCTTTTTTGGAACTTATACAGAAAACAGGACTAACTGGATTAAATGAATGATGGCTGAAAGTTTGAATGACAATTTGGATTGATGAGAGGATTTTATGCGAAAGAGTATTTATGAGATGACTTTTACCAGTGTCTATGGGGCGCTGGTAGCAAAAGTGGAACGCAAAGGTCAGACCAAAGTTGATGTGGCTAAAGTAACCTCTTGGCTAACTGGCTATTCAGTTGAGCAACTGGATGACTTGTTGGGCAGTGACCTGACTTATGGCGAATTTTTCCAAAATGCGCCTTCTTACAATCCTAATCGGACCAATATCACTGGTAATATTTGTGGCGTTCGGATTGAGACAATTGAAGAACCCTTGATGCAAGAAATCCGTCGTTTGGATAAGTTGGTGGACTGGATTGCTAAAGGAAAGACACCACAAGAGATTTTTGATAAATATGAAAACTAGGAGTTTGTAATGATTGTTATTGATTATATTGATAGCGTCAATCGTCTGCAACGAGTGAGCTTTGATAATTACAATAGTTTTGTTCAATCGCAACAGGCTTGTTGGCATGATATTCCTGACTTTTTTAAGGTGACAAATGTTAACTTTAATGGTCATGATGTTCCCTATCAAGGCCTTTATGGGGATCTCTATCATTACTTTTTGAGAATGGGCGTAGACCAATACCTCTAAACATTACACTTGGCAGTGTGTCAGGTGTTTTTAACTTTTCTACCGGTTACATTCTTGTGGTAAAATAGGCTTATGAGAAGATTATTACCCTTAAATACCAGTAAAGATTACGAAGTCTTTTATGGAAAAATATTACAAGCAGTAGCGAAATACCCTTTTTTAAAACCAATGATTTTAGGATACAATGGGTTTGTGACCAAACTGATGTATCTGCTCTATCCCTTGCTTTTGATTTTTCTTTATATGGAAAACCGTCAAGACCTGTGGAAGACGATCCTTGTGCCCGGTGTCTCTTTTCTGCTGATTTCAGTCTTTCGTCGGATGTTTAATCAGCCTAGACCTTATGAAACATGGCCTATTACACCAATCATGAACCGTGATGGACAAGGAGAATCCTTTCCCAGTCGTCACGTTTTTTCAGCTAGTATCATCAGCATGTGCTTTCTCTTCCAGTTTGCTTGGTTGGGCCTTTTCCTGTTGATCTTGACGTTAGGCTTAGCAGTGTGTCGGGTACTTGGGGGTGTGCATTATCCTAAAGATGTTTTAGCTGGTTATCTTTTAGGGATCTTTGGGGGCATGATGTTAACCTTATTCTAGAGAGCATGGGTATAAAATTGAAAATGCTTTATAATTCTAGTATAATAGGGAGTAATACGCGTATGAGGTGCCGATGTAATGGAAATGAAACAAATTAGCGAAACGACGCTAAAAATTACGATTAGTATGGAAGATTTAGAAGAAAGAGGAATGGAGTTAAAAGATTTTCTTATTCCTCAAGAAAAAACAGAAGAATTTTTCTATACTGTTATGGATGAACTAGATCTACCAGATAACTTCAAAAATAGTGGTATGCTAAGCTTTCGCGTGACCCCTAAGAAGGATCGCTTGGACGTCTTTGTGACAAAATCAGAAATTGATAAAGATCTTAATTTAGAAGACCTAGCTAATTTTGGCGATGTGTCTCAGATGTCTCCAGATGAATTCTTTAAAACATTAGAAAAATCAATGTTGGAAAAAGGGGATACGGAAGCTCATGAGAAATTAAAACGAATGGAAGACATAGTAGAATCAGCGATGTCAGAAATGTCTTCTGAGCCCGAGGCGACAGTAGCAGAGGCTGAAGATGAGGATGATACTGAAAATCAATCTTACACGCACTATGTCCTCAGTTTTCCATCACTGAAAGAAGCGGTTATTTTTTCCAAAGCTATCGATTTCGAGATTGAAGCGTCAGAATTGTATAAATTAGCTGGACAATACTATATGACTATCCTAGTCGGTTTAGAAAATAAGCCAGCTTATTACGCTAATCTTGTCCATGCTCGACTGTTAGAACATAGCCAAAACGCTCAAAAAACGAGAGCATATCTTCAAGAACATGGTATCCGTTTGATTGATGGTTATGCTGTAGCGGAACTAGAGGGTATAAAGGTGCACTAAATGTTACCATTTGAGCTATCCTTTGTCTTGGCCTTGATTGGAACTTTTCTCTTATCGCTTACCTTGACACCGTTGGTTCGTTTTTTGTCGCTTCGAGTAGGGGCTGTTGATCAACCCAATGCTCGTCGTATTAATAAAGTACCCATGCCTAGTGCAGGGGGCTTAGCTGTTTTTTTAGCATTTTTAACGGTAGCTCTGTTTATTTACCCTAAGATGACAGCCTATGTTAAATCAGATATTCCTTATTTTGACTATATCCTGCCTGTTCTTGTAGGGGCAGCTATTGTCACAGCAACGGGTTATCTGGATGATATTTTTGAAATTTCAGCTAAAAAGAAAATGATTGGTATTGTGCTGGGGGCGGTTATTGTCTGGGCTTATACTGACTTTCGCTTTGACAGTTTCAAGATACCTTTTGGTGGGCCCATGATTGAATTTGGACCAATTCTGACTTGTTTGTTGACTATCATATGGATTGTATCGATTACCAATGCTATCAATTTAATCGATGGTTTAGATGGTTTGGTAGCTGGTGTCTCGATGATTTCATTAGGGACGATGGGGATTGTTTCCTATTTCTTTCTACCGCAAGTTGATTTGTTTTTGACCATCACAATCTTTCTTCTCATGGCATCGATTTTAGGGTTTTTCCCCTATAATTATCACCCCGCCATTATTTACGGAGGAGATACTGGAGCTCTGTTTATCGGTTTTATGATGGGTGTTCTGTCTTTGCAAGGGTTGAAAAATTCGACAGCAGTCGCGGTTGTGACGCCCGTTATTATTCTGGGAGTACCCATTGTTGATACAGCAGTTGCCATTGTACGCCGTAAGTTATCTGGGCGCAAGATTTCCGAAGCTGACAAGATGCACTTGCATCATCGTCTTTTAGCTATGGGCTTTACCCATCGCGGTGCAGTCCTTGTTGTCTATGGTATTGCCATCATTTTCTCTTTGATCGCACTTTTGTTGAATATCTCAACGAGATTAGGTGGTATTTTACTGATAGCCGGTCTACTGTTTGCCTTAGAAGTTCTCATAGAAAGTCTGGAAATTTGGGGAGAACATCGAACACCCTTGTTTAATGTGCTTAAATTCATTGGTAATAGTGATTATCGACAAACCAATTTGCAAAAATGGCAAGATAAGAAGAAAAAATAAATCTCGAAAAAAGCCCTTTGTTGGCTTTTTTTGTTACAATAAAATGAATTGGAAAAGTTGGCAATGGCTTCATCGTTGAAGTCATCATACGCAATGGAAATCACAACCAGACTTGGTGGCAAGGATGCAGGTAAGTCGAAAGGTCATCAATTCAAGTCAATACCGTCTGAATTTGATTTTCGAAGCGTATAAAAGCCCAAAAAGGAGTAATTATGTCTGTACTTGAAATTAAAAATCTTCATGTCTCTATCGAAGATAAAGAAATCTTAAAAGGCCTCAACTTGACCTTGAGAACAGGTGAAATCGCAGCCATTATGGGCCCAAATGGAACTGGGAAATCAACGCTCTCAGCAGCCATCATGGGAAATCCAAGTTACGAAGTAACGAAGGGTGAAATTCTTTTTGATGGTCAAAATATCTTGGAACTTGAAGTGGATGAGCGTGCTCAACTAGGTCTTTTCTTGGCTATGCAGTACCCTTCTGAGATACCAGGTATTACCAATGCTGAATTTATACGTGCTGCCATGAATGCTGGTAAAGAAGATGCCGATAAAATTTCTGTCCGAGATTTCATCACTAAATTGGACCAAAAGATGGAGCTCCTAGGAATGAAGGAGGAAATGGCAGAACGTTACCTTAACGAAGGTTTCTCAGGCGGTGAGAAAAAACGTAATGAAATTTTGCAACTTTTGATGCTTGAGCCTAAGTTTGCCCTTCTTGATGAAATTGACTCAGGTCTTGATATTGATGCTCTAAAAGTGGTGTCCAAAGGAGTTAATGAAATGCGCGGTGAAGGCTTTGGTGCGATGATTATTACCCATTACCAACGCCTGCTTAACTACATCACACCAGATGTGGTTCACGTGATGATGGAAGGTCGTGTGGTTCTTTCAGGCGGTCCTGAATTAGCAGAACGCTTGGAAAAAGAAGGTTATGTTAAAGTAGCAGAAGAACTGGGGATTGATTATCATGAAGACATTGACGGATAAGCATAGCATGATCGATTTTCAAAGTTTGTCAAAAAACTATGAGGTTCGTCTCTTGACAGAATCAGATAGTCAAGATGTTTTGCAGTTGTATAATACCAATCCTTACTTTTTTAAACATTGCCCACCAGAACCGACGCTGGCATCAGTTCGGAGGGATATGACCAAGCTTCCTCCCAATATCAAACCCGAAAATAAGTATTTTCTTGGGTATTTTGATAATGCAAAGCTGATTGCTGTCTTGGATTTGGTAGAAGGCTATCCAGATTTGCACACGGCGTTTATCGGATTGTTCATGCTGGATAGGGAGTATCAAAGTAGGGGAATTGCTAGTCGTTTGATGACAGAAGCGTTATTTCAATTAATGAAAAACTTTGATAGAGTTCGACTAGGGTATGTGGCAACGAATGAAGTTGCTGTTCATTTCTGGACGAAGCAAGGGTTTGTTCCAACAGGTGAGACGTCAAAGACAGACTACTATGAAATCATTCTTGCGGATTTTTTAGGAGATAAGAAGGATAAAGAATAAATGACAAAAGAAATGATTTTGGCTTTTTCACAAACCAAAGCTGAACCCATCTGGTTGCAAGAGCGTCGCCTAGCTGCTTTTGCTAAATTAGAAGACTTACCCTTGCCAACCATTGAGCGTGTTCGATTTCATCGATGGAATCTGGGAGATGGCACGATTGGTGACAATGACTTTTCAGCTAATGTTCCTGACTTCACAGCCTTGGGTGACAATCCTAAGCTCATTCAGCTAGGCACGCAAACTCTCCTAGAACAATTACCACCAGAACTCATTCAAAAAGGGGTCGTTTTTACTGATTTGGTATCTGCTTTGGAAGAAATCCCAGATATTGTTGAGGAGAACTTTGGGGCTGCCCTAGCTTACGATGAAGACAAACTAGCGGCTTACAACTATGCTTACTTTAATAGTGCTTCTGTGCTATATGTTCCAGACAATGTGGAAATCGAGCTTCCTCTTGAAGGTATTTACCTGCAAGACAGCGATAGCCCTATTCCGTTTAATAAGCACGTGCTAATCATCGCTGGTAAGAATAGTAAATTCAGCTATATCGAACGTTTCGAAAGCATTGGCAATCAAACCGAAAAAACTAGCGCTAATATTTCTGTTGAAATAATTGCAGGTAGTGGTAGTCAGGTTTCTTATTCAGCTATCGATAGACTAGGGGAGAATGTCACGGCTTATATCAGTCGTCGGGCGAGACATGGTCATGATAGCTCTGTCGATTGGGCGATGGGTGTGATGAATGAAGGACACGTTATTGGTGATTTTGATTCAGACCTCGTTGGAAGTGGCAGTCATGCCAATCTTAAAGTTGTTGCGGCATCGTCAGGTCACCAAATCCAAGGAATTGATACCCGTGTGACCAACTATGGTCATAATTCTGTCGGTCACATTCTACAACATGGAGTCATTTTAGAACGTGGAACGCTAACTTTCAATGGTATTGGTCATATTGTTAAGGGAGCGAAAGGAGCAGATGCCCAGCAAGAAAGCCGTGTCTTGATGTTATCAGACAAGGCCCGGTCAGACGCCAATCCGATTCTTTTGATTGACGAGAACGAGGTTACAGCAGGACATGCTGCTTCTATTGGGCAAGTTGATCCAGAAGATATGTACTACCTCATGAGCCGCGGCATTGATCAGCAAACGGCAGAACGTTTGGTCATTCGAGGTTTTTTGGGCGCTGTTATCACAGAAATTCCAAGTCCAGAAGTTCGTCAAGAATTGATAAAGGTCCTTGATAGTAAGTTAGATAAGCGCTAAAAATAGCCATAAGGTAGCTTAATTGTGAGTCTTAAAAGGTTTCGTGTTAAGGATAAAGAGTCATCTATCCTAGATACCTAAGTGACTTTTCACAATTTTTCCCCCATTGGAACGCTGAGAACTAGTGCAAGAAGAAGGTCAAGATATTTGAGCTAAGACGACAGTGACAGTCATCTCTAAAACAGGCTATCGCATGATTCAGGAAGATTGAACAACTGGTGATTAGCCACCTTGTTAAGATTGAAGATATTGACAGAGAGTGAGAAATAGATGTTATTTCGTTACAAGGAATCATTTAAGGAGTGACCTTTCTGGTTTGGACAGCTATGGAATCATGATGGCTAGCCTGGACAGACGACGGTAGCCTAGCGTTTCATAGAGGTGACTGTGACGACGGCTAGAATCATGCCTTCTGATGAACTTGGCATCTATAAACACCTAGAAGACCACTTTCCTGATAAGATGTTCTAATTTACAAAGATAATGAAGTTATTGAGAAAAACAATGTTTGAAAGTATAAGATCAGATTTTCCCATATTAAATCAAAAGGTCAATGACGAACCTCTTGTTTATTTGGATAATGCCGCAACCAGCCAAAAACCGCAGCAGGTTCTGGATACCCTTATGGCCTACTATCATGAAGAAAACGCGAACGTCCACCGTGGTGTTCATACTTTGGCTGAGAGAGCCACTCAACAATACGAAGCCAGTCGTCAGAAGGTGGCTGACTTCATTCATGCTAGTTCATCACGTGAGATTGTGTTTACCAGAGGGACGACTACTGGCCTTAATTGGGTTGCTCGCTTTGCTCGTAATATGTTACAGCCAGGAGATCAGGTTCTTATTTCCATTATGGAACATCATGCTAATCTGGTTCCTTGGCAAGAAGCTTGTCGTGCAACTGGAGCAGAACTCGTCTATGTTTACCTTAAAGATGGTCGTTTAGATTTAGAAGATTATCGGAGCAAACTCTCTTCAAAAACGAAGTTTGTCAGTTTAACTCATGTTTCTAACGTCTTAGGCTGCTTGAATCCCATCAAAGAGTTAACACAAATGGCGCATCAAGTTGGGGCTTACATGGTGGTAGACGGAGCCCAAGCAGTTCCCCATTTACCAGTCAATGTTCATGAATTAAACTGCGATTTTTATGCTTTTTCTGGCCACAAGATGATGGGACCAACGGGTCTTGGTGTACTATATGGCAAAGAAGAGATTTTAAAAACGATGGAGCCAATTGAATTTGGTGGTGAAATGATTGATTTCGTGTATGAACAAGAGTCAAGTTGGAAAGACCACCCCTGGAAGTTTGAAGCGGGAACGCCTCATATAGCCGGAGCTATCGGTTTGGGATCAGCTATTGATTACCTTAATGATTTGGGGATGGCAGCTATCCATACCCATGTTCAAGCTTTAGTAGCCTATACTCTGCTTAAACTTCAAAAGATCGAGGGAGTTGTTGTCTACGGTTCAAAAGATCCTAATAATCATATCGGGATTATCTCATTTAATATAGAAGGCCTTCACCCACATGATGTTGCAACTGCCCTGGATTATGAAGGCGTTGCTGTTCGTGCAGGGCATCATTGCGCTCAACCCCTACTTCATTATCTGGGGATTTTGTCTGCGCTTAGGGCTAGCTTTTATGCCTATAACACTTACCAAGACTGCGATCGCTTCATTGACGCTATCATAAAGACCAAGGAGTTTTTTAATGGCACTCTCTAGTTTAAATCATCTTTACATGACTTTGGTTACGGAGCATTCTAAAAACCCACATCATTTTGGGCAACTAGAAGGTTTGGAAGCCATTCAGCTAAACAATCCAACCTGTGGGGACGTGATTTCCTTAACCCTTGCTATGAAAGATGATAAAATTGATGATATAGCTTTTTCCGGTCATGGTTGTGCCATTTCAACCGCCTCAGCCAGTATGATGACGGATGCTGTTGTGGGCAAGACCAAGGAAGAGGTTCTGGTTTTAGCTGATCTTTTTTCAGAAATGGTTCAAGGAAAAGAGGATTCCAAACAAGCAGCTCTCGGAGATGCCGCTTTTATGGCGGGGGTGTCTAAATTCCCGCAGAGAGTCAAGTGTGCCACCTTAGCTTGGAATGCTCTTAAAAAGGCCATCGATCGCAGTGAGATGACCTCGTAGTCTAAGCAATCAGGACTACCTACCGTTTGGGGCGAGTTGGTCAATCTACTAGCAAGTTTCTATAAGAACTTGTGTTTTTTAACGAGCTAGTTTTGTAGTCGATAAAGATATAAGATGAGACTAATGAGATGCAGCGCACTATAAAATGTGCCATGACATTATTTTGTCGACAATTGTAGAAGCGAATAGAGAGCATTCTCATTTAGAGTTGCGACTAGAAACCGTTTATATCAAGAATAGAAAGGACAATTCATGTCTGAAAAAGTAGAACCAAAACCCATTGATTTGGGTGAGTACAAGTTTGGTTTTCATGATGATGTTGAACCGATTATGTCAACAGGAAAGGGGCTAAGCGAAGCGGTAGTTAGAGAACTATCTGCTGCTAAAGGTGAGCCAGAATGGATGTTAGAATTCCGCCTCAAATCACTGGAAACCTTTAATAAAATGCCCATGCAGGAATGGGGACCTGATTTATCAGATATTAATTTTGATGATATTATTTATTATCAAAAACCTTCTGATAAGCCAGCGCGTTCGTGGGATGATGTTCCTGAAAAAATTAAAGAGACTTTTGAACGTATCGGGATTCCAGAAGCTGAGCGCGCCTACCTAGCCGGTGCATCAGCCCAGTATGAATCAGAAGTTGTTTACCATAACATGAAAGAAGAGTTTGAAAAACTGGGTATTATTTTTACAGATACGGACTCAGCTCTAAAAGATTACCCAGATCTCTTTAAGAAATACTTTGCTAAGTTAGTGCCGCCAACAGATAACAAGTTAGCAGCCCTTAACTCAGCGGTTTGGTCAGGGGGGACCTTTATCTACGTTCCCAAGGGAGTTAAGTGTGATATTCCGCTTCAGACCTACTTCCGTATCAACAATGAGAATACGGGTCAATTTGAACGCACCTTAATCATTGTGGATGAGGGTGCCAGTATACACTATGTGGAAGGGTGTACAGCTCCAACTTATTCCTCTAACAGCCTTCATGCCGCTATTGTTGAAATCTTCTCGCTTGAAGGTGCTTATATGAGATACACGACCATTCAAAACTGGTCTGATAATGTCTATAACTTGGTGACCAAGCGTGCCAAGGCGCTTAAAAATGCTACTGTTGAGTGGATTGATGGCAATCTCGGGGCTAAAACAACCATGAAATATCCATCTGTTTACCTAGATGGAGAAGGTGCGCGTGGAACGATGCTCTCTATCGCCTTTGCCAATAAAGGACAACATCAAGACACAGGTGCTAAAATGATCCACAATGCCCCTCACACCTCATCATCCATTGTGTCAAAATCCATTGCTAAGGGTGGTGGTAAGGTGGACTACCGTGGTCAAGTTACCTTTAATAAAAAATCTAAAAAGTCAGTGAGTCACATTGAGTGTGATACTATTTTGATGGATGATATTTCAAAATCAGATACCATTCCATTCAATGAAATTCATAATTCTCAAGTAGCCTTGGAGCATGAAGCGAAAGTTTCAAAAATTTCAGAAGAGCAACTCTACTACCTCATGAGTCGTGGCTTATCTGAATCAGAAGCTACTGAGATGATTGTCATGGGCTTCGTTGAACCCTTTACCAAAGAACTTCCAATGGAGTATGCTGTTGAGCTAAATCGTTTGATTTCTTATGAAATGGAAGGTTCTGTCGGATAATTTACCGTAAAATGAAAGAAAAACCCTGCTATACGTGATTATATTGGTGGGGTATGTTCGCTGAATGGTTGTCGAAAAGATTAGGAAAGTGTTGTCTAAGTGTGATGCTTTTCTTTAGGGATATAGGTCCTGTTCTAGTTTCATATGTCATACTCAATGAAAATCAAAAGCAGACTAGGCGACGCCAAGGCAGAGAGAACTGAAATTTATCAAATCAAGTCAACAACACCTGCCTTTATTGTCGAAGAGTATCAAATGATTGCATTTTCTTTGATACTCACATCATCAGTAAAAAAAGCCGCTATCTAGCGAGCTTTTTTAGTTATAAACGTTCATTGACATAAGTAACGAAATGACTCCACCAAACTCTTAAGAAGAAGCTGCGTTCAACAGGACTTTTGGTTTGGGCAGTTACTTTTGGAAGATCCCCCAAATAGCCATCTCCGACAAGATGTTTGTCTTGGAAAACGAAGTGGCCTACCTTGGTCTTGCTTTTCACTGGTGCAGCCAATTCCTTTTGATTAGCTTGAAAGACGATTTTGGATTTTTGGTTAATTGGACGAATGACAGTTAAGTCTCTAGCTGCGGTAGCTTCTACCGTTTTTTTCTTTCCGTCACGAACAGAAACCTTGCTACTATAAACTGTTTGCCCTTTCTTCAAAATAGTCTTTTTCTCAAAATTAGCCCGAATATAATCTAAGATCTCATTTGTTGCTTTAAAACGAGCGAATTCATCTTTGTCAGCATTGTCAGCATTTAACACCACAGTAATGATACGCATGCCGTTTTCAGTAGAAGTTGCCACGAAAGATGCACCAGATTTTTTTGTGGTACCAGTTTTTAAGCCATCGACGCTGGCACGATAGTAGGGCATGCCTTCTAACATATAATTATAGGTTGTCATCAAATTTCCGTCGAAATCAGCGTTTATTTGCTGGCTGACTTTGATGAGATTGGGGTAGTCTTTGATAATATGCCGAGCAATAATAGCCACATCTTTTGCGATCATCATATTTTCATCGGTTTTTTTAGAACCAGGGTAAATATGATCTCCTAGGATTTGGTTATTGAGTCCAGAAGCATTAACTAGCTGAGCATCCCTAATGCCCCAATCCTTCAATTGTTGAGACATCATATCAACAAATTTTGGTTCACTGCCTGCGATGTGCTCCGCAAGAGCAATCGCTGCGCTATTAGCACTGGCTATCATTGTCGCATTGACCAAGTCTTTAACCTTGTATTTCCTAGCTTCCATGGGAACATTGCTAGCTTCTGGATTGACAGTCAACTGATAAGGATAATCAGAAATCTCAACCTCAGTGTCCCAAGTCAGATTACCCTTGTCAATTTCTTGATAAACCATATAAACCGTTAATATTTTAGTAATCGAGGCAATGGCATCTGGAGTCGTCGCATCCTTCTCATATAAAATTTTCCCAGTATGGGCTTCAACAGCAATAGCATGCTCAGCCTTAGCCTTGAATTCATCTGCGGTCACAAATGAAGGTAAAAAAGAGATAAGTAGACTCAAAAAAACAATGATTTTTTTCATAATGCTCCTTACAATGATTTGTTACCCATGATGTTGGTTAGTTTCAAAACACAATAAAACGATTAGATGAATGATGCCATGAGTGCTAAAGTCAAGAGTACTCGCCCTCATGAGCTAATGACAGGGTACTGCTATTTCGTTGTCAATGAAGTAGAACTTAACCAAACGGCAGGCCAACTGTCCTGATCGCTCCATCATCGCCCATCTATTAGTTTAACAGAACTTCCATTCCAAGGCTATTTCTAATCTATCACTACTTCCGGTAGCAGTTACATGAAAAGACAATTTATGACGAAGTGTCTCCTAAGAGCATTAGTCTTACGGATGGATTTTCATTAACGATTTGTCTTTGCTAGGCAAGGAGTGACTAAAACTCATTTTTTGAAAAGTTTTATATTTTATAATCATAATGCACAATCTCTGTAAGAGGGCTGATTAGTTTATTGCCATTTCCTATGTGGCAAAAGCTATCAGTATGCCTTCTGGAATGAGATAGCACAAGGAATGCTTGGTATTTTCTTATTATAACATATTTTAATTTTAGGAAATATTTCGACAGATTGGTAAGCGGATACAATGTGTGGAATTTTCTGAACGAATCTTTTTTTTTTTAGGTATTTATGGTAAAATACTTCTAAATCATCATATGCGCATTGGTTTTGAAAAAGACAAAACATAGAGGAGTGTTTTTATGACAAGTAAAAAGAAATTAATGGTGTTAGCTGGTGTTGCACTTGTTTCGACATCAGTTCTGGCAGCTTGTGGCAATCAATCTGGTTCAAAGAAATCAGGCGATATGTCATATAGCTATGTGTATCCAGAAGAACCTAAAACGTTAGATTATACCACAGCTAATGCAAGTGGAACGAGTGACTTGACGTCTAACTTTGTTGACGGTCTCTTGGAAAATGACCGCTATGGTAACCTGGTTCCGTCATTAGCTAAGGATTGGACAGTCTCTAAAGATGGATTGACTTATACCTACAAACTGCGCGATGACGCATACTGGTACACAGCAGATGGCGAAGAGTACGCTCCAGTAACTGCTGAAGATTTTGTGACAGGATTAAAACATGCTGCTGACGAAAAAGCTGATGCGCTTTATGTTGTCGAAGATTCTGTTAAAGGTCTGAAAGATTATCTTGATGGAAAAATCAAGGATTTCAAAGAGGTTGGTGTCAAAGCGATTGATGAACATACAGTTCAATATACCCTTAATAAGCCAGAAAGTTTCTGGAATTCTAAAACAACCTACGGTATTCTTTTCCCTGTAAATGGAGAGTTCTTGAAATCTAAAGGGAAAAACTTTGGTGCCCCAACTGATCCATCTAGTTTATTGTATAACGGTCCATATACCCTAAGTGCCATTACTTCTAAGTCATCTGTAGAGATGACTAAAAATGAGAATTATTGGGATGCTAAAAATGTCCATATTACGAATGTCAAGTTGACTTATTCTGATGGTTCTGATCCCGATGCTCTCTTTAACAACTTCAAAGATGGTTCATATAGCTATGCTCGTCTGTATCCAAACCAACCAAGCTATAAGAAGGCCTCTAAAGACTTTGGTAAGAACATCTATTACACTCAACAAAATGCATCAACCTTTATGTATTTCTTCAATGTCAACCGTACTGCCAATAAGATGACTTCTAAAACACCAGAGCAAATGGAAGATACCAAAGCAGCACTTCAAAACAAGGACTTCCGACAAGCAGTAACCTTTGCCTTTGACCGTGCTTCATGGAATTCACAGGTTTCTGGTGAAGAGGCTAAAGATAAGGCTTTGCGTAACACCCTTGTTCCACCAACGTTTGTTCAAATTGATGGTAAAGACTTCGGTGACACAGTTACCAGTGAACTGGAAAAACTTGGCGATGAGTGGAAAGGTGTTGATCTAACAGACGCTCAAAACGGTCTTTATAATCCAGAAAAAGCAAAAGCAGAACTTGAAAAAGCAAAAGCAGCTCTTGGAAGTGACGTTACTTATCCTATTCAAATCGACACCGTTGTATCACAGACAGATGAACTTGGTGTGCAACGTGCTAAATCATTAAAACAATCTGTAGAAGCTAACCTTGGTAAAGAAAATGTTCAGGTAAATGTTCTTGAAAAATCCGAAGAAGAATACCTAGCAGCAACATACGAGGCTGAGTCTGCTGAGCAAATGGACTATGATATTACCATATCTGGTTGGAGCCCAGACTATCTCGATCCGTCATCCTACTTAGACATCTTCTCTACAGAAGAAGGAGCAGCTTCAACAATGCGATTAGGTGTTGATGCTAAGAATAAAGAGCTCATTGATAAGGTTGGTTTAAGCGAATACCAGGCTCAACTTGACAAAGCAGCTGCCATTAATGATGATGTAGATGCTCGCTATACAGAATATGCCAAAGCTCAGGCATGGTTAAGCGATAGTGCCCTAGTTATTCCATCAGTCTCACTAGGAGGTGCGCCATCAGTTTCACGTATTCAACCATTTTCAGCACCATTCTCATGGGTTGGTACTAAAGGTGGCGGCACTAATTATAAATACCAAAAACTTCTAGATAAGCCAGTTACAGCTGAGGCTTATCAAAAAGCTTTGGAGAGCTGGAAAGCTAAACGCGAAAAATCAAATGAAAAAGCCACTAAAGAACTGGCTGATCATGTAGCAAAATAAAGCTTAGTAAACAAGAAAAGAGCTTTCTCTCAACGCAAGAGAAAGTTCTTTCAAGTTTTGGAGAACAGAATGAAAAAATATATCTTAATGCGTGTTTTGCGATCATTAGTATCTATTTTTTTGGTAACCACCTTGGTCTATACAATTGTCTATACCATGGTGCCAAAAAGTTTAATTTTTAAAAATGATCCTAACTACAATAAAATGATTACAACCCCGGATAAAAAAGCCAATTATGAAAATACCATTTTTGAACGGATGGGGTATATCGACTATTTAACCACTAAAGAGCTTCAAACAAAAGCTTCTAAAGAGTATAAGCAGGTCACAACAAAGCCAACGGCTACCAATAAAAACTATTATCAAAAATATCTGAAATCAACAGGTGGCAAATGGCAATTGCATCAATTCAAAGAGAGTAAAGAATTTTATGCGACACGTGACATTTCAATCATTGAACGTGTTTGGAATTTCTATTCAAACCTCATCGTTGTTGATCATCCTTGGAAAATAAAGGATGCTTCAAATCCTGATTTAGAACGCTATGTTCGATTTGAAAATGATCCTTCAGTAGGACCAGCTTTAGTCGGTTCGGGAACAAAACACAAATATTTGATGTATTTTAACAGCAGTTTTCCATTTATTCATCAAAATATTTTTAAACTTAACTTAGGACTGTCGTATCCAACCTATGCCAACCAACCAGTCACACGTATTATCACGCAAGGACAAGGAAGAACACTTCAAAGTGAAGTGACATTTCCAAATGGCAATACACGTCAGTCGGCCATTAATATGTATTCAAGAACTTATTTGTCACCATCTAAAGCTGATTCGCGCGCGAAGCATAATTTCGGTGAAAACGATGCTTACACAGCGACGCAGAATAATTATAGCGAACCATCTATGCTCAAAAACTCTTTTATCATTGGTGTTGTAGGGGTTATCATTGCCTATGCAGTAGGTCTACCAATCGGTATGCTGATGTCTCGCTATAAAGATGGCCTATTTGATCGCTTCTCAACAGGTCTCATGACCTTTATGTTGGCCTTACCGAGTGTCGCAACGATTTATATCATCCGTTTTGTTGGGTCAAACTTAGGTCTACCGGATAGTTTTCCAAATTTAGGTGCTTCTAGTCCATTATCTTATGTGCTACCAGCCCTTGTTTTAGGAATTTTAAGCGTTCCAGGGATTGTGGTTTGGTTCCGTCGCTATATGGTAGACCAACAGGCTAGTGATTATGTGCGATTTGCTCGCTCTAAAGGTCTCACAGAGGCAGAAATTTCTCAAAAGCATTTGTTTAAAAATGCTATGGTGCCGATTTCGAACGGTATTCCAAGTTCGATTGCTTTAACAATCGTTGGGGCAACCTTAACAGAGACTATTTTTGCCTTCCCAGGTATGGGTAAAATGTTGATTGACTCTGTACGTGCAGCTAATAACTCAATGGTTGTTGGGTTGGTCTTTATCTTTACAGTTGTATCTGTTTTTGCTTTACTCTTAGGTGATCTTTTAATGACCATCTTTGATCCACGTATTCGATTGACTTCAAAAGGAGGTAAATAATGGCTCAAATCGATAAAACGAAATTTACATTTGTAGAATTAGATACCTCAGCAGCAGAAGTGATCGATTCACCAGCTTATTCTTATTGGAAGTCGGTTTTCAGGCAGTTTTTTGCTAAGAAGTCGACCCTTATTATGCTTGTTATTCTGATCACGATTATTTTGATGAGTTTCATCTACCCAATGTTTGCCAATTACGATTTTAAAGATGTTAGCAATATCAACGATTTTTCAAAACGTTTTATTTGGCCAAATAGTGAGTATTGGTTTGGTACAGATAAGAATGGGCAATCATTATTTGATGGTGTTTGGTATGGTGCTAGAAATTCTATCTTGATTTCAGTGATTGCGACCTTGATTAACACAGTTATCGGTGTGGTTATAGGTGGTATTTGGGGCGTTTCAAAAAGCTTTGATCGCATTATGCTAGAAGTTTACAATGTTATTTCTAATATCCCCTTCCTCTTGATTGTTATCGTTCTTTCCTATTCAATTGGTGCTGGTTTTTGGAACCTTATCTTTGCCTTTTGTGTTACAGGATGGTTAGGGATTGCTTACAGTATCCGTGTTCAAGTGCTACGTTATCGCGATTTAGAGTATAACCTTGCCAGTCGTACCTTGGGAACCCCGATGACTAAGATGGTGGTTCGTAACCTCTTGCCGCAATTGGTATCAGTCATCATGACCTTGGTAAGTCAGATGTTACCTATGTATATTTCTTTTGAGGCATTCTTATCTTTCTTTGGTCTTGGATTACCGATTTCCGAGCCAAGTCTGGGACGTCTTATTGCTAATTATTCAACCTACTTAACAGATAACTCATACCTTTTTTGGATTCCGCTAACGACTTTGATTTTAGTGTCTTTACCGCTATATATCGTGGGGCAAAACCTTGCAGATGCTAGTGATCCGCGTTCACATAGATAGGAGATAACATGGAAAAAACAGATAATGTTATATTAAGTGCTAAAGATGTTGTTGTTGAATTTGATGTGCGTGATCGTGTTTTGACTGCCATTAGAGGTGTCTCAATTGACCTTATTGAAGGCGAAGTCCTGGCAGTTGTCGGTGAGTCTGGTTCCGGAAAATCAGTATTAACAAAAACATTCACTGGGATGCTAGAAAGTAATGGCCGTATTGCTAGTGGATCGATTAATTACCGTGGAAAAGAGTTATCAAGTCTAAAGAGTCATAAGGATTGGGAAGAGATTCGTGGTGCTAAAATTGCCACTATTTTCCAAGATCCAATGACTTCATTAGATCCGATTAAGTCAATTGGTAGTCAAATTACAGAAGTCATTATTAAGCATCAAGGAAAGTCTAAGTCTGAAGCTAAAAAAATGGCGATTGACTACATGGAAAGTGTTGGTATTCCAGAAGCGGCGAAACGTTTTAAAGAGTATCCATTCCAGTATTCAGGAGGAATGCGTCAGCGTATTGTTATTGCGATTGCTTTGGCCTGTCGCCCTGATATTCTTATTTGTGATGAACCTACAACAGCTTTGGATGTTACCATCCAAGCTCAAATCATTAAGTTGCTTAAAGATTTGCAAGCTGAATATAGTTTCACAACTATATTTATTACACACGACTTAGGGGTAGTAGCAAGTATTGCGGACAAAGTGGCTGTTATGTATGCGGGTGATATCGTCGAATACGGCACAGTTGAGGATATTTTCTATGATCCTCACCACCCTTATACTTGGAGCTTATTGTCTAGTTTGCCGCAACTAGCAGATGAAACAGGTGTCTTATTCTCTATTCCAGGAGCTCCACCATCGTTGTATAAGCCAATTGTAGGAGATGCCTTTGCGCCACGTTCTCGTTATGCCATGCAAATTGACTTTGAAGAAGAAGCGCCAAAATTTTATGTTAATGATAACCACTGGGCCAAGACCTGGCTGTTACACCCAGATGCACCAGACGTTGATAAACCAGAAATGATACAAGATTTACATTCGAAAATTTCACAAAAACTAGGAAAAGAAAGGGTTGAACAATAATGCCAGAGAAATTAGTTGACATTAAAGATTTGGAAATCTCTTTCGGTGAAGGCAAAAAGAAATTTGTTGCCGTCAAGAATGCGAATTTCTTTATCAATAAAGGAGAAACATTCTCTTTAGTAGGAGAGTCAGGTTCTGGGAAAACAACGATTGGTCGGGCAATCATTGGACTAAATGATACCAGTAGTGGTGAGATTGTCTACGATGGAAAAGTGATTAATAAGAAACTGTCTAAATCAGATGAGAGAGAAATGCTCCAAAAGATTCAAATGATTTTTCAGGATCCTGCAGCTAGTTTGAATGAACGTGCGACAGTGGATTATATCATTTCTGAAGGA
Organism: Streptococcus halotolerans; assembly: GCF_001598035.1. NCBI lineage: Bacteria > Bacillati > Bacillota > Bacilli > Lactobacillales > Streptococcaceae > Streptococcus > Streptococcus halotolerans. Next base: position 1,285,069 of record NZ_CP014835.1, on the reverse strand, counting down.
TTATATAATTTTGGACTTTTTAAAGATGATAAGGACCGTCAAGATAAAGTCGCTAAAATGATGACCGAAGTTGGTTTGCTTTCGGAACATTTAACACGCTATCCTCATGAGTTTTCAGGAGGACAACGTCAGCGGATTGGTATCGCTCGTGCATTGGTTATGGATCCAGAATTCATTATTGCAGACGAACCGATATCAGCTTTAGATGTTTCCGTTCGAGCTCAAGTGCTCAATCTTTTAAAACGGATGCAGGAAGAAAAAGGACTAACTTACCTTTTCATTGCACACGATTTATCAGTAGTAAGATTTATCTCGGATCGAATAGCTGTTATCTATAAGGGTGTTATTGTCGAAGTTGCTGAGACTGAAGAATTGTTCAGAAATCCAATTCATCCATATACCAAATCCTTATTATCTGCTGTGCCAATTCCAGATCCAATTCTGGAGCGCCAGAAAGAATTGGTCGTTTATGATCCAGAACAACATGATTATGATACAGAGGAACCAAGCATGGTTGAGGTGTTGCCTGGTCATTACGTTTGGGGAAGCCCGACGGAAATTTCTAAATATAAGTTAGAAAATCCATACAAATAATAAAAAAGCGAGGCATCGCTTTTTTTGTTATAGCCAAAAACTATATATAGTAAGAAAAAAAGAAAATATCATCCTAAAACGACATATTTAGCAGAGTTGAAGTGGTTTAGTATAGGGAGAAAATGCCTTGATATAGGCGGAAATGGCTAGTTCTTGACCAAACCTAGTACCGCCATTCCATGCCTTGTTTTATTTAAAATACGGAGAATTCAGAAAATTTTTCATTTTACTCTTCCTTTTTCGAGTAGGGGTATGGTATAATTCAATTCATTAAAGTAATGCTCATCATAGGAGGACATCATATGTCAATGTTTTCAAAAACAAATTGGAAGCGTGTTGGTTTAGGAGCAGTTGCTCTGACATCAACGGCTGTATTAGTTGCTTGTGGCGGTGGAAAATCATCTTCGTCTGCTTCAGATAAGAGTGTTATCAATTGGTCAATTCCAACTGAAATCAATACATTGGATTTATCTAAAAATACAGACACCTATTCCAACATGGCGATTGGTAACTCAGGAAGTAACCTACTTCGCCTTGATGGTAAAGGTGGCACAGAGCCGGATTTAGCTAAAAAAGTTGAAGTATCTGAGGATGGTCTCACCTATACAGCAACTCTTCGTGATGGCTTAAAATGGTCAGATGGCAGTGATTTAACGGCAGAAGATTTTGTTTATTCATGGCAACGTATGGTAGATCCTAAAACAGCTTCTGAGTATGCTTATCTTGCAACAGAATCACATCTTGAAAACGCTGATAAAATCAATTCAGGTGACGAAAAAGATTTGAACAAACTTGGTGTTAAAGCTGATGGAAATAAAGTCATCTTTACTTTAACAAGTCCGACACCTCAGTTCATGGAGTATCTTGCTTTCACAAACTTCATGCCTCAGAAGAAAGAATTTGTTGAAAAAACTGGAAAAGACTATGGAACAAATTCTAAATCACAACTTTATTCAGGTCCTTATAAAGTCGAAGGCTGGAACGGTTCTAACAATAAATTCAAGCTTGTTAAAAATAAAAACTACTGGAATGCTAAAAATGTCAAAACAGAAACGGTAAATATCCAAGTCGTTAAAAAACCAGATACAGCGGTCCAAATGTACAAACAAGGTGACTTGGATGCAGCCAATATCTCAGGAACAACTGCTATTTATAATGCCAACAAAAATAGTAAAGAACTTGTAACTGTTCCAGAAGCTACTTCAGCTTATATGGTTTATAACCAAACAGGTGAAGTTAAAGCTTTAGCTAATGAAAATATTCGTAAAGCCCTTAACCTTGCGACAGATCGTGAGGGAGTTGTCAAAGCTGCCGTTGACACTGGATCAAAACCAGCTACTGCCTTGGCACCTACTGGACTAGCAGCTTTGGAAGATGGTACAGATTTAACAAAACACGTTGCTCCAGGCTACTCATACGACGCTAAAGAAGCTAAAAAATTATTCGAAGCTGGCCTAAAAGAAATCGGAGAAGACAAACTCACCATTACGGTTACATCTGATGCTGATTCTCCAGTTGCTAAAAATACACTAGATTATTTAAAATCAACTTGGGAAGATGCTCTTCCAGGATTGACTGTCGAAGAGAAATTCGTACCATTTAAACAACGTTTGGAAGATACGAAGAACCAAAACTTTGAAGTTGCAATAGCACTTTGGGGTGGTGACTATCCAGAAGGATCAACTTTCTATGGTATGTTCACATCTGATGCCTCATACAATTACGGTAAGTTCACCAGTGAAGAATATGATAAAGCATACGAAGAAGCTATCGGTAAAAATGCTTTAGATAAAAAAGCGTCAGCTGATAATTATAAAGCTGCTGAGAAAGCTCTTTATGATCATGCTTTCTATAACCCATTGTACTTCCGTAGTACAGAATCATTGCAAAATCCAGCTATTAAGGGACTCGTCCGTAATTCAACTGGTTTGAGTACAGACTTCACGCACGCTTATAAAAAATAATTCAGTTAGCTAGAATGACTAAATAGCAGCAAGAATTGGGTTGCCCAATTCTTGCTTTTATTGCAGGAAAAACTTTTTCCTGCAATAAAAGCAAAAGAAAAAAGGAACTATTATGATAAAATACATTCTAAAACGCCTAGCCATACTTTTGGTAACTTTATGGGTGGTAATTACACTTTCTTTCTTCCTTATGCAGGTAATGCCAGGAACACCCTACAACAACCCTCGCTTGACAGATGAAATGATTGCTTTAATGAACAAGCAGTATGGTCTTGACAAACCCGTTTGGCAACAATATGTAAAATATCTTTTTGATATTTTACAAGGAGATTTTGGGACAAGTTACCAATCCATCAACCAACCCGTATCACGTATGCTTAGCCAAAGGCTTGGTGTATCTGTTCAACTTGGGCTGCAAGCTCTAATCATCGGTATTGGTAGTGGACTTGTTGTGGGCGCAATTTCTGCTCGTAATAAGAACAATAAGATTGATGGTTTTCTTAGTGTTGTGTCAACAATGGGAATTTCAGTGCCTTCTTTCATTATTGGACTTTTACTTCTTGATTATCTAGGCTTTAAATGGCAACTACTGCCGCTTTCTGGTTGGGGAACATTTGCACAATCGGTTTTACCAACATTAGGTCTTGCAATCCCTATTTTTGCTCAAGTGACGCGGTTTTTCCGTAGTGAAATGATTGAGACTTTGAATTCTGATTATATTCAGTTAGCTCGTGCTAAAGGGTTGACGGTGCGTCAAGTAACGAACAAACATGCTTATCGTAATTCCATGATTCCAGTGTTGACCTTGGTTGGTCCTCTGGCAGCAGGTGTTTTAACTGGTTCTGCCTTGATGGAAAGAATCTTTTCAATTCCGGGTATTGGTCAGTTATTCGTTACAGCGATTCCGACAAAAGACTATCCAGTTATTATGGGGACAACAATTGTCTACTCTGTGATGTTGATGGTGGCTATTTTAGCGACAGATATCATTATTAGTATCGTTGACCCTCGCGTTCGCTTGCAGTAAGGAGAGTAACATGGCAGACAAATATCAAACGTTTAAACTTGTTGGTGCTGGAACATCTAGCACTCAAGAAAAAATTGAAAAGCCAGCACTATCCTTCTTTCAGGATGCTTGGCGTCGACTTAAAAAAAATAAATTAGCCGTTGTAGCAATGTGGTTTCTTGTCTTTTTGATGGTATTTTCTTTAGCATCAACTTTATTTGTAAAGCAAAAAGATGCCAACTCTTTTAAGTCAAAGGAAGTCACTACCTATCGAAATCTACCACCTAAGATCAGTGACAATTTACCATTTTGGAATGGTGAGATTGTTTACTCTGGCAATACAGAAGCTAACGATGCGTATGCAGATCAGGGTGTTCCAGAGAATCAAAAATTTGCTTTAGGAACAGATACTCTTGGTCGTAGCCTGGGTAAGCGTATTATTGTAGGGATTCGTATCTCGCTTTTGGTAGCCTTAGCCGCTACCGCGATTGACCTGATTATCGGAGTGACTTATGGTCTGATTTCTGGTTACGTTGGTGGGAAAGTTGATACGACGATGCAACGTATTATTGAGGTGGTATCATCAATTCCTAACTTAGTTATTGTAACGATGCTTGGACTCTTGCTTGGGAACGGGATCCTCTCGATTATTATCTCTATCGGTCTTGTTGGTTGGACATCAATGGCTCGTCAGGTACGTAACTTAACACTGTCTTATCGTGAGCGCGAATTTGTCCTTGCGGCTCGTTCTCTTGGTGAAAATGGTGGTAAAATCGCATTTAAGCATATTTTCCCTAATATTTCAGGGATTATCATTGTTCAAATTATGATGACCGTTCCAAGTGCGATCATGTACGAAGCAGTTCTATCTGCAATTAACCTCGGTGTGAAACCACCAACAGCTTCCCTTGGATCTTTAATCTCAGACGCTCAAGAAAACTTGCAATATTACCCATACCAAGTATTACTTCCAGCGCTTGCTCTTGTTATCATTTCCTTAGCATTTATCTTGCTTGGTGATGGTTTACGTGATGCATTCGATCCAAAATCAAGTAACGACTAAAGGAGGAAATGAATATGACGCAGGAAAATATTTTAGAAGTTAAACATCTTCATGTTGATTTCCACACTTATGCCGGTGAAGTCAAAGCTATTCGTGAAGTTAACTTTGAACTTAAAAAGGGTGAGACACTTGCCATTGTAGGTGAGTCTGGCTCAGGTAAATCTGTAACAACGAAGACTCTCATGGGATTATCGGCAAAAAATGCTGAAATTTCTGGTGATATTCTTTTTAAAAATCGTAATCTTAATGATTTGAAAGAAGAAGATTGGGTTAAAATCCGTGGCAATGAAATTGCTATGATTTTCCAAGATCCTATGACAAGTCTTGATCCTACAATGAAAATTGGCATGCAAATTGCTGAGCCAATTATGCTGCACGAGAAAGTATCCAAAAAAGAAGCTTTGGATCGTGCACTTGAATTGATGAAAAGTGTCGGTATTCCAAATGCCGAAGAACATATTAATGATTACCCACATCAATGGTCAGGAGGCATGCGTCAGCGTGCAGTTATCGCTGTTGCACTAGCTGGTAATCCTGAAATTCTGATTGCGGATGAGCCCACAACAGCACTAGATGTGACCATCCAAGCGCAAATCTTGAATTTGATGAAAGACATTCAGCAAAAAATGTCAAGTTCTATTATTTTCATCACCCATGATTTAGGTGTTGTTGCTGGTATGGCTGACCGTGTTGCTGTTATGTATGCAGGTAAGATTGTCGAGTATGGTACGGTTGATGAGGTATTCTATAACCCACAGCATCCTTATACTTGGGGTCTGTTGAATTCAATGCCTACTACCGATACAGCTGCGGGAGCACTTCAGTCAATTCCGGGAACGCCTCCAGATTTGCTGAATCCTCCAAAAGGGGATGCTTTTGCGGCACGTAATGAATTTGCCTTAGACATCGACCACGAAGAAGAACCACCAATGTTTAAGGTATCAAAAACACACTATGCAGCAACATGGCTATTGGACGAAAGAGCTCCTGAAATAACACCCCCACCACAAATTTTAAAACGTTGGGCTAAATGGCAAGACAAAAACGGAGGGGCTAACTAATGGAAAACACCAGAAAAAAATTAGTAGAATTAAAAAATGTTTCCCTCACATTTAACAAAGGGAAATCCAATGAAGTTAAAGCGATCAACAATGTTAGCTTTGATATCTATGAAGGTGAGGTCTTTGGGCTAGTTGGTGAATCTGGTTCAGGTAAAACAACAGTCGGTCGTGCTATTTTAAAACTTTATGATATTAACGATGGGGAAATCATCTTTAATGGTGAAAAAATCTCTCATCTTAAAGGAAAGGCACAACATAATTTCCGAAAACAAGCTCAAATGATTTTCCAGGATCCACAAGCAAGTCTTAATGGTCGGATGAAAATTAGAGATATTGTTGCTGAAGGATTGGATATTCATAAGCTTGTTTCCTCTAAAACGGAACGTGATGAAAAGGTTCAACGTCTCTTAGATTTAGTTGGGTTAAATAAAGATCACTTAACCCGTTATCCACATGAATTTTCGGGTGGACAGCGCCAACGTATTGGCATTGCTCGTGCTCTTGCCGTTGAGCCAAAGTTTATCATCGCTGACGAGCCTATATCTGCTTTGGATGTTTCGATTCAAGCCCAAGTTGTTAACTTGATGCAAAAATTACAACATGATAAAGGATTGACCTACCTCTTTATCGCCCATGACTTATCAATGGTGAAATACATCTCAGATCGTATCGGCGTTATGCATTGGGGAAAAATGCTGGAAATTGGGACTTCGGATGATGTCTATAATAATCCGATTCATCCATATACTAAGAGTCTTCTATCAGCTATTCCAGAGCCAGATCCTGAAAAAGAACGCATGCGTGTTCATCAAGTATATGATCCGCAAGCAGAATTAGATGGTCAAGAACGCACTATGCATGAAATCACACCAGGTCACTTCGTCCTCGCTACTGAAGAAGAAGCTAAGATCTTTAAAGAACAATCTAAAAAATAATATAAAAACGTCTAAATGACATAGATTCTGTCTATGTGGATTTAGGTGTTTTTTAGGGCTCTTTGTCAACTGTAGTGGGTTGACTTATAACTACCACCGAGAGAGAATCAGCTTGGTCCTCTCTTTCTACCATTTGTCAAGTTTATCAAGGGTTTAACTTAAAAATATGATCATACAGTGACTGTATAGAGATTACTGACTCATCTCCGTCAATCATTTAGTTAAAAAAGAACATGCCAAAACAACATCTTATGTTGGCAATTTTTTGATAAGGTGTTACAATACTAGGGCATAGACTACTTTACCGATTTTGGGTTAAAATATAATCGTAACGTTTGTTATGCGTTTTGAGATAATATATTGTCCTGATGAGGCGATGTATAGAGGCAATCGTATGTGGCTTAGTTGAAGTCATCTGCGATTGTCTTTTTCGATTCTCATAGAAATCTGCGATATGGCAGGGCTTAGTATGACTAGCTGCAGCGATGTTATGGATGCCCTTTAATAGAATCTTTCTTGCGTAAGGGTTCCCGCGTTTGGTGATATGTTCTTTGGCTAAGAAGTTCCCAGATTCATAGTGTCTCAGATCAATCCCAATAAAGGCGTTGATTTGATTGGCAGACTGAAAACGGCGAATGTCTCCGAGTTCGCCTATAATGCTTGTCGCTGTGGTTTCAGCGATACCAGGAATAGATAGTAAGATGTCATATTCAGGCAAAGGTTTGGCTAGAATTACCATTTCGTCCAGAACAGCCTGTCTGCGTTCAGACAATCTTAGCAGTTCTTGTGCATAGTAACGGACCTCTTCAAGCATTGGAGAGGTTTTCTTGACAGCACAGTAGGACTGTTTAGCGAGTTCTGTCAGTTTATTAGTCAGATACTCGACACGCTTTTCGGAAATGCGTTTGGTCGTAGATTGACGAATGCTATCGATTAACTGACTTTGAGTTAAGCTCAATACAAACACTTTGCACGGAAAAGCCATGACCAAATGCCAGTACTGTTCACCAGTTGGTGTTGATAAGAGGTTTTCTAACTCAGGGAAAGTGACCTGCAGCACTTTGTGTAGGCGATTCTTAGCACGGACAATATCTTCTGTCAGATTCTGATAAAAGCGGCTTAAATCACGTAGCTGTTGATAGATTTCCTTTTGGACATAGGTTGGTTTACGATTCAGTACAAACTGAGACTGTGCTAACTTTTCAGCGTCCATTTTGTCGGTTTTACGGACACGTAGGCTATCCAGTTGCTTCTTAGCTTCCAGCGGATTGAGTCGAGTATAGGCGTAGCCATTTTCCTCAAGAAAAGCCTGAAGACGACGAGAATAGACGCCTGTCGCTTCAAAGACAATCTCAGGATTAGGGACAGTTTTCAAGTCTCCTAGAAGCTGATTAAAGCCGATAGAATCATTAGGCATGGTGTAACCGTGAACCTTCTCACCGTTGACTAGAATGGCCACTTCTGAACTTGTTTTACTCACATCAATCCCAAATACTGTACGCATGATACTACCTCTTTATCTTGTTTGATTCCTTGTTTTAGTGATGTCATTTTCAATACTCGACGTCTAGCGTCCCACATACTTTGATAACATTCTCCCTAAAACAGGTATCTTGCCAGTTTTTATTACGACGTCTAGCGTCAAAACACCCCGCGACTTAACAAGACACCTCTACTGAATCGGTTACACTAAACTAGACAGAATTTATAAAGTGTTCTAATAGTAATCAAAAACAGGAGAAATGTATGTCTAGAAGAGTACGTCGTCAATTCACTGATGACTTTAAACAACAAATCGTTGACCTTCACAATGCAGGTATGAAACGTAGCGAAATCATCAAAGAATATGATTTAACCCCCTCAACCTTTGACAAATGGGTGAGACAAGCTAAAACAACTGGTTCCTTCAAATCGGTTGATAATCTAACAAATGACCAACGGGAGCTCATAGCTCTTAGAAAACGCAATAAAGAACTCGAAATGCAGCTAGACATCCTAAAGCAAGCGGCAGTGATTATGGCACAAAAAGGCAAATAATCACTGCTAACAAGGATAAATACAGCATTTCAGCCATGTGTCGTTGGTTGAACCTCCCTCGTTCTAGCTATTACTACAAAGCCATAGAGCCAGTATCGGAAACTGAGCTTGAAGAAAAAGTTAAGCAGATTTTCCTTGAGAGCAAATCTAGATATGGTGCTCGAAAGATCAAGAAATGTCTGGAAACAGAAGGAATCCTCTTGTCTCGTCGTCGCATTCGTCGGATCATGAAGCGATGGAATCTCGTATCTGTTTACCAGCAGACTACCTTCAAGTCGCATTCTAAAGGGAAAAATGAAGCACCCATTCCAAATCGCTTAGCCAGACAATTCAATCAAGAAAGACCACTTGAAGCGATTGTAACAGACTTGACTTATGTCCGTGTTGGTAAGCGCTGGGCTTATGTTTGCTTGATAATAGACCTCTATAATCGTGAAATCATTGGTCTGTCAGTCGGTTGGCAGAAGACTGCAGAGCTCGTAAAGCAAGCGATTCAGAGTATCCCTTATGCCCTAACCAAGGTCAATCTTTTCCATTCTGATCGTGGTAAGGAGTTTGATAATCAGCTGATTGATGAGGTGTTAGGAGCATTTGGAATTACCCGTTCACTTAGTCAAGCAGGCTGTCCTTATGATAATGCCGTGGCTGAAAGTACTTATCGTTCCTTTAAAATTGAGTTTATTAATCAAGAAATCTTTCATTCGCTTGAAGAACTAACTCTCAAAACCAAGGACTACGTCCACTGGTGGAATCATCATCGCATTCACGGTAGTCTCAACTATCAAACCCCCATGGCTAGGCGAGTGATCGCTTAACAAAAACACTTTATAAAAATTGTACAGAAAAGTGTTGCCTTTTCATACTTTAACATAACGAAAAAGTAGTGAGTACTCTCTCCCGTCGGAGATTTCCTCACTACTAATCTTAGTATGTTTACAACGCGGGAATTATAGAGATTTTAAAAAAATACGAAAAAACCTATTGACAAGCCTCGCTGAAATATAGTAATATATAAAAGTTCTCAATCGCCCCATAGTCGTCATAAGCTTTTGCAAAAAAGTTGAAAAAAGTTATTGACAAAGTTTAGGGAGTTTGTTAAAATAAAGAAGTTGTCTCTTAGGAGACGATAAGACCTTTGAAAACTGGATAAAGAAACCAAACGTGCGGGTTACAGTAAGTAACCTGTCAATAAAAAACGAACAAGTCAGAAGTTAACTGACTGAGTACAGTTCAAACGAACAAGTTAATGAGAGTTTGATCCTGGCTCAGGACGAACGCTGGCGGCGTGCCTAATACATGCAAGTGGAACGCATTGATAACTACCGTAGCTTGCTACACTTGATATCAATGAGTCGCGAACGGGTGAGTAACGCGTAGGTAACCTACCTTTAAGCGGGGGATAACTATTGGAAACGATAGCTAATACCGCATAATAGTGGCGGACACATGTCAGCTACTTAAAAGGTGCAAGTGCACCACTTAAAGATGGACCTGCGTTGTATTAGCTAGTTGGTAAGGTAACGGCTTACCAAGGCTTCGATACATAGCCGACCTGAGAGGGTGATCGGCCACACTGGGACTGAGACACGGCCCAGACTCCTACGGGAGGCAGCAGTAGGGAATCTTCGGCAATGGGGGGAACCCTGACCGAGCAACGCCGCGTGAGTGAAGAAGGTTTTCGGATCGTAAAGCTCTGTTATAAGCGAAGAACGGGAGTAAGAGTGGAAAGTTTACTCTGTGACGGTAGCTTATCAGAAAGGGACGGCTAACTACGTGCCAGCAGCCGCGGTAATACGTAGGTCCCGAGCGTTGTCCGGATTTATTGGGCGTAAAGCGAGCGCAGGTGGTTTAATAAGTCTGAAGTTAAAGGCAGTGGCTCAACCATTGTACGCTTTGGAAACTGTTAAACTTGAGTGCAGAAGGGGAGAGTGGAATTCCATGTGTAGCGGTGAAATGCGTAGATATATGGAGGAACACCGGTGGCGAAAGCGGCTCTCTGGTCTGTAACTGACACTGAGGCTCGAAAGCGTGGGTAGCGAACAGGATTAGATACCCTGGTAGTCCACGCCGTAAACGATGAGTGCTAGGTGTTGGGTCCTTTCCGGGACTCAGTGCCGCAGCTAACGCATTAAGCACTCCGCCTGGGGAGTACGACCGCAAGGTTGAAACTCAAAGGAATTGACGGGGGCCCGCACAAGCGGTGGAGCATGTGGTTTAATTCGAAGCAACGCGAAGAACCTTACCAGGTCTTGACATCCCGGTGACCGTCCTAGAGATAGGATTTTTCTTCGGAACACTGGAGACAGGTGGTGCATGGTTGTCGTCAGCTCGTGTCGTGAGATGTTGGGTTAAGTCCCGCAACGAGCGCAACCCCTATTGTTAGTTGCCATCATTAAGTTGGGCACTCTAGCGAGACTGCCGGTAATAAACCGGAGGAAGGTGGGGATGACGTCAAATCATCATGCCCCTTATGACCTGGGCTACACACGTGCTACAATGGTCGGTACAACGAGTTGCGAACTGGTGACAGTCAGCTAATCTCTTAAAGCCGATCTCAGTTCGGATTGTAGGCTGCAACTCGCCTACATGAAGTCGGAATCGCTAGTAATCGCGGATCAGCACGCCGCGGTGAATACGTTCCCGGGCCTTGTACACACCGCCCGTCACACCACGAGAGTTTGTAACACCCGAAGTCGGTGAGGTAACCTATTAGGAGCCAGCCGCCTAAGGTGGGATGGATGATTGGGGTGAAGTCGTAACAAGGTAGCCGTATCGGAAGGTGCGGCTGGATCACCTCCTTTCTAAGGAAATGGAAGCACGTTTGGGATCTTTATTTAGTTTTGAGAGGTCTTTGTGGGGCCTTAGCTCAGCTGGGAGAGCGCCTGCTTTGCACGCAGGAGGTCAGCGGTTCGATCCCGCTAGGCTCCATTGAATCGTAAGATTCAAGATAGTCCATTGACAATTGAATATCTATATCAAATTCCACAATTTTAGAAAAGATTGTAGAAGAAGTAACAAGAAAATAAACCGAAACGCTGTCATTATTAAATGAGTTTAGATCGAGAAGATCAAAAAAATAAGGTTAAGTTAATAAGGGCGCACGGTGGATGCCTTGGCACTAGAAGCCGAAGAAGGACGTGACTAACGACGAAATGCTTTGGGGAGCTGTAAGTAAGCGCTGATCCAGAGATGTCCGAATGGGGGAACCCACTAGCTGATGGCTAGTATCCATAACTGTTAAGGTTATGAGAAGGAAGACGCAGTGAACTGAAACATCTAAGTAGCTGCAGGAAGAGAAAGCAAACGCGATTGCCTTAGTAGCGGCGAGCGAAACGGCAGAAGGGCAAACCGATGAGTTTACTCATCGGGGTTGTAGGACTGCAACGTGGGACTGTAAGTCATAGAGGAATGACCTGGGAAGGTCAGCCAAAGAGAGTAAAAGCCTCGTACTTGAAATGACGCACAGCCCTAGCAGTATCCTGAGTACGGCGAGACACGCGAAATCTCGTCGGAATCTGGGAGGACCATCTCCCAACCCTAAATACTCTCTAGTGACCGATAGTGAACCAGTACCGTGAGGGAAAGGTGAAAAGCACCCCGGGAGGGGAGTGAAATAGAACCTGAAACCGTGTGCCTACAACAAGTTCGAGCCCGTTAATGGGTGAGAGCGTGCCTTTTGTAGAATGAACCGGCGAGTTACGCTATGATGCGAGGTTAAGTTGAAGAGACGGAGCCGTAGGGAAACCGAGTCTTAATAGGGCGCAATAGTATCATGGTGTAGACCCGAAACCATGTGACCTACCCATGAGCAGGTTGAAGGTGAGGTAAAACTCACTGGAGGACCGAACCAGGGCACGTTGAAAAGTGCTTGGATGACTTGTGGGTAGCGGAGAAATTCCAAACGAACTT
>NZ_CP014835.1:1120000-1267500 GCF_001598035.1 Streptococcus halotolerans | reverse complement strand
GAATATCTATATCAAATTCCACAATTTTAGAAAAGATTGTAGAAGAAGTAACAAGAAAATAAACCGAAACGCTGTCATTATTAAATGAGTTTAGATCGAGAAGATCAAAAAAATAAGGTTAAGTTAATAAGGGCGCACGGTGGATGCCTTGGCACTAGAAGCCGAAGAAGGACGTGACTAACGACGAAATGCTTTGGGGAGCTGTAAGTAAGCGCTGATCCAGAGATGTCCGAATGGGGGAACCCACTAGCTGATGGCTAGTATCCATAACTGTTAAGGTTATGAGAAGGAAGACGCAGTGAACTGAAACATCTAAGTAGCTGCAGGAAGAGAAAGCAAACGCGATTGCCTTAGTAGCGGCGAGCGAAACGGCAGAAGGGCAAACCGATGAGTTTACTCATCGGGGTTGTAGGACTGCAACGTGGGACTGTAAGTCATAGAGGAATGACCTGGGAAGGTCAGCCAAAGAGAGTAAAAGCCTCGTACTTGAAATGACGCACAGCCCTAGCAGTATCCTGAGTACGGCGAGACACGCGAAATCTCGTCGGAATCTGGGAGGACCATCTCCCAACCCTAAATACTCTCTAGTGACCGATAGTGAACCAGTACCGTGAGGGAAAGGTGAAAAGCACCCCGGGAGGGGAGTGAAATAGAACCTGAAACCGTGTGCCTACAACAAGTTCGAGCCCGTTAATGGGTGAGAGCGTGCCTTTTGTAGAATGAACCGGCGAGTTACGCTATGATGCGAGGTTAAGTTGAAGAGACGGAGCCGTAGGGAAACCGAGTCTTAATAGGGCGCAATAGTATCATGGTGTAGACCCGAAACCATGTGACCTACCCATGAGCAGGTTGAAGGTGAGGTAAAACTCACTGGAGGACCGAACCAGGGCACGTTGAAAAGTGCTTGGATGACTTGTGGGTAGCGGAGAAATTCCAAACGAACTTGGAGATAGCTGGTTCTCTCCGAAATAGCTTTAGGGCTAGCGTCGATATTAAGTCTCTTGGAGGTAGAGCACTGTTTGGGTGAGGGGTCCATCCCGGATTACCAATCTCAGATAAACTCCGAATGCCAATGAGATATGATCGGCAGTCAGACTGCGAGTGCTAAGATCCGTAGTCGAAAGGGAAACAGCCCAGACCACCAGCTAAGGTCCCCAAATATATGTTAAGTGGAAAAGGATGTGGGGTTGCACAGACAACTAGGATGTTAGCTTAGAAGCAGCTATTCATTCAAAGAGTGCGTAATAGCTCACTAGTCGAGTGACCCTGCGCCGAAAATGTACCGGGGCTAAAACATATTACCGAAGCTGTGGATGACACAAAGTGTCATGGTAGGAGAGCGTTCTATGTGTGAAGAAGGTGTACCGTGAGGAGCGCTGGAACGCATAGAAGTGAGAATGCCGGTATGAGTAGCGCAAGACAGGTGAGAATCCTGTCCACCGTAAGACTAAGGTTTCCAGGGGAAGGCTCGTCCGCCCTGGGTTAGTCGGGACCTAAGGAGAGACCGAAAGGTGTATCCGATGGCCAACAGGTTGATATTCCTGTACTAGAGTATATAGTGATGGAGGGACGCAGTAGGCTAACTCAACCGGACGATTGGAAGAGTCCGGCTAAGCAGTGAGGTGTGTTAGGAGTCAAATGCTTCTAACTATAACATTGAGCTGTGATGGGGAGCGAAATTAAGTAGCGAAGTGAGTGATGTCACACTGCCAAGAAAAGCTTCTAGCGATAATTATACTCTACCCGTACCGCAAACCGACACAGGTAGTCGAGGCGAGTAGCCTCAGGTGATCGAGAGAACTCTCGTTAAGGAACTCGGCAAAATGACCCCGTAACTTCGGGAGAAGGGGTGCTGTCTAGAGACAGCCGCAGTGAATAGGCCCAAGCAACTGTTTATCAAAAACACAGCTCTCTGCTAAATCGTAAGATGATGTATAGGGGGTGACGCCTGCCCGGTGCTGGAAGGTTAAGAGGAGTGCTTAGAGTAAGACTCGAAGGTATGAATTGAAGCCCCAGTAAACGGCGGCCGTAACTATAACGGTCCTAAGGTAGCGAAATTCCTTGTCGGGTAAGTTCCGACCCGCACGAAAGGCGTAATGATTTGGGCACTGTCTCAACGAGAGACTCGGTGAAATTTTAGTACCTGTGAAGATGCAGGTTACCCGCGACAGGACGGAAAGACCCCATGGAGCTTTACTGCAGTTTGATATTGAGTATCTGTACCACATGTACAGGATAGGTAGGAGCCGAAGAGTTTGGGACGCCAGTTTCAAATGAGGCGCTGTTGGGATACTACCCTTGTGTTATGGCTACTCTAACCCGGATAGGTAATCCCTATCGGAGACAGTGTCTGACGGGCAGTTTGACTGGGGCGGTCGCCTCCTAAAAGGTAACGGAGGCGCCCAAAGGTTCCCTCAGAATGGTTGGAAATCATTCGCAGAGTGTAAAGGTATAAGGGAGCTTGACTGCGAGAGCAACAACTCGAGCAGGGACGAAAGTCGGGCTTAGTGATCCGGTGGTTCCGCATGGAAGGGCCATCGCTCAACGGATAAAAGCTACCCTGGGGATAACAGGCTTATCTCCCCCAAGAGTTCACATCGACGGGGAGGTTTGGCACCTCGATGTCGGCTCGTCGCATCCTGGGGCTGTAGTCGGTCCCAAGGGTTGGGCTGTTCGCCCATTAAAGCGGCACGCGAGCTGGGTTCAGAACGTCGTGAGACAGTTCGGTCCCTATCCGTCGCGGGCGTAGGAAATTTGAGAGGATCTGCTCCTAGTACGAGAGGACCAGAGTGGACTTACCGCTGGTGTACCAGTTGTCTCGCCAGAGGCATCGCTGGGTAGCTATGTAGGGAAGGGATAAGCGCTGAAAGCATCTAAGTGCGAAGCCCCCCTCAAGATGAGATTTCCCATAACATTAAGTTAGTAAGAGCCCTGAGAGAAGATCAGGTAGATAGGTTAGAAGTGTAAGTGTGGTGACACATGTAGCGGACTAATACTAATCGCTCGAGGACTTATCCAAAGTAAACCGAAGACAATATTGACAGATAAAGGATAACTTGTTAGAATATAGGTATTCAATTTTGAATGGATTATCCACTCAGATTAGTTAAGTGACGATAGCCTAGGAGATACACCTGTACCCATGCCGAACACAGTAGTTAAGCCCTAGTACGCCGGAAGTAGTTGGGGGTTGCCCCCTGTTAGATAAGGTAGTTGCTTAGCTTTTATCCGCCATAGCTCAGTTGGTAGAGCGCATGACTGTTAATCATGATGTCACAGGTTCGAGCCCTGTTGGCGGAGTTAGTATAAAGAGCTAGTTATCAACTGTAGTGGGTGACTTATGATTAAACACGAGAGAGAATCAGATTGATTCTCTCTTTCTACCATTTGTCAAGTTTATCAAGGGTTTAACTTGACAAATATGATCATAAAGTGACTGTATAGAGATTACTGACTCATCTCCGTCACTCATTTAGTTAAAAAAGAACATGCCAAAACAACACCTTATGTTGGCAATTTTTTGATAAGAGGCAATCGTATGTGGCTTAGTTGAAGTCATCTGCGATTGTCTTTTTCGTTTCTCATAGAAATTTGCGATATGGCAGGGATTAGTGTGACTAGCTGTAGCGATGTTGTGGATGCCCTTTAATAGAATCTTTCTCGCGTAAGGGTTCCCGCGTTTGGTGATATGTTCTTTGGCTAAGAAGTTCCCAGATTCATAGTGTCTTAGATCAATCCCAATAAAGGCGTTGATTTGATTGGCAGACTGAAAACGGCGAATGTCTCCGAGTTCGCCTATAATGCTTGTCGCTGTGGTTTCCGCTATTCCAGGAATAGAGAGAAGGATTTCATATTCTGGTAATGGCTGAGCGAATGTGACCATTTCGTCCCGAACAGTTTGTCTCCGATTAGATAGTCTAATCAGTTCTTGTGCATAGTAACGGACCTCTTCAATGACTGGAGAGGTTTTCTTGACCGCACCATAAGACTGTTTGGCAAGTTCAATAAGTTTTTCAGTCAGATAAGCGACGCGCTTTTCGGAAATCCGTTTGGTCGTGGACTTTCGGATGCTGTCCAACAACTCACCTTGAGTTAAGCTCAATACAACCTCTTTGCACGGGAAAGTCATGACCAAGTTCCAGTACTGTTCACCAGTTGGTGTCGATAAGAGGTTTTCTAACTCAGGGAAAGTGACCTGCAGCAAGGCGATTCTTAGCACGGACAATATCTTCTGTCAGATTCTGATAAAAGCGGCTTAAATCACGTAGCTGTTGATAGATTTCCTTTTGGACATAGGTTGGTTTACGATTCAGTACAAACTGAGACTGTGCTAACTTTTCAGCGTCAATTTTATCGGTTTTACGGACACGTAGGCTGTCCAGTTGCTTCTTAGCTTCCAGCGGATTGAGTCGAGTATAGGCGTAGCCGTTGTCTTCAAGAAAGGCCTGAAGACGACGAGAATAGACACCTGTCGCTTTCAAAGACAATCTCAGGATTAGGGACAGTTTTCAAGTCTCCTAGAAGCTGATTAAAGCCGATAGAATCATTAGGCATGGTGTAACCGTGAACCTTCTCACCGTTGACTAGAATGGCCACTTCTGAACTTGTTTTACTCACATCAATCCCAAATACTGTTATTACCTCTTTGTCTTGTTTGATTCCTTGTTTTAATGATGTCATTTTCAATACTCGACGTCTAGCGTCCCACATACTTTGATAACATTCTCCCTAAAACAGGTGTCTTGCCAGTTTTTATTACGACGTCTAGCGTCAAAAAGCCCTACGACTTAACAAGACACCTCTACTTTAACATAACGAAAAAGTAGTGAGTACTCTCTCCCGTCGGAGATTTCCTCACTACTAATCTTAGTATGTTTTCAGGCTCTATAATTTCTGTAGTGGGTAAATTCTTCTCGGAGATTATGGAGTCTTTTTGAATATAGCAAAAAAGTCCCATATGACTTATAATGAAGAGCAACCAAACTACTCATTAGAAAGACTCATATGGAACAATTAGATTATATCAAAGATTCGCTTGACATTAAAGACCCTAACATCACTTTTGAAAAGACATTTGACAAGTTCTTCACTCACAGAGAATATCATGCCAAGTTAGATGATGAACCCCCGCAATGCCCTGTTTGTCAAGATAAAATGGCAAAGTACGATTTCCAAAAGCCATACAAAATTCCCTATCTGGAAATGGCGGGTTGTAAAGTACTGATTCGTCTCAAAAAGCGTCGCTTTAAATGTCAAGCGTGTGGGAAAATGGCTGTCGCTAAGACCTCTCTAGTCAGAGAAAATCATCAGATTCCCAACATCATTAACCACAAAATCACCGACAAACTCATGAGCCGTGAAGCAATGACAAAAATCGCTGAAGACCTGTCTGTCTCTGTGTCAACTGTCTATCGGCAACTCAACCGCTTTGAATGCAAGACCGACTTAACCTGGTTACCTGAGAACATGTCCTGGGATGAGTATGCTTTCAAGAAGGGAAAGATGAGCTTTATTGCCCAAGATTTCGATGCTAACAAGATTATCGCTATCCTTGATGGGCGGACGCAAGCTGTCATCAGAAATCATTTCATGCGGTATTCTCACAAGGTGCGCAGTCGTGTCAAAGTCATCACCATGGATATGTTTAGTCCCTATTATGACATCGCTAAGCAACTGTTTCCTAAGGCGAAGATTGTTCTCGATAGGTTCCACATTGTTCAACATTTATCTCGTGCCATGAACCGTTTCCGTATCCAAATCATGAACCAATTTGAGCATCAATCTTACGAATATAAGGCCTTGAAACGTTACTGGAAACTAATCCAACAAGATAGTCGTAACCTAAACGATAAACGGTTTTATCGTCCAACTTTTCGCATGCATTTGACCAATCAAGAGATTGTGCAACGTCTTTTGAGCTACTCTGATGAGCTACGTCACCACTATGAACTCTTCCAATGCCTGCTCTTTCATTTCCAAGAAAAGCAGGAGAAACACTTCTTTGAACTCATTTCTGATACCATCAAACAGGTCCATCCCATCTTCAAGACCGTCTTGTCAACCTTTCTAAAAGACAAAGAGAAGATTATTAATGCCTTGAAACTACCTTATTCCAATGCCAAACTAGAGGCGACCAACAACCTTATTAAAGTCATTAAGCGAAATGCTTTTGGCTTTAGGAAGATGAAAACTTCAAAAAACGGATTTATCTTGCTTTGAACACAACAAAAGAGAAGACCAAACTGGTCCTCTCTCGGTGTTAGCTATAAGTCAACCCACTACAGTTGACAATGAGCCTGTTTTCATATACTCAAAAAGCTCTATTGCTTCCAGAGTGATTTTACCCACTTCAGAAATGATAGAGCTTTTAGAGTTGAGTGCTGTTTGGTATTGACGAAGTGATAGGCAGTATTATCGTAAGCGCCCAATAACGAGGTATATTGAAAAACATTCCAAAATCTGGACTGACTCTGGAATGTTTTCTATTGACAGTTGTTTTGAATACTTTCCGCCCACGGTAAATAAGCCTCTAGAACGTCCTTATTGGCGAGACTTTCCTCGCTAGGTAGATGCTCTAGAAGATAGGTCATGTATTTCTCAGTATTGAGATCATGACGCTTAGCTGTTTCTAGTAAGCTCATGATGATGGCTGTTGATTTGGCTCCCTCAAAACTCTGAGAAAAAAGCCAGTTCTTACGCCCCATAACTAAGGATTTGATGGCACGCTCAGCTAAGTTATTGGAAAGGACTAGTCTGCCATCTGTCAGAACTGTCTTAAAGATTTCCTCATACTTGAGGCTATAGTCTATAGCACGACCTAGTTTTGAACCAGGCAAAACAGCCTGCTCACGACACCAGTCGAAGAACTCATCCATCAAGGGAGCTAGCTCTACCTGTCGCTTGTGCAGTCGTTCCTCAATAGAGAGATCAACCCAGCTCTGTTCTAAGGCAAACAGCTGGTCGCAATACCTTTCTGTTTTCTATTAACAGTATACTGGAGGAGTAAGAGGATGACTAGATACCTTGTTATGGAGCGCTTACGTATTATCTGGAGCATTAGTTCATTAGATTTTAGAAAAATGCTGAGTAGAGGGCTTTGATTGCTTCTTTTTCTTGCTGGGTTTTTATGACAAACATAATTGAAACTTCACTTGAACCTTGAGAAATCATCTCTAAGTTGATATTTTTCTCAGATAAGACTTTTGTTGCGGAAGCTGTGATCCCAATATGATTTTTCATTTTTTCTCCTACGATCATAATGATTGAGAGGTCTTTTTCGATGTCAACTTCATCCACGTGGAGTTCATTTTGAAGATAATCAATTATTCTTTCTTCTTTTTCTGGCGTTAATTCGCGTTTTCTGAGTACAATGGACATGTCGTCAATTCCTGTCGGAATGTGTTCCCAGCGCATATTAAGCTCTTCTAAAAGTTGTAAAACTTTACGACCGAATCCGATTTCTCTGTTCATTAGGTATTTAGAAATATTGATACTAACAAACTGATCGTCTCCTGAAATGCCAACAACCGGTAAGTCTAGATGTTCATGCTTTAGAATGACTTTTGTGCCTGGATGGTCAGGATTATTGGTATTTTTAATGACGAGAGGAATCTTAGCGCGATAGACAGGAATAAGAGCCTCGTCGTGTAGGACTGAAAAACCTGCGTAGGCTAACTCTCGCATTTCTTTGTAAGTTAATTCACTAATGGAATGCGGTTTATGAACAACGCCTGGATGAGCTGCGAAGATACCATCAACGTCAGTGAAGTTTTCATAGAGATCAGCCTGTGTTCCAGCAGCAATTAATGAACCAGTAATATCTGAGCCACCACGTGAAAAGGTGCAAATATGATTATCAATGGTTACTCCAAAAAATCCTGGGATGATAGATATATGTGGGCTGTGAGTTATTTTTTCAATGTGATGGTAACTCGTTGGTAAGACTCTCGCATTTTGCGGTTCACTTGATACAAAAAGCCCAGCTTCTCTAGGATGTAAGTAAACAGCATTCAAACCATTTTCTTTAAAGTAAGCAGCAATTAATTTGGCATTATTATCCTCTCCAGCAGCTAAAAAAGTGTCGTATAGATAAGGATTGTTTTCAATTGGGAGTGTCGCAAGATGGTCGATGGCGTTTTGAATCGTATCAATGATTGTTAAATCAAGATTAAGTTCGATTGCTATATCACGATATCGTTCAACAATCCACTTTTTTTCTTCAGCCGTTTCTTCGTGATTAATGTAATGATTGTAGTAATTGATAAGAGCGTCTGTTACTTTGATGTCTTCGGAATGTCGTTTACCTGGAGCAGACACAACGATGAAACGTCGCTCTGGATCACTTTTGACAATATTGAGAACTTTTTGTAATTGTTCAGCTGAAGCAAGTGAGCTTCCGCCAAATTTTGTAACTTTCATAATGTTACCCCTCAGAAAAGTGTATTAGCAAAATTATAACAAATTTCAGATAATTTACAAGATTTAATTTCATATATGCGTTGCGCTGAGTGAGTATTAGCTTGATAGTAACTTAGCACTAATCTGAATGAACCTCGGTTGATTTCAAGTATGAGAGAATAGGCATCAGGTATGACTTGTACTATAAATGTCAGCTTCTATAGTGTCAGTCTTCAGTTTTAAAAGTATTCTCACTTGAACCGATGCTCTCAGTAGCTTGTTCTATTTTTTGAGTTGTGATACCAGTTGAATCAGGTTCAGTTTACAATGTGTTGATTTTTTTATCAACTTAACTTGTATTGGTATACATAAGAACCAGTCGAACTGCTTTGAAGCAATTTGAAATCGCTGTGATGGGTAGGTGATAGTGCGGTCACGTAATCAACCCAATTTGTAAAATTAAGCTAGACATAATGAATGATCTTCTTATGATGGAGGCCTACTGCCAAGAAGGTATGATAATCATGGGCACAGTGAAATCGCTGTGAAAATCTAAACAGACGATCTATAAAGTTATCCATTTTTTCAAAGAAGGATATCTAGCTTTCGATTACTATGAACGCTGCCAAACTAACAAAACACGTTGTGATCGTCATAACGTACAGCTTACTGAACTTGTGAAAGACTTTATCTAAAGTCATTTGGAACTTGATTGGAGTATCGATGTAATCCAAGGAATCTATCCAGATAAGATTCCATGTACTATGCTCACCCATTATCGTCTCTTTGAAAGAGAAAATAGTAGGAGGAAAACACGTTTTTCGAAGGAGTATTCGTGAAGGTGTTGAGTTAGATCTAATGTTTGAAACGGCATTTGGGTGCATACTATTGCTGATAAGAAGTATAAGGGTGCCGCGATTAGGCTAATGGAAAAACAGTCAGAAGCCATTGTCGGTCTCCAAGCTAAAGGACGAAAAGCTGCTGATATTGAAGGTGCTATCAATCAATGACTGTTTTAATTTCCAAAACATCTCTTTCAGGCTATAGTATTTGATTGCAGTCAGAAATTTTCTAACTAGGCATTTATTGCTAATCAGAATGATATTGACATTTTTTTACGGATCCTGGTTTTTCAGGGCAGAAAGGGTTTAAGGAAGATTCCAAGGGCTTGTTAAGATGTCATGGTCTTCCAAAACAAATGGATTCCACTCATATGTATCAACACCTATTATCAGCTATAGCTGATAATAGGAATAGGATTTCTAGAAAATCATTGCATTATTAAACACCTTACTACGCTTTTTTGAGAATATAAATCAGGATGGCTTTATTTGATAGTTTAAGCAATAAAAAACAGTGTCACCAATAGGGATAGACAAATGCTACTGTCATTTCTGTAATAGGTGATGGTAGCTAAAGGTAAGAGGATATAAAAGTGCTATTTCTAACTGTTTGAAGTTTTAAGAGCTACAGATGGGATGTGTCATATCCTGGCTGAGTTTATTGGTGGCTTCTTGATGAGTGGTTGGTGCTATAAAATCCTTGCAAAATAATTTCACCTTTGATATAATTTGATAGTCAAACTTTATGGAGGTTATTTTGGTGGATTACAAGGAAATCAATGATTACCTAGTAGGTATTTTTAACAATATACTCGTTATTGAAGAAGCTAGTTTGAAAACAAGTCGTTTCAATGATGTTTCAATTAAAGAAATGCATACTATTGATGAAATCGGTAATACTCCAGACGCGACTCCTAGCGACATTGCTAAGGCTTTAATGGTGACATTAGGAACGGTTACAACGAGTTTGAACAAGCTAGAGAAAAAAGGCTATATCATTCGAACCAGATCTAATAGAGATCGTCGTGTGGTGCATTTAAGTCTCTCTCAGAAAGGGCGTCTTCTGTTTCGCTTACACCAAAAATTTCATATGAATATGGTTAAACAGATTACTGATGGTTTTGATGAGGAGGAGTTTGCAATCATGAGTCGTGGTTTGAAAAATTTGAATCAGTTTTTGGAGGACCTTAAATAATGGGTTTTGCAAAAATTTCACAAGTAGCTCACTATGCTCCTGAAAATATTGTCACCAACAACGAGTTATCTCAAATCTTAGATACCAGTGATGAATGGATTACTAGCAGAACAGGAATCAAGCAGCGTCATCTATCTCAAACTGAGCAAACGAGTGATTTGGCCACTAAGGTAGCCCAATCTTTACTGGAGAAGTCTGCTTTGAATGCTGAAGAGCTAGATTTTATTATCGTTGCAACTATGACGCCGGATAGTAATATGCCTTCTGTAGCTGCTAAAGTTCAAGGTAATATTGGCGCTGGAAAGGCTTTTGCTTTTGATGTGACAGCAGCATGTAGTGGTTTTGTATTTGCTCTGGCAACGGCTGAGAAGTTTATTGCTTCGGGTGCGTATCACAAAGGATTGGTTATCGGAGCGGAAGTGATGTCTAAGGTTCTTGATTGGACAGATCGATCGACAGCTGTTATATTTGGTGATGGAGCTGGAGGAGTGCTCTTAGAGACTTCAGATCAACGACATTTTTTGGCAGAATCATTGAATACCAAGGGAAGTCAGTGGGAAAGTTTACAATCTGGAACAAGAAGTTTGGTCTCTCCTTTTAGTCAGCTTATAGAGCAAGAATCTTCTTATTTGAAGATGGATGGAAGAGCGGTTTTTGATTTTACCATCAAAACAGTATCGAAGAGTATTGCTCAGTTGTTAGATAATCACAATGATTTAAAGATTGATTATTTCTTATTACATCAAGCTAATGTCCGAATTCTGGATAAGATGGCTAGAAAAATATCGGTAGATCGAGATAAGTTTTTGGCGAATATCCAAGATTATGGTAATACTAGCGGTGCAAGTATTCCAATCTTATTATCGGAAAGTGTAGAGCGAGGTTTAATCACATTAGATGGTTCTCAAACAGTTTTTCTTTCTGCCTTTGGCGGAGGTTTGACATGGGGAAATCTAATTGTTAAAATTTAGTTAACTTTGTGCAGATAGCACATTTATATATTATTTATTTTCTAAGGAGAAAAAACCATGGCAGTATTTGATAAAGTACAAGAGATTATCATAGAAGAACTTGGCAAAGAAGCAGAAGAAGTAAAGATGGAAACAACTTTTGATGATCTTGATGCAGATTCACTGGATGTCTTCCAAGTCATTTCTGAAATCGAAGATGAGTTTGATATTCAAATCGAAACTGAAGAAGGTCTCAACACTGTGGGTGACTTAGTTGCTTATGTTGAGGACAAAACAAAATAAATGTTCGAGGTTGAGAACAACTCAGCTCCTAAGGTTGGTAAGTGACATTTTGACTGTTAACTTCTAACTGGCTTATGGGAGTGGGATGATAAATGATTAGAGTATTTCTATCTAGTATATCTCCCACTCCTTCTTATTTTAATTATATAATTTGATTATCAAATCATTTAAAATAGAAAGTATTATTCAAACTGTTTATGAAAACACGTATTACAGAACTCTTAAATATCAAATACCCTATCTTTCAAGGTGGTATGGCTTGGATTGCCGATGGCGACCTTGCTGGTGCCGTCTCTAAAGCAGGTGGCTTAGGCATTATCGGTGGTGGCAATGCGCCTAAAGAGGTTGTTAAAGCCAATATTGATAAAATTAAGGCAATGACAGACAATCCTTTTGGTGTTAATATCATGTTGTTATCGCCTTTTGTTGATGACATTGTTGATTTAGTGATTGAAGAAGGCGTTAAGGTTGTAACGACTGGTGCTGGTAATCCAGGTAAGTATATAGAGCGTCTACATGCAGCAGGTGTTATTGTCATTCCAGTTGTGCCTAGTGTTGCTTTAGCCAAAAGAATGCAGAAATTAGGTGTAGATGCTGTGATTGCTGAGGGGATGGAAGCAGGTGGTCATATTGGGAAATTGACAACAATGACTTTGGTTCGTCAAGTGGTTGAGGCCGTTGATATTCCTGTTATTGCGGCAGGCGGTATTGCAGATGGTCGCGGTATGGCAGCTAGCTTTATGTTGGGAGCAGAGGCTGTTCAAGTCGGAACACGCTTTATCGTAGCCAAGGAATCTAATGCTCACCAGGCTTTCAAAAACAAAGTCTTGAAGGCAAAAGATATCGATACGGTGGTTTCGGCTTCCATTACTGGACATCCTGTTCGTGCTATTAAGAATAAATTAGTAATTGCTTATAGCCAAGCTGAAAAAGATTTTCTTGCTGGTAAACAATCAATTGAAGAAATTGAAGCATTGGGTGCGGGAGCTCTTCGCAATGCTGTTGTCGACGGTGACGTGATTAATGGTTCTGTGATGGCTGGGCAAATTGCTGGTTTAGTTAATAAAGAAGAAACGTGTACTGATATTTTAGAAGATTTGTATTTAGGGGCTAAAGCAGTCATTGCTGAGGAAGCTAACCGTTGGACAAATCTTATAGATTAAATTAGGGAGAAAAGATGACAAAAACGGCTTTTTTATTTGCGGGTCAAGGGGCACAAACCCGAGGTATGGGACGTGACCTGTATGAGCATTTTGAAATGGTGAAGAAAACGTTTGATCAAGCCAGTCAGATTTTAGGCTATGATATTCGTTCTTTGATTGATGACAATCAAGATAAGTTGGATCAGACGAGCTATACCCAACCTGCTATCTTGACGACTTCTGTAGCTATTTACAGGCTTTTAGTAGAAAAAGGGATTCGTCCAGATATTGTGGCGGGCTTGTCTTTGGGAGAATATTCAGCCCTTGTTGCTGCGGGCGCATTAGAGTTTGAAACGGCTTTAAGAGTGGTTGCAAAGAGAGGTCAATTGATGGAAGCAGCAGCTCCTGCTGGTATCGGAAAAATGGTTGCTATCATGAGTACAGATGCTTCGCTTATTGAAGACGCTTGTCAAAAAGCTTCTGACATAGGTATCGTTAGTCCTGCTAATTATAATACTCCTCAGCAAATCGTTATTGGTGGTGAGGTTGCTGCTGTCGATAAGGCTCTTGCTATCTTAAAAGAAGCGGGTGTCAAACGTATGATTCCACTTAAAGTTTCAGGCCCTTTCCATACAGCTTTGCTTCAAAAAGCTAGCCAAGGTTTAGCAGACGTTCTAGAAAAGGTGACTTTTAATGACTTCAAGATTCCCCTGGTTGGCAATACAGAAGCTAAAATGATGGAAAAGGATGACGTTAAATCTTTGTTAGCACGTCAAGTGATGGAACCTGTTAGGTTTTATGACTCAATAGCTGAAATTCAGGCACTTGGTGTTGACCGAGTAATTGAAATTGGTCCTGGGAAGGTTTTATCAGGATTTGTCAAAAAAATCGATCGGAGTCTTCCAACCATATCGGTCAATGATCTCGCTAGTTTGGAACAATTACTTAAATCATAAGTGAGGGAAAAATGGAAATTAAAGCTAAAAATGTGTTTGTAACAGGATCGACTCGTGGGATTGGTTTAGGCATTGCTCATGAATTTGCCCGTTGCGGAGCCAATGTAGTCTTAAATGGCCGTTCAGAGATTTCAGAGGAAGTGTTGAATCAATTTTCCGACTACGATGGTAAAATTATCGGTATTTCAGGTGATATTTCCCAGGAAGCAGATGCCAAACGTATGGTTAAAGAAGCTATTTCAGAGTTTGGTGGTCTTGACGTTTTGGTTAATAATGCTGGTATCACTAATGATAAATTGGTATTAAAAATGACTGAAGCTGATTTTGAGCAGGTTTTAAAGATCAATTTGACAGGCACCTTTAATATGACTCAGGCTGTTTTAAAAACGATGACTAAAGCTCGTCAAGGCGCCATTATTAACATATCATCTGTGGTTGGTTTGACGGGTAATGTTGGTCAAGCTAACTATGCAGCGTCAAAAGCTGGCTTAATAGGATTCTCAAAATCAGTAGCGAGAGAAGTTGCTGCTCGTGGGGTAAGGGTAAATGTTATTGCACCTGGTTTTATAGCATCGGATATGACGGATGCTATTCCTGACAAAATGAAAGATATTATTTTAGGACAGATTCCAATGAAGCGTATCGGTAAGCCAAAAGAAGTTGCTCAAGTAGCGGTCTTTTTAGCAGAGCAAGAGTATTTAACCGGTCAAATCATCGCTATTGATGGTGGTATGACCATGATTTAAATCTCTTCTATCGACTAGCTAAGAGTGGTCTGAATGACTACAATCCCATCTATAAATGAAATAAAGGAGAATTTATGTCAACGAATCGTGTCGTTATTACAGGATATGGTGTGACATCACCTATCGGAAATACACCTAAAGAGTTTTGGAAAAGCTTAGAATCTGGTACAATTGGTATAAAACCAATTACAAAATTTGATACTTCAGAAATTCCTGTGTATAATGCTGGAGAGATTCGGGATTTTCCATTTGATAAGTATTTTGTTCATAAGGATAGGAATCGGATGGATTTGTATTCACTTTATGCTATCTATGCGACGCTAGAAGCTTTGGAAAATGCTGGTCTTGATATGGATACGGTTGATCGTGATCGCGTTGGGGTTATCGTTTCTTCCGGTATTGGTGGTCTTGAAGAGATGCAAGAGCAAATTATCCGTATGCATGAAAAAGGTATGAGACGCATTAAGCCTATGTTTATTCCTAAAGCTCTTTCTAATATGGGTGCTGGAAATATTTCGCTTCGTATCGGTGCTAATGGTGTTTGTAAGTCGATTACGACAGCCTGTGCGTCAGCTAACGATGCTATCGGAGAAGCTTTCCGTGAAATTAAATTCGGCTATCAAGATGTGGTTCTAGCTGGCGGGTCTGAAAGTGCCATTAATGAAATTGGTATTGGTGGTTTTAATGCTTTGACGGCTCTCTCGACAACAGAAGATCCTGCTCGCTCAGCTATTCCATTTGACAAGGACCGTAATGGTTTTGTGATGGGAGAGGGCTCAGGAGTGCTAGTGGTGGAAAGTTTAGAGCATGCCCAAAAACGCGGGGCGACTGTCTTAGCTGAGATTGTCGGCTACGGTAATACCTGTGATGCTTATCATCAAACCAGTCCATCTCCAGACGGGTCAGGTGCTGCTAAAGCAATGGCACTAGCAATCTCAGAAGCAGGGATTGAGCCGAGCGATGTGGATTACGTTAATGCACATGGTACTTCTACACAAGCTAATGAACAGGGTGAAAGTCAAGCAATCGTTGCTCTCTTAGGCAAAGATGTGCCTGTGTCGTCAACTAAGTCATTTACTGGGCATTTATTAGGGGCAACTGGTGCCGTTGAAGCAATTGCTACCATTGAGAGCATGCGTCATGGTTTTATTCATATGACTGCTGGTACAAGAGAATTATCAGAAGATATAGAAGCCAATGTGGTGATGGGGCAAGGGCTTAAAGCAGATATCCGCTATGCCATTTCCAATACCTTTGGATTTGGTGGACATAATGCGGTTCTTGCCTTCAAACGTTGGGAGGATTAAAGGTGAATCTTTCAGAAATTAAGGACTTGATGCGTCAATTTGATGAATCTAGTCTTCGCGAATTTTCGTTTAAACAAAATGGTAACGAGTTGCGCTTTAGTAAGAATGAGTGGCAAGATGTGCCAATGTTAGCGCAAGCTAGTGCTGTTTCAGAGTTAGCTCATCATGCAGTGGACTCTTCAGAGCTTAAACTGGCATCGGCTTTGGATCAGACTGAATTGCTGTCAGCTCAAGCTGCAGAAGGAGAACTTGTGGAAAGCCCCTTGGTTGGTGTGGCTTATTTGTCACCGACACCTGAGAAAGCTAGGTTTGTCTCAGTGGGTGATTCCGTTAAAAAAGGGCAAACCCTGATGATTATTGAAGCTATGAAAGTTATGAATGAAGTGCCTGCGCCGCGTGATGGAATGGTGGTGGACATTTTAGTTTCTGATGAAGATGTGGTAGAGTATGGACAAGGGTTGGTGCGGATTAAATGATTGATATTAAAGCTATTCGTGAAGCTTTACCACACCGCTATCCCATGCTTTTGGTTGACCGTGTTTTAGAAACGAGTGATGATGAGATTGTTGCTATTAAAAATGTGACGATCAATGAACCCTTTTTCAATGGACACTTCCCAGATTACCCAGTAATGCCAGGTGTTTTGATTATGGAAGCTTTAGCTCAAACAGCGGGTGTTTTGGAATTGTCGAAAGACGAAAACAAGCGTAAGTTGGTTTTTTATGCAGGCATGGATAAGGTTAAATTTAAAAAGCAAGTGGTGCCTGGAGATCAGTTGGTCATGACAGCAAAGTTCATCAAACGTCGCGGTAGTATTGCTGTTGTGGAAGCAAAGGCCGAAGTTGAAGGTCAATTGGCTGCCAGTGGCATACTTACTTTTGCTATTCGTGACTAGAACTGTTGACAAGTCTATTTGCACAGGCTTGTGGTAAGGAGAACTCAAATGTTTAAGAAGCTACTGATTGCTAATCGTGGTGAAATTGCAGTACGTATTATTCGGGCAGCGCGTGAATTAGGTATTGCCACGGTTGCCGTTTATTCGGAAGCTGACAAGGATGCCCTTCATACCATTTTGGCCGATGAGGCTATCTGTATTGGGCCGGCACGCTCAGCAGACTCGTATTTAAATATGAGCTCTGTACTATCGGCTGCCATTGTTACTGGAGCTGAAGCCATTCACCCAGGCTTTGGCTTTTTAAGTGAGAACGCTAAGTTTGCTACTATGTGTGAGGAGATGAACATCAGTTTTGTTGGTCCTTCTGCACAGGTTATGAACAAGATGGGTGACAAAATCAATGCACGCCGTGAGATGATAGCAGCAGGTGTTCCGGTTATCCCAGGGTCTGATGGTGAGGTTCATACAGCTGACGAGGCTATGGCCATCGCTAAGCAAATTGGTTATCCAGTGATGTTAAAGGCTTCGGCTGGCGGTGGCGGAAGAGGGATTCGTAAGGTTGAGCAAGAGTGTGAGCTAGCTGAAGCGTTTGAGTCAGCTTCAAAAGAAGCCTTAGTTGCCTTTGGTAATAGTGCCATGTATGTTGAGAAAGTCATTTACCCTGCTCGTCATATTGAAGTTCAGATTTTGGGGGATCATTCTGGGAATATCATCCATCTAGGAGAACGTGATTGCTCTTTACAGCGGAACAATCAAAAAGTTTTAGAAGAAAGTCCATCAGTTGCTATCGGGAAAACCCTTCGCCAAGCCTTGGGCGATGCTGCTGTTCGCGCGGCTAAAGCGGTCTCTTATGTTAATGCTGGCACTATCGAGTTTCTCTTGAATGAGCAGTCAGGAGACTTTTACTTCATGGAAATGAATACTCGTATTCAAGTAGAGCATCCTGTGACGGAATTTGTAACGGGTACTGATATTGTTAAGGAACAGATTAAGATTGCTGCAGGTCACAAACTATTGATGACACAAGATGAGGTGGCTATTCGTGGTCACGCTATCGAGTGTCGGATTAACGCTGAAAATCCTGACTTAAACTTTGCACCAAGTCCAGGTAAGATTACCAATGTGCATATACCAGGAGGGAGTTTGGGACTTCGTGTTGATTCTGCCGTTTACAATGGTTATGCTATTCCTCCTTACTACGATAATATGATTGCTAAGATCATTGTGCATGGGGAAAACCGCTTTGATGCGCTTATGAAGATGCAACGTGCTCTTTATGAATTTGAAATAGAGGGTTTGGTAACGAATGCGGACTTCCAGTTGGATTTGATTTCAGATCAGCATGTGATTGCTGGTGATTACGATACCTCATTTTTGACGGAGACATTTTTACCGGTTTATCAGAAACGAAAAGAGGTCGACTGATTAGAAAGGTGATGTATGGGCTTATTTGATCAAAAGAATAAGTACTTTAGAATTAATCCAAATCGTTCTTTTAAGGGGGACAATGCGCCTAGGCCTGAAGTTCCTGATGAACTGTTTGCTAAGTGTCCTGCCTGTAAGCACTTGATTTACCAAAAAGATTTGGGGTTAGCTAAAATTTGTCCGACTTGTTCTTATAATTTTAGAATTTCAGGTTTAGAGCGTCTGGCGATTACAGCTGATGAGGGTACCTTTGAGGAATTATTTTCTGGTATTGAGACCAAGGATCCCTTGCGTTTTCCAAAATATCAGGAAAAGCTTACTCAGGCACGTGAAAAAACTGGTCTTGATGAGGCTGTTTTGACAGGATTGGCTGAAATTAAAGGGCAAAAAACAGCTCTAGCTATCATGGATGCTAATTTTATCATGGCCTCGATGGGGACTGTTGTTGGTGAGAAGATTACTCTTTTGTTTGAGCTGGCAACAAAGAAGAAACTTCCGGTGGTTATTTTCACTGCTTCTGGTGGTGCTAGAATGCAAGAGGGGATTATGAGTCTTATGCAGATGGCTAAGGTTTCTGCGGCTGTAAAACGTCATTCCAAAGCTGGGCTCTTTTATTTGACTGTTTTGACTGATCCGACAACTGGGGGAGTGACAGCTAGTTTTGCCATGCAAGGGGATATTATTTTAGCTGAGCCTCAAACACTCGTCGGATTTGCGGGACGTCGCGTTATTGAAACGACAGTGAAAGAAGATCTGCCGGAGGATTTTCAGAAGTCAGAATTTCTTTTGGAGCATGGTTTTGTGGATAAGATTGTCAAACGTATAGATTTGCCTCAAGTGATTGGGAGCCTGCTGGCTTTTCATGGAGGTATGCCGTGAGTGATGTGTCAAGAATTTTAAAAGAAGCGCGTGATCAGCATCGCATGACGACTTTGGATTATGCTGAAACGCTATTTGAGGATTTTATTCAGCTACATGGCGATCGTCAGTTCGCTGATGATGGAGCAGTAGTTGCTGGACTTGCTCGTTTGGACGGTCAGCCAGTGACGATTATTGGGATCCAAAAAGGCAAGAATTTACAAGATAATCTTCATCGTAATTTTGGACAACCTCATCCTGAGGGCTATCGTAAAGCCTTGCGCTTTATGAAACAGGCTGAGAAGTTTGGTCGTCCTGTCATTACTTTTATTAATACAGCCGGTGCTTATCCTGGGGTGGAAGCAGAGGAGCGTGGTCAGGGAGAAGCGATCGCCAGAAACCTACTTGAAATGAGTGACCTGAGGGTGCCGCTTATCGCTATTATCATCGGTGAAGGTGGTTCTGGTGGAGCTCTAGCTTTAGCAGTTGCTGATCGCGTTTGGATGTTAGAACATACCACGTATGCTGTTTTGAGTCCGGAAGGCTTTGCCTCGATCTTATGGAAAGACGGCAGCCGAGCTCCAGAAGCGGCGGAATTGATGAAAATCACAGCTGGAGAATTACTCAATATGGGAGTAGTTGATAAAGTCATTCCCGAGCATGGTTATTTTTCAAGTGAAATAGCTGATATGCTAAAAGCAAATTTGATTCAAGAACTAGCATCTCTTAAACAATTGCCGATAGAAGAATTGTTAGAAAAAAGATATGAGAGGTTTAG
Organism: Streptococcus halotolerans; assembly: GCF_001598035.1. Taxonomy (NCBI): domain Bacteria; kingdom Bacillati; phylum Bacillota; class Bacilli; order Lactobacillales; family Streptococcaceae; genus Streptococcus; species Streptococcus halotolerans. The sequence goes on along the minus strand of NZ_CP014835.1, from coordinate 1,247,706 downwards.
GAAGTATTGAGCAAGAAAAAAATCCTTGAGGAATCAGGGATTTTTTTCTTTATGAATGATGAATCGGGACGTAAGCACTAAATTTGCTATAATTTTCTTTGCTTAAATGTGAATCGGTAATGATCAAATCTAGTTGCTCCAAATTATAAAAATCATAAAAATCGAATTTATTGAATTTGGTGCTATCAGCTAACAAAAATTTTTTCTCAGCATTGTCCAAAGCTAGTTGTTGAATGATTCCTTCGCTATCGCTATAAGTCGCAATTTGTTGGTTATTGATACCATTTGCACTAACAAATGTTTTTGAAAAAAACATATTTTCAAAACATTTTTGCGTGAGTGGTCCCACAAACGCCCCTGTTATTGAACGAAATTCACCTCCGAGAAGAATTAAATCAATGTCTGCTTTATTTTTTAATATATCAAAGACAGGTAGGCTGTTGGTAACAATACGAAGATGTTTATTATGTATGACCTTAGCTAATGCTTCTAGGGTTGTACCTGGTCCTATAAAAATACTATCTCCATCGTCAACCAGATCAACTGCTAGTTTTGCAATTTCTTCCTTTTCAAGTATATGAACGGTTTGTTTTTCGATGTTGGAGAGCTCTTTTTTATTATTTTTACTGATAGCTTGTGCTCCACCATGTATCCTCGTTAACTTACCTTCCGTATTGAGTTGGTCTAAATCGCGTCTGATTGTCATATCAGAGACATTGAGTTTCTCTGTTAAATCATTGATAGTAATAATTCCTTTACGGTTAACTTGGTCTAGTATACGCATTAGGCGTTCTTTTTTTAACATGAGTAATCTCCTTCATTGTTTTTAGTTTAGTTTGTTACAGTGGTTGAGTCAACTTTCCCAACATTTAAGTAATAATTTAAAATCAATTACTTAACATTTTTTATAGAGTAAAATCTCAAAAGATTAATTTATATAATAATTTACAACAATATTATAACATATAAAAACGAACAAAAACAAACAAATAAAAAAAATATAAATAAAATATTGACAAAATAAAACAAAAGCGCTATCATTAAAGTGTAAACGGTTACTTGTACAAGGAGGTATCCCTATTGAAAAATATTTTATTCACAGATGCTACTAGTCAGGAAGAGCTCTTCGATGTGGTGGCAGATTACATGGAATCAATTGCTTATGTTACGAAAGATTATAAGCAATCGGTTAAATCAAGAGAGGAGGAATTTCCAACGGGTTTAAAAATAGATTTGAAAGATGGAACAGATACTCTGTTTGCTGCCATTCCGCACACTGAACCACAATACTGTTTAGTTGAGACGGTAGTTTATGTTAAAAATGAAAATCCTATTCTTTTTAAACATATGATTAATCCTTCTGAGGAATGTTTTGTTCAAGATTTTTTCTTTATTATTAACAATAATAAAGAAAGTCAGACCGATATTCTTTCAAATTTAATTACATTTTTTATTACTAAAGGTAATTTAGACTATTTGCATGAATGTGATAGAGATAAAGAATCTATTGCCAATTATTTAACAGAAAAAGGAGTATTTCAAAATGATTAAAATTTTAGCAGCATGTGGCGCAGGTGTAAATTCCAGTCATCAAATTAAAGATGCTATTGAATCAAAAATGTCTGAAAAAGGCTACGAGGTGAGTTGTGATGCTGTTATGGTAAAAGATATCACGGAAGAAATGGTTAGCAAGTACGATATCTTTACTCCGATTGCTAAGACTGATCTTGGATTCTCGATTCCTATTCCTATCGTAGAAGCTGGTCCGATTTTATATCGCATTCCGACGATGAGTGAGCCGGTGTTTGAAGAACTGGAGCGTGTTATCAAAGAGAATGCACTAAGCTAATGGAATAAATGAAGGGATTTCTGATTATGCAAGTCATATTAGATATAATAAATAACACATTCAAGCCGATTATTGATATGGGTTCCGGTGTTGTCATGTTGATTGTAATGACAGTTCTTGCCATGGCTTTTGGAGTGAAGTTTTCAAAAGCGCTTGAAGGAGGTATAAAGCTAGCGATTGCATTGACAGGTATCGGGGCGATTATAAACATTTTGACAGGTGCCTTTTCTGAATCATTGCAGTCATTTGTTGAAAATACAGGGATAAGTTTGAATATTATAGATGTGGGATGGGCACCTTTGGCAACTATTACATGGGGATCGCCTTACACCCTATACTTCTTATTGGTGATGTTAATTGTTAATATTGTTATGATTGTACTTAATAAAACCAATACTTTAGATGTTGACATTTTTGATATTTGGCATTTGTCTATTACAGGATTACTGATTATGTGGTATGCAGATAAAAATGGATTACCAATTGTTTTCTCTATAATTGTTGCTACATTTGCTGTTATTTTGGTGGGCGTTCTAAAGATAATTAATTCTGATTTGATGAAACCCACCTTTGATGATTTAATGGGAACAGGTTCTAGTTCTCCGATGACCTCGACACATATGAACTATATGTTGAATCCTATTATTATGGTATTTGATAAGATTTTTGATAAATTTTTCCCAGGGTTAGATAAGTATGACTTTGATGCGGCAAAATTAAATAAAGCTATTGGTTTTTGGGGTTCTAAATTTTTTATTGGTATGATTCTTGGTTTTGTTATCGGTATTATGGGCGACCCACATCTCGGTATCGATTCAATTAAAAATTGGTTTGGACTTGGTTTTACTGCAGGGGCTTGTTTAGAATTGTTTTCATTGATTGGTTCGTGGTTTATTGCCGCTGTTGAGCCTTTGTCGCAAGGGATTACCAATTTTGCAAATTCTAAAATGTCAGGTCGTCGTTTTAATATTGGGTTAGACTGGCCATTTATTGCAGGACGTGCCGAAATTTGGGCGTGCGCAAATATTTTGGCACCTATTATGTTAATTGAAGCTGTATTATTATCAAAAGTTGGTAATGGTATTTTACCGCTGGCTGGTATAATTGCAATGGGATTGACACCAGCTCTTCTTGTTGTAACTAGAGGAAGACTGTTGCGCATGATTATCTTTGGGTCACTATTACTTCCGTTATTCTTATTATCAGGAACAATGATTGCTCCTTTTGCAACAGAGTTAGCTAAGAAGGTAGGAGCATTTCCTGATGGAGCGCAGGCTGGCTCGATGATTACTCACTCAACTCTTGAAGGACCAATGGAGAAATTATTTGGCTATGTTATTGGGCAAGCAACGACAGGACAAATTTCAGCAATTATTACATTTTTATTCTTTACAGTATTTTATATTGGTATTTTCGCTTGGTATGCTAAGGAAATGAAAAAACGTAATGCTGTTTATGAAAGTAAGAGCAACAATTAATGATTAGAAAGAGGCTTGTATGTCAGTTATTCTCGGTGCAGATGCACATGGTAATAAGTTAAAAGATATTGTTAAATCTTATCTGATTGAGCTTGGTAACGAAGTTATTGACACGACAGATACTAATAAAGATTTTGTAGATAATACTTTGGCTGTAGTAACAGAGGTTAATAAAGCAGATGATAATTTAGGCATTGTCTTTGATGCATTCGGAGCAGGACCTTTTATGGTTGCTACTAAAATTAAAGGCATGGTAGCTGCAGAAGTATCAGATGAACGTTCTGCGTATATGACGCGAGGACACAACAATGCTCGCATCATTACTGTAGGTGCAGAGCTCGTTGGTGAAACTTTAGCGAAAAATATTGCACAATCGTTTATCTCTGCAGATTATGATGGTGGCCGCCATCAAATCCGCGTTGATATGCTTAATAAAATGTCTTAAGAAAGGAGTTTGACATGAAAATTGCTATTGGTTGCGACCATATTGTTACTCGTGAAAAAATGGAAGTTTCAGATTTTTTGAAATCAAAAGGACACGAGGTGTTAGACTTTGGAACTTATGATAACACTCGAACTCACTACCCAATTTTCGGAAAAAAAGTTGGTGAGGCAGTAGCATCTGGCGAGGCGGATTTAGGCGTATGTATTTGCGGTACAGGTGTGGGGATTAATAATGCAGTCAATAAGGTGAATGGTATTCGTTCAGCTTTAGTTCGTGATCTAACGACGGCTCTTTATGCTAAAGAAGAACTTAATGCTAATGTTATTGGCTTTGGTGGAAAAATTGTTGGCGGTCTTCTAATGAATGACATTATTGATGCTTTCATTAATGCGGAATATCAAGAAACCGAAGAAAATAAAAAGTTGATAGCGAAGATTGCTCACGTTGAGAGCCAGCATGATGGACAGGAAGATCCGCATTTCTTTGACGAATTCCTAGAAAAATGGGACCGTGGTGACTATCATGATTAATTTATCTCTCACCTCATCATGAGGGAGTGGATGCTTTAAGAATAAATAATTAGGATGAGAGAGATGAATCAGGAATTAGATTTCCTTGAATTTTGAACCTTGATCAGTTTCTCTTTGGAGTGAAAGGAACCAATTTCATGATTTTAACAGTGACCTTAAATCCTTCGATAGATATTTCTTATCCCTTGGAAGAGTTTAAACTTGATACCGTTAATCGTGTATCAGATGTTAGTAAAACACCTGGTGGGAAAGGACTTAATGTTGCACGTGTTTTAAATGATTTAAAGGAATCGGTAACAGCAACAGGCTGTATCGGTGGTGAGAACGGTGAGTTCTTATTACATCACCTTCCAGAAAGCATCCGAAATCGTTTTTATAAGATTTCTGGAGATACAAGGAACTGTATTGCTATCTTACATGAGGGAAAGCAAACAGAGATTTTAGAACACGGTCCATTTCTAGATCAAGATGAAGTAGATGGTTTTGCCAATCATTTTAAGTATATTCTCGGTGATGTTGATGTCATTACGATGTCAGGAAGTCTACCGGGGGGAATGCCTGTAGACTTTTATCAACGTCTGATTAGAATCAGTAATACGTTTGGCAAAAAGACAGTTTTAGATTGTTCTGGAAATGCTTTAAAAGCAGTATTGGAGGGAGATGACAAGCCTACTGTTATTAAGCCAAATACAGAAGAATTAGCACAGCTTTTAGGACAGGATGTTGGTCTCAATCTAGAGGAACTGAAAGCAGTACTCAAACAACCATTATTCGATGGTATCGAATGGATTATTGTTTCATTAGGTGCCGACGGTGTTTTTGCTAAACATGGTTCTACTTTTTACAAGGTTGATATCCCCAAAATAGAAGTGGTCAATCCAGTCGGTTCAGGAGATTCTACTGTCGCAGGAATAGCTTCAGGATTAGCAAATGACGAAGATGATGAGGCTTTACTAACTAAGGCAAATGTTTTGGGAATGCTCAATGCACAAGAAAAGACGACAGGACATGTCAATATGAGCAATTATAATGAATTATATGACCGACTAATAGTCAGAGAGGTTTAATGATGACACTTACACTTACTGAAAATAAACACAAATCAATGAAACGATTAAGCAAGAATGGCATCATCTCAGCCCTTGCTTTTGATCAACGTGGCGCTTTAAAACGCATGATGGCCAAACATCAAGCCGAGGAGCCAACGGTTGAACAAATAGAAGAACTGAAAAGTCTGGTTTCAGAAGAATTGACACCATATGCTTCTTCCATCCTACTTGATCCTGAATACGGGCTTCCGGCGACAAAAGTCCGTCATAAAGAGGCAGGTTTACTCCTTGCCTATGAAAAAACAGGCTACGATGCGACAACGACTAGTCGTTTACCAGACTGTCTTGATGTCTGGTCAGCCAAACGCATCAAGGAAGCTGGCGCTGACGCCGTGAAGTTTTTGCTTTACTATGATGTCGATGGTGACGAAGCTGTTAATGAGCAGAAGCAAGCCTATATTGAACGTATTGGTTCAGAATGTCAAGCAGAAGACATTCCTTTCTACCTTGAAATCTTAACCTATGATGAGACTATTTCTGATAATAGCAGTATGGCGTTTGCTCAAGTCAAACCTCATAAAGTTAATGGTGCGATGGCTGTTTTTTCAGAAGACCGCTTTGGCGTAGATGTGTTGAAAGTGGAAGTGCCTGTTAATATGAATTTTGTGGAAGGATTTGCTAAAGGAGAGGTTCTTTACACCAAAGAGGAGGCAGCTCAAGCTTTCCGTAACCAAGAAGAGGCGAGCCATTTACCATATATCTATTTAAGTGCGGGTGTGTCAGCCAAACTCTTTCAAGAAACCCTCGAGTTTGCAGCGGAATCAGGGGCTAAATTTAACGGTGTGCTATGTGGTCGTGCCACATGGGCAGGTGCGGTACCGGTTTATATCACAGATGGTCCAGATGCCGCTCGCGAATGGCTTCGTACAGAAGGTTTAAAGAACATCGATGACCTCAACAAGGTTCTGGAGAACACGGCAACATCTTGGGAAGATAAAATTAATTAGCGATATAAGGAGAGATGTAAAAAGCAGAGTGTGACCACTAGAAAAGCCATTGATTTGTACTGACCCCAAAAAGTTGGACAATGAATTATTGCAAGGATTTAGTTCTGTACTGGACAGGACTAAGTCCTTTTAGTTTATGACTGAGAATTATTTTGTCTCAGGCTCTTTTATGCTATAATAATCCTAATATTTTGAAGATTTGGAGATTCTTATGAAGACACCTTTTATTTCTCGTCAAGAGTTGGATAAGATTACTGAACAATTCCCTACACCTTTCCATCTTTATGATGAGAAGGGAATTCGTGAGAAAGCGCGTGCCTTAAATAAGGCCTTTTCGTGGAACAAGGGGTTCAAAGAATATTTTGCGGTGAAGGCGACGCCAACCCCAGCTATCCTAAAGATTTTACAAGAAGAAAACTGCGGTGTGGATTGTGCGACAGGTGTGGAACTTTTAATGAGCCATAAGTTGGGGTTCAAAGATATCATGTTCTCATCTAATAACACACCCGCTTCGGAGTATCAGTATGCTAAAGAAATTGGAGCAACTATCAACCTCGATGCCTATGAAATGATTGCTTTCGTTAAAGAAACAATTGGTCTACCAGAAACAGTGTCACTTCGCTATAATCCAGGTGGCGTTTTCGCTCTGGGGACAGCTATCATGGATAATCCTGAAGAATCTAAGTTCGGGATGACGCGTGAGCAACTCATCCAAGGTTTTAAGGATTTAAAAACGGAAGGTGTCAAGGAGTTTGGGATTCATTCTTTCTTGGCTTCTAATACGGTTACCAATGATTACTATCCAGAGTTGGCTCGTCAACTCTTTACTCTAGCTGTGGACATTCGAGAAGAAGCAGGCGTTGAACTTAGCTTTATCAACTTGTCCGGTGGTATCGGGGTTGACTATCGTCCTGAAGACAAAGCTAATGATATTGCAGCTATTGGAGACGGTGTTCGCAAGGTTTACGAAGAAGTGCTTATCCCAGCTGGACTTGGGGAGATTAAGATTTTTACAGAACTAGGTCGCTTTATGCTGGCTCCTCATGGCCTCTTGGTCACAAAAGTGTTACACCGCAAGAAAACTTATCGTGATTACGTAGGTGTGGATGCATCGGCTGTCAATCTTTTGCGCCCAGCAATGTATGGTTCTTATCATCACATTACGAATATCAGTAATCCTGCTGGTGCTGTAGAGGTAGTAGATGTAGTTGGTTCACTCTGTGAGAATAACGATAAGTTTGCTAAACGGCGTGAGTTGCCTGAGGCGCGTGTAGGAGATACTTTGGTCATTCATGACACAGGCGCACACGGATTTTCAATGGGGTATCAGTATAATGCCCGTCTTCGTTCGGCTGAAATTCTCTATCAAACAGATGGTAGCGCCCGCCTTATCCGTCGTGCAGAGACACCAGAGGATTATTTTGCGACTATTATAGGATTTGACTTTGACTAATAGTGTGTGAAGGGGTTGGATTAAGATCCAGCCCTTCTCATGTTAAGAGAGATTTGCTATTCGGATTAGGACAACTCTCAACAGCGGAAATACTGTTCTTGCTGGTATTAGCAGTAGTTCTTTGCTCATCATCTTAAGCAAGAACACTGAAAGTTGCAGCAGAATTAGCATAGTATTTAAGAAAATGTGAGGTGTTACATAGAGCCTGTACTTACTCAGATAGAGAAGACAACTTTGAGCGCTTTGAGACGTTAGCTTTGAAAGAAATCTGACAATGTCGGGGCTATGTAGCGCTCTAGGTAGGCACGTGGAACTGTTAGCCATGTCAGTCCTTCATTTTCAAAAGGTTTATTATGTTTTGGGCACCATTCATCAAAGTCTTAATAATGGATATGATACTTGTTTACTCCAGCTTAGTCAGCTTAGTACTGATTTTTGGGATATGGGCTAAACGCTATTTTTGGATAAAACATCAGAGTAGCTAATGTGTTGCTAGTTTTATTTGTGGCAGTTCCCATGGCTTATTTTAGGTATTTTCAAATTTGTAAAGCTGTGACTTTTCTGCTATAATAGGACGGTAAATAAGACTAGGAGAACTCAAAAAACATGTCAACAGCATTATGGATTTTAATCGTTGTATTAGCAGCAATGGCAGGTGTATTTGGTGGTATTTTCATTGCCCGTAAACAAATCGAAAAAGAAATCGGTCAATACCCACGTTTGACACCAGATGCTATTCGTGAAATGATGAGCCAGATGGGTCAAAAACCAAACGAAGCGAAAGTTCAACAAACTTACCGCAATATCGTTAAACAATCAAAAGCAGCCGCTGCTAAAAAGAAAAAATAAGATTAAGAGGGGTTGGGAGCAGAGTTCTCAACCCTTTTTAGAAAGAAGAGACTATGGATAATCGTCCGATTGGTTTTTTAGATTCAGGAGTCGGTGGCTTGACGGTTGTTAGGGAATTAATGCGACAACTCCCTCATGAAGAAATTGTTTACATCGGTGATTCAGCTAGAGCTCCCTATGGACCACGACCAGCTGACCAAATCCGAGAATACACATGGCAACTGGTTAATTTTCTCTTGACCAAAAATGTTAAAATGATTGTATTTGCTTGCAATACAGCGACAGCAGTAGCCTGGGAAGAAATCAAAAAATCCCTTGACATTCCTGTATTGGGAGTGATTTTACCAGGGTCAGGTGCAGCGATTAAGGCAACCAAGGAAAAGAAGATTGGTGTGATTGCCACCCAAATGACAGTTCAATCTGACATCTATAAAACCAAAGTACAACTGTTAGATCCTCAGGTTGAGGTGACGTCTTTGGCTTGTCCTAGGTTCGTGCCCTTGGTCGAATCCAATGAAACGACCTCGAGTGTGGCCAAAAAAGTTGTTTATGAGACCTTGGCTCCTTTGGTTGGAAAAGTTGATACCTTGATTTTGGGCTGTACTCATTATCCCTTGCTTCGTCCTATTATCCAAAACGTTATGGGACCTGAGGTTAAGTTGATCGATAGTGGTGCCGAGACGGTGCGCGATATTTCGGTTTTACTTAATTATTTTGAAATCAACCGTAACCGTGAAGCGCAAGAAAAAAGCGACCGTTTCTACACCACAGCTGGCGTCACTAGCTTTCAAGATATTGCCGAAAATTGGTTGGGCACCACCATTACTGTTGAGCACGTGAGTTTAGAGGAGACTTTGAATGGCTGACAAGATTTATGAGTATAAAGATGAGAATGACTGGTTTATTGGAGATATGTCAGGGCATAACTCGTTGAGCTATCTTGGAGATGAGCATGGAATAGATGATTCGTTATTTAACTTAAATCGTCTTTTAGATGGCTTACTAGAAATAGATGTTTTGTCTGAGGAAGAATGGCGCCATCCTCGGGGTTACCGTGTGACTGTGGTTAAGTGGACTTCTGAAATGAAGTTGATTAATTTTGTCTTTGATATGGTCAACCAGCAGTTTGGACGACGCTTAGAAACACGCCAACATCAAGGGGCTATTCTGCTTCTAGAAGATGATAGACTGCTGGCTGTCCATCTCCCACAAGGTGGTGTTAGTGCTTCTGATTTCTTCGGTAAAAACCAGTCGACTTTCGGTGATAAACTGCTCATTGCCACACACAATGAAGGCAAGGTCAAGGAATTCCGTAAAATGTTTGCTTCGCTTGGAATTGAAGTGGAAAGTCTAGCCGACTATCCTGATTTACCAGAAGTTGAAGAAACAGGAATGACTTTTGAAGAAAATGCTCGACTCAAGGCAGAGACCATTTCTAAATTAACAGGTCGTATGGTTTTAGCTGATGATTCAGGCTTGAAAGTCGATGCCCTAGGTGGCTTACCCGGTGTCTGGTCGGCACGCTTTTCAGCACCAAATCCAACAGATGCCAAAAACAATGCTAAACTCTTGCATGAATTAGCTATGGTTTTTGAACAAAAAGATCGTAGCGCCCAATTTCATTCGACTCTAGTTGTGGCAGCACCCAATAAAGAAAGTCTGGTTGTCGCAGCTGATTGGCCAGGTTATATTGCTTATGAAGCAAAAGGCGAAGGTGGCTTTGGCTATGATCCACTTTTTCTGGTTGGTGAAACAGGGCAAACAGCTGCTCAGCTCAGTCCAGAACAAAAGAATGACATTTCTCACCGAGGATTAGCAATGAAAAAACTAATGGAGGCATTTCCAGCATGGCAGAACAAACACTAATCGTCATGAGTGACTCTCACACTGACAAAGCTGTAGTTGAAAAGATAAAGGCTCATTATCAGGGAAAGGTTGACGCCATTTTCCACAATGGGGATTCTGAATTATCTGCAAATGATCCTGTATGGCAAGGAATCCATGTGGTTCGAGGAAATTGTGATTATGATTCAGACTATCAAGATGACAATATTGTCACCTTACCAGGATTGACTGTTGCTCAGACACATGGACATCTTTACCACATCAATTTTATGTGGGATCGTTTGGTCTATTTTGCCCAAGAAGCACAAGCTGATATTTGCTTGTATGGTCATTTACATCGTGCGGCAGCTTGGCAGGAGGAAGGAATTGTTTTTGTTAACCCAGGCTCTGTCTTACAACCCCGAGGTGACATCAATGAAAAACTCTACGCCTTGATCAAGGTCACTGATACTTCAATAATAGTTGACTTCTTAGACCTCAATCACCAAGTTTACCCAAGTTTATCACAGGAATTTAGCAGATGATTGCCAAAGAATTTGAAGATTTTTTATTAAATTACACTGAGCACTATTTAATTCCTTCGAAAGACCTTGCTATCGTGGTGGATACCCATAATATGGATCATGTGCTGCTCTTAATCACGAGTAACGGTTATTCTCGTATCCCAGTTATCTCAAAAGAGAAAATCTATTGTGGAACAGTCTCGATTTCTGATATTATGAGCTATCAGGCTGACAATAATTTAGCCGCTTGGGAGCTTTCCCAAACTGATGTCGCTGTGGCCGTTAATGATAAGGTGGAAACGATCTTGGCAGATGCCCCACTGACAGAAATTATGCACAAACTCGTGGATAATCCTTTCTTGCCAGTTTTGGACAGCGATAAGCATTTTATGGGGATTATCACGCGGAAATCGATACTAAAGGCTGTCAATGCCTTGCTACATGATTTTACTGAGGATTATGACATCACACCAAAAGAAAAACATGATAACTAAAGAGACGATTACGTCCTTTTTAGCTGAGAAAAACATCTCAGCCGCCTCTCAAAAATCCTACTCCTATGACTTAGAGCAGTTTATGGATTTAGTAGAAGGACATATTAGTGACACCAGTCTTCTTTATTACCAAGAATTTTTAAAATCCTTAAAAGTCAGTGTCCAAAAGCGCAAACAATCATCGGTCAATCAATTTTTACACTATCTCTACGAAGAAGGCCATGTAGACTATGACTACCGTTTAAAAAAGGTAAAAGCAGGTCTGCCTGCACCAAAGGGCTCTTTCAAAAAGGTTGATTTGGACTTTTTAACTGAAGACAGTAAATGGTGGCAAGGTCGTTTAATTGCTTCATTTCTAGCACTCATGGGCTTGACTCTGAAAGAAATGGCAGAGATAAAAGGCGATAGGCTTGATGTTGAGTTTAAGGTTTTGAAGGTTAAGAAAGATGATCAAGTCAGGATTCTTCACCTGCCAAAGACTATCTTGCAACAACTACCACAAGTGTCTGAGGATTCATATCTCTTTGATAATAAAGGGAAAGCTTATTCTCGTCAGTGGTTTTTCTTACAACTCAAGGCCTATTTAGACAGTCTCAATCTGAGTCACTTGACTGCTCAAAAATTGAGACAGCAGTATATTCTTAGTCAGATCGTTTTAGGAAAATCAGCGACAGAGATTGCTAAACAGTTGGGACTAAAATCCAGTCAAACTCTCGAGAAATATTTCAAATAATGGATATCAAATTAAAAGATTTTGAAGGTCCCCTTGATTTACTTTTGCACTTGGTGTCAAAGTATGAGGTGGATATCTATGATGTGCCCTTGGTTGAGGTCATCGAACAATATTTAGCCTATCTGGCAACTCTTCAAGTGATGAAGTTGGAAGTTGCTGGAGAATATATGGTAATGGCTAGTCAGCTCATGCTGATTAAAAGCCGTAAACTCTTACCAAAACTTGTGGAAGAAGTACCATTTGAAGAAGATCTTGAGATGGAACTCCTTTCGCAAATCGAAGAGTACAAACGTTTCAAAGCTATTTCACAGGAACTGGATCAACAGCATCAAGAGCGTGCCAAGTTATTTTCAAAGCCAAAGACAGAAATTGTTTCAGAGGATGTGACCTTAAAAGAGGATAAGACGACCTTAGATCTCTATTTAGCTTTTTCAAAAATCATGGCTCAAAGACAGGTCGCTTTTAACCAAGAGCATACGACCATTGCAGCAGATGATTACCGTATTGAGGATATGATGGTATTTGTTGAGGATCAGCTTGAGCCTGGTCAACCTAAATCAATGCAAGCATTGTTTCAAAAAGTGGAAAGCAAAGAGCAGATGATTACCATCTTTTTGGCTATTTTAGAATTGGTCAAACGTCAAACGCTAAGGGTTGAGCAAGTGCAGAATTTTTCAGATGTTACCTTAAGAAGGGAGGCGACATGACAACCTTATCGCAAATTGAAGCGCTTCTCTTCGTGGCTGGAGAAGAAGGGTTATCAATCCGTCAATTGGCAGAATTATTAGAACTACCACCCTCAGGCTTACAACAGTCTATGGACAAATTAGTAGAGAAGTATCAACAAGATAAGGATTCTGCTCTGACCATTTTAGAATCTGCCAATACCTATAAATTAGTAACCAAAGATGACCATGCAGAACTGTTGAAGTCATATGCACATACTCCAATCAATCAAAGTCTGTCTCGCGCAAGCCTTGAAACCTTGTCTATTATTGCTTATAAGCAACCTATTACCCGGATTGAAGTGGATGGGATTCGTGGGGTCAATTCAAGTGGAGCTATTAGTAAGCTGCAAGCATTCGGATTGGTTCAGGAAATTGGAAAGAAGGAAGTTCTTGGTCGTCCCAATCTTTACGCGACTACGGATTATTTTTTAGATTACATGGGCATCAATAGCTTAGACGAGTTGGTTGATGTTTCAGCTATTGACATCAAGGAAGAAGAGGTCGCATTATTTGCGGAAGTTCCCTCTCTAGAAGAATAAGGAAACAAGATGATGAGAATTAACAAATACATTGCCCACGCAGGTGTGGCAAGTCGTCGTAAGGCAGAAGAATTGATTAAAAAGGGTCTGGTGACCATTAACGGAGAGAAAGTGACTGAGTTGGCGACAACCGTCAAGTCAGGTGATGTTGTTGAAGTTGAAGGTAGCCCTATTTATAACGAAGAAAAAGTTTATTATCTGTTAAATAAACCCCGTGGAGTGATTTCCAGTGTGTCGGACGAAAAAGGGCGTCAAACGGTAGTGGATTTACTGCCACAAGTTAAGGAACGGATTTACCCTGTTGGTCGCTTGGATTGGGATACTTCTGGGCTTCTCCTGTTGACGAATGATGGTGATTTTACTGATAAAATGATTCACCCTCGTAATGAGATTGACAAAGTCTACGTGGCGCGTGTGAAGGGTCTTGCAACTAAAGAAAATCTTCGACCGCTGACGCGTGGTGTTGTTATTGATGGCAAGAAAACGAAGCCTGCTCGTTACAATATCATCAAAGTTGAAGCAGATAAAAATCGTTCAATTGTTGAATTGGTTATCCATGAAGGACGTCATCACCAGGTTAAGAAGATGTTTGAAGCTGTTGGTTTACTCGTTGATAAATTATCACGCACTCAGTTTGGTACCCTTGATTTGACTGGGCTTCGTCCAGGGGAATCCCGTCGACTTAACAAGAAAGAGGTTAGCCAGCTTCATAATTTGGCGGTTAACAAAACCAAATGAGAAAAGGATTAATAGCAATCGTTCGCTTTTATCAAAAATACCTGTCTCCCATATCTCAAGGAACCTGCCGTTTTCGGCCAACCTGCTCTCAGTATATGATTGAAGCCATTGATAAACATGGCTTTAAGGGAATGCTAATGGGAATAGCCCGAATTCTGCGTTGCCATCCTTGGTCAAAAACGGGATTTGATCCTGTTCCTGACCATTTCTCACTCAAAAGACATACCAAAAACGATTCACAAAAGTGAACCGTTTTTTCATTGTATTAATACTTGGACCAGGTGCGTCTTAAGAAAAGTAAGAGCATAGGATAGATTTCCAGACGACCGGCAATCATGGCAAAACTCATGAGCAGTTTTGAGAAGGGACTGAAGATGTCAAAAGTTTCAGCCGTTCCCAACATCGGCCCGATATTATTAAAGGTAGACGCAGCTGCGCTAATGACTACCATAAAATCTTTTTGATGGTCGATACTTAAACAAAAGACCAGCCCAAGAAACATGATGACATAGATGGCTAAGTATTTTAGAACACTATGCTGTGTTTCCTTATCGATAACATTTTCCCCAATATGAAGAGACATTACGCGACGAGGATAAAGTGTCTTTAAAACTTCGTTTTTGACAACTTTAGAAATGATAAGTGCCCTGATAACTTTAAAACCACCAGCTGTGGAGCCAGCAGATCCGCCTAAAAACATCAATAAGAGAAGCATAAATTGCGCAAATAATGGCCAGACTGTTAGATCAGTAATCCCAAAACCGGTTGTTGTGATGATATTGGTTACCTGGAAGAAAGAGAATCGAATAGTCTCCTCTAGGCTGGTATATAGGTGACTGACGTTTAAGCTGATCATTATTGTCGCTACGAGAATGATTCCTAGATATAGGCGTAATTCAGTATCTTTAAAGAAAAGCCTGAACTTTCGCATCAATATCAAATAGTACAAGTTGAAATTAATACCAAAAAGCGTGACACCAAAAGAAATGACATAGGTGATAAGTGGATTCTTATAGTGAGCTATAGAATCGTTATAGACACCAAAGCCACCAGTACCAGCACCTCCCATAGCTGTTATGATGCTGTCAAAAAATGGCATGCCGCAAAGCCATAAAATGAGAGTAAAGATAAGGAACATTCCCATGTAGATGAAGTATAGAATTTGAGCGGTACTTTTTAGTTTTGCGACCACTTTTCCGAAGACAGGTCCAGGAACTTCAGCTCTCATAACTTCATGGTGACCATTTTTGCTATTGCTCATAATAGCAAGTGCAAAAACCAGTACCCCCATACCTCCAATCAGATGAGCGAAACTTCTCCAGAAAAGGAGAGAGTGTGATAAAACAGCAACATCTGGTAAAATAGTAGCTCCAGTGGTCGTAAAGCCTGAGCTGACTTCGAAAAAGGCATCAATAAGACTTGGGATTTGACCTGAAAACACGAAGGGAAGGGCACCAAAGAAGGACCACAGGACCCAGCAGAGTGCGACGATCAGCATGCCTTCTTTAGTGTAAATGTGGTGGTTTTTCGGTTTTACCCAGCTGCCCAGCCCGCCGAGGACTAGTAGCAGCCCAATCGTATAGATGATACTGCGTTTAATAGTCCAATCCTCTTGATAGATGAAGGATACCAAAAGAGGGACTAGTAGCAGTCCTGCCTCGATGATAAGGAGTTTTGATAATAAAAAACGGACCATTGCTCTATTCATTACGCGACCTCTTCATCAAATCATAGATTTTTGTAATGTTTTTAAGTAGGGTGATGATAACGATTTTATCCCCGACTTCAAGAATGTCCTCACCAGTGGGGTAAATCGTTCTGCCTTTACGGATAATAGCAGCAATCAAGACATTATCTTTAAGTTTGATATTGGAGAGCTGTTGTCCAGCCATTTTATTCTTCTCGCGAATTTCAAACTGAAGCGTTTCGATACGGCCATTGGCCACATGATGCATGGCATCCAAATTAGAATCTTGAGCATTGTCACGTCCACGGACAAAATGCATGACGGTATCGGCAGCGATACTTTTAGGGGTAATAATACTAGACGATACAAAATTATGGTCGATAATTTCGAGGAGACTAGTACGGTTGACCTTGGTAATGTTTTTTGGCACACCGACTTTTTCCAAGAAAAGAGAGGCAATGATGTTTTCTTCATCAACACCTGTTAAGGTAGCTACAGCATCATAATTAGCAGCACTTTCTTCTAAGAGAACATCCTTGGCAGTTCCGTCACCAACAACAATGTTAAGATGGGGGAACTCTTGACTAAGCCATTGTGCGTGTTTTTCATCTCGTTCAATAACTTTTAAATTGATTTTGTTATTGCGAAGTAACGAGAGGAGGTAGTAGGCGATGCGTCCCGCACCAATAATCATCATATTTTTGATGAGTTTGTGCTTAACAAAATTATGAAAAAGAACCATTTCAACACGACTACCTGTTACAAAAATACGGTCTTTAGGAAGGATGGTGTCGTTACCATCAGGAATGAGGATAGTATCTTGTCTTTGAATAGCGCAGATAACGATATTTCCAAATTTTCTGCGGAATTCTGAGAGAGACATATGACTGAGCACGCTCTGATCGGATACCGAAAATTCCATAAGCATGACGCGTCCATTGACAAAGTGTTCGACAGATTTAGCATTAGGAAAGTCGATACTATTAGCAATATAGCGTGCTGTCAAAAGTTCAGGATTAATCACCAAGGAAAACCCTAAGAAATTGCGTTCTTTAAAGTAAGCGTTAGAGTATTCTGGGTTACGAACGCGGACGATGGTTTCTTTAGCTCCCATTTGCTTAGCAAGAACTGCTGCAATCATATTGACTTCATCTTTATCGGTCATGGCAATAAAAATATCACAATCTTGAATATCAGCTTGTTCTAAAATCTTATGGTTGGCGCCGTTTCCAAGAAGTCCAATGATATCGTAGCGTTTAGTGAGATGTTTTAAAACACTTTCTTTTTGTTCAATCAATACGACATCGTGATTTTCTTCGACGAGTGATCGGCAAAGCGCAGCTCCGACCTTACCACCGCCGACTAGAATTATTTGCATGATTTTCCTCCATAAATAATTACACCCTATCATACTCTTTTTTTGTTAAAAATGCATCCTACCAAAAGATAATTTTATGAAGAAATTTAAGAGAAAATAGTTGACACTCGTGATGAAAGTGTTATACTTACTATTAAGCTATTCGTTGGTTTAAATCAAACCTGTTATGATTTAAGGTAACGAGTCAACACGAACCACGCTATCTGCTGAGCTTGACTCCGGGTAGCGTGGTTATTTTTATGGGCAAAATCAAGGAGTATGAAGCTATGGTAGAAAACAATTATGAGAAACAATCAACTGGTCGTAATCACATCGTGCTTTTTCAGCCGCAAATCCCACAAAATACTGGAAATATTGCGAGAACCTGCGCAGCGACTAATAGTCCCTTACATATTATTAAACCAATGGGATTTCCTATTGATGATAAAAAAATGAAACGTGCAGGTCTCGATTATTGGGATAAATTGGATATTTATTATTATGACTCTTTAGAAGCGTTTATGGAAAGCGTTGACGGTCCCGTTTTTTTGATTTCTAAGTTTGCAGATAAAACCTATTCTGATGTGGATTATGATCAACAACTAGATCAATACTTTATGTTTGGGCGCGAAGATACTGGTCTACCTGAAATGTTTATGCGAGAGAATGTAGAGAAGGCTCTTAGGATTCCAATGAATGATGAACACGTTAGAAGTTTAAATGTTTCTAATGCTGTTTGCATGGTTGTATATGAAGCGTTACGCCAGCAACAGTTTCGAGGTTTGGAAAGGGTGCACATTTACAAAAATGATAAATTGAAATAAGGAAAAGTTTTGTAAAACAGGTAGAAAATTAAAAAATCTTTTGCTATACTAACTTAAAAATGTTTTAGTTTAGGAGATTAAATCATGAAAAAGAAGATGTACAAGGCTAAAAAGCAATGGGTTATTGCCGGTGTTACCACAGCTAGTCTTTTGGTTGCCCCTGGTGTTTTGGCAGAGGAGGCTGCACCAGCTGTTAACGGCGTAGTTGCTGGCGAAACAACGAGTGGTTCTGAGAATGTCACACCGCAGCCAACTAATGGTATAAAAACCACATCTGTGACGGCTGATTCCTCATTGGAAGAACCTGGTCGTGATTTGAGAGATGAATCATCGGTTGCAGAGACTGATAATCCTGCGGAAACGTCCAACCTATTGAAGATGGCTAAAACGCCAACACCAGTGATGGCATCCTCAATGGTGAGCAGTAGTGACCAAGTGGCGCCGCCTCCAACAATAGAGAGTCGACCTGCTACAGAAACAGCATCAAATCTATCGAAAGTCGATAATAGTGATATTAATATTCGATCGCACGTAGAAAATATAGGTTGGCAAAAGCCAAGTAATGCAACACAATTGATTGGTACGGTTGGTCAAAGCAAACGTTTAGAAGCTCTCGAGCTCAGTTTGGGTAAAGACATGTCGAGCTTAGGAGGAATTGTTTATCAAAGCCATATTCAAAATATAGGCTGGCAGCGACCAGTCAAAAATGGAGAACTTAGTGGTACAGTTGGTCAAAGCAAACGTCTTGAGGCAGTTAATGTTCGATTAACGCAAGAATTGGCAGCTCATTTTGATCTTTACTACCGTGTTCATGTTCAAGATTACGGATGGTTAGGTTGGGCGAAGAATGGGGCTAATGCTGGAACGGAAGGCCTCTCGAAACGTCTGGAAGCCCTTGAAATGCAAATCCTTCCTAAAGGTGCTCGTTTCACAGGATCCATGAGCCGGTCTTTTATAGCAAAAGACGCTCAATCAGCTTCGCTTAGTTATCAAACCTATATTGAGAAAAAAGGTTGGCAGGGCGCTGTTTCTGATGGTCATTTGAGTGGTAGTACAGGTCAGAATCAACAACTAGAGTCTTTGAAACTTCGTCTTCATTCGGATTATCTAGGCCATCTATCCTATCAAACCCACATTCAAAATGTCGGCTGGACGCCAGCTGTTAGAGAAGGCCAAGCAAGTGGTCAAGAGAACTCCAATCGCCAAATCGAGGCAGTGAGAATTGCCTTAGTAGGTGAGATTAGTCAACACTATGATGTTTATTATCGTGTTCATAGTCAGAATAAAGGATGGTTAGATTGGGCAAAGAACGGATCTAGTGCTGGGACAGAGGGTTTTTCTTTGGGTGTTGAAGGCATTGAGGTTACCCTAGTGAAAAAAGGTGGTTCTGCTCCAGGAACAACAGTTAAGCCTTTTGAGAAGAAAATGGCTGTAGCTAAAAAGTTTCAAAAAGTCTATCCGATGCCATACTTTAATCAGCGAGATCCTCGTTGGTCGTCTAAACGTTATGGACGCTACACAATGGGAGACACTGGTTGCGTTCCAACTTCATTAAGCATGGTCTTTTCAGCTTTGACAGGCAAAACTGTGATGCCGACAACTGTGGCCGATTGGTTATATTACAATACCAAAGAATTTGATCGCCTTGTACCTGGAACTCGTGCACCAGGTATTGTGAAAGCAGCCAATGCATGGGGAGTGAAAGCTACAAATTTATCTAGTTATACTAGCCTTGTAACAGCTTTAAGAGAAGGACACCATGTCTTGGCTGCTGTTCAAAATAATGTTTTTGTGACAAGAGGATCGCATGAGTTAGTCCTAAAAGGATACAATAATGGTAAGGTCTACGTAACTGATCCCTATACAAAATCTCTATCTGGTTGGTATGCAATGTCCTATCTATTTAACACTAGGAGTACAGATAAAGACGACACCGCGCTAGGTTTACCATTCTTTAAGATATCACGTCTATAATTATTAAAATTCAACAAAAATCAAAAACTAACTTTTTGTAACCATTGTCTGTGGACGATGGTTTTTTTAAGTGATTGTTCTAATCCTTGAATCACTTCTTGGAACTTCTTCATCACGTCATCAAGTGTTTTAAGCGTTTTATTCTGAAAACTTCTTTTGTGAATCTCAGTCCATACTTGTTCAATTGGGTTCACTTCAGGTGTATAAGGGGAAGTGAACTCAAAGCTAATGTTGGCAGGGTTATCTAATCTACTGGATTTATGCCACACGGCGTTATCTATGACGAGCAAAATGTAATCATGAGGATAAGCTGCTGATAATGGCTTGAGAAACTCATTCGGCCAGTGTGTATTGCAGTCCCCCAGCAATGATAATGAGTAGTATAAAGTCTGCCATGACAAGTATTGATGAAAGATTGAGGACACGAATTAGAATTATTATCTGGAAACAATGGAAGAAGAGATCTAAGCGACTTTGAGGGCTCCTTAAGCTAGGTATTACGCATGGATAGCAGTTAGAGCATCTGGATGGGAGTGACCGCTATCAATTAGTGGCACTGAAGTTAGTCCAAAAGCGTGCAATATCAAAACCAGTCCTCGCTGAACGTGGACTGGTTTCTTGCATATATGACTACCTAGAAAGGTCTACGTTAAAGGTTACGTGAACCACCGTGTACTAGACTAGCACGCATGATAGTGTGAGGGGAACTAGAGCTTAGTCTCCACTCGATGGATTAGTTAGTATCGAGATGATTTTGTAGATGCTCGGTTTTTTCTTTGATAATTTGAAGTCGAGGTGCTAAATCTTTTTGAAAGACGCGAACTTTATGTTGGGTATCCTCGCTTAAATTATTGACTTTAGCTAATTCTGATTTAATGATAGTTAATTGTTTCTGGATATTCTCTTTATCTTTATTCATACTAGCCAGTCGATCTTTTTCAGTGCTATAAGTTTCGGCTATTTCTCGACGCTTTTGAAAGGCTTTATATGCCAGAAAGGCTGCCATACCAGCAGCTAGTGCTTTTTTTAGTCTCATCTAGACGACCTCTTTTGCAATCTGTTCTGCCAATTTTCCTAAAACTTGAAAATCAGGTTCGTGGGTGGTGTATTTGATGTCGATTCCATCATTTTCATTAAAACGAGGAACCAGGTGAATATGAGCGTGGAAAACAGTTTGCCCAGCAATTTTTTCGTTGTTGTTGATAATGTTCATACCAGCCGCTCCGGTAGCTTTTTGAATCGCTCGAGCCACTTTAGGAAGGCGAGAAAAAACATCTTGAGCGATTGTATTATCCATGTCGAGCACATTTCTAACATGTTCTTTAGGGATTAGTAAAGTGTGGCCAGTTGTTGTTTGAGTAATATCTAAAAAAGCAATGACTTTATCGTCTTCATAGACTTTAGAAGAAGGGATGTCACCGGCAATAATTTGACAGAAAATACAATTTTCCATATGTAAAACCACCTTTTCGATTGAATTTGTTATAATTAAAACTAGTATATCAAAAATAGGATGAAGGTGCTAGGAAAAGCATTATATCAAGGTTTATAGGTTATGTGATTTGTGGTGAAATCATTTTAACCAACCTTTTAACCAACTTTTCTATAAAAATGGGGTGAATTTATCCAAAACACCCTTGATCTATTTATAAAGTATTGATGGCCGTTTCAAAGACTGAGACGGCTTTTTTTGCGTTCTCTTTGGAAAGATGGCTATAAGTATCCATGGTCATGGCTAGAGTAGCATGTCCGAGGCGGTGCTGAAGTTCTTTGTAACCTAGACCAGCATTCATCATCAAACTTGCGTGAGTATGGCGAAAGCCGTGAAAGCCTATGTCAGACACCCCAGCGCCCTTGAAATCCTTTTTAAGTCTGTAAACAAGAGAAGTACTCCGAATATACTGAACAGTGAGCGGAGAGAACACGACTTTTTCTGTATATCCTCTTTCTCTAGTAATAGACCGTTGACGGTTTTTGAGTTGCTGGAGTAGTAGGATAGTAGCCTTGTCTATATCAATGACACGGTTACTAGCGGTAGACTTCGGCGAGTTAACGCCTTTATAGCGGTTAAGAGTTTTTGAAATACTGATCGTTTGATTTGTAAAATCAATGTCAGACCATTCAAGGGCTAATAACTCGCTAATACGGCACCCAGTAGCAAGTAATGACTTATATAGGCAATAGGAGAAGAAATTCCGATATTCTGATAGATCCAAAGTGTTTAGATAATCTAGGAATTGTTTTAATTCCTGATTAGTAAAGACCTTGATTGGCTTATGCTCTTTGGCTTGTTTTCTTGGGATAACAACATCACGAGCAGGGTTAACATCTATCAGTTGCAAGGTAACACCGTACTGTAATATCCGTTTCGTGGTACTGACTAGTAAACCATAGTTACTAAAAGCGCCATCAGCGCCGTTATTGGCTTGTATTGCCCAGTTATTGACGTGTTCTTGAACGGTAGGGGTGTTTAGCTTATCCAAGCGATAAGAGCCAAATAGGGGCAAAATATGAAGTTCTATCATGCCTTTCATAGATTGTCTTGTGTTTGGCTTGACCGTGCTTTCATAAGAACGCCACCAAAGTCGCGTTAGTTCTTCGAAAGTAGTGACATTAAGTGATGGCTTGGCCGTTTTTCCATTGGTGATAAAATCTGCTTTGGCTTGGGTAGCTTTGAGTTTGACCTCTTTACGAGTTCGCCCCGTGATGGTCGTCATGGTTTTCTTACCTGTCTGATCATCAACACCAAGATAAACTTTAGCACGATAAACAATCTCGCCATTGTGTTTTTTGTATTCTTTAATTGTCATGATAATTCCTTTTCTAACATCAACAGGCAAGTATGGGCTTAGAATTAGGATATTATCACGTATAGGATAGCAAAAGAAACCCAGAATGTAAATAGATAGGTACGGCTTAAAACGCACGTATGGGGCTTATATGGCGTTTGAGAGGGTTAGAAAATGATAACTTTCCAAGGGTTAGGATTGAATAATGATATGCAATATTGGATAATATGGATAGATAAGGAGTTGATAACTATGGCTGTATTGACTAAAAAAATTGAAATTGATATAAAAAACATTGCTAGATTTAAGGAAGTGTTTGACTCAGAGGCGGGTGTTTCACAATCGGCGATTAACCGTGTAAAGAGAGCTAAAGAAAATCCACTTTATCGTAAGGGGAAAGAATGACGGTTGAATTAATTGATTATAAATTATGGTTTGAAGATATAGAATCTACTGCTAGAAAATTCAATTGTTCTGTCCCTGAAATCAATAACTATTTGATTGAAAAACTAGGTGTTACACCCTATGATGATATTTATAATTTAAATAATAATTAAAAACCCCAGCATTGCAGTGCTAGGGGTTTTTGTATGTTAATGAGACATTCCTATCGTTACTTATACTATATCTTTTTTAGGGATTTTATACAATCAAAACAACAGAATAGTATTATTGTATTGGAAATTAAAGCTAAATATAATCAAATATCACTATGTTTAATTTTGAAATCGTAATATAGTATAAGTTTTTCTATGCTGTTCATACAGGTAAAACATTATCTGAGCTTTTTAGAAATGCTTTAGCGGAACAGATTGAAGATCAATTAGATTATGAAATTGGTATCAAAGCATTGAATAGATTTAATAAAAATCCAGTAACTCACTCTATTGATGACGTTATCAAGGAGCTGGAAAAGTATTACTTGTTTAAAGCGTGTTGCTAGCTTTTTTTGTGTGTTGAGAGAACGATTCTAGGAGCGTTTTAAAGGGGTAGTAGAAAAGTTGTTTTGTAAAAGATTTTAGGTCAAAAAATATTTTTTTCTTGACTCTCCCATAAGCATATGAAAAAATAAGGTTAGAAAGACGGTGAAGTAACCATTCATCTCCCCCTTTCTAATTAACCCATTGGTTATGGGCATGTAACTGTAAGCACGTTGCATGGCTTGGCAGAGCTTAAGAACTGTTTCCTTGCGGTAAGCCTAATAAGCACAATAGGAAGTTAGATCTTGCAATTCTAATCGTCAGCCCCGTCTGGTGGAATATCCAGGCCGTGCTTTTTTTATTTTTAAGAGTTTAAGACATACGTCTGTCAAAAAATATATCATGGCACAAAAAGAGCTAGCACCATTACAGTGTTAGCTTTTTTGTATGCTGAGACAGCGATTCTAAGAGCTTTTCAGAGAACGTGATGTATATTTGTCTATAACTATCGCTTAGAAAAGGCATGAAAAAAATGCTAAGTTTCTGATATGCTGTCAGTTAACTGTTTTAAAGATTTTTCAAAGTCTGAGTTAATTTTTTGATTCTTGTTAAACTCTTGGTACTCTAATTTAGCTTTGTCTTTAGCAGTTTTTGATGAAATTGTACCATGACCCTCTAAAATATCGTATTCTTGGAAAGTTAGAAAGCGGTCAATGCTTTTAGCGAGATCTCGCATAGTTTGGGCTTTTCGTTGTTCTATTTGCCTTTCCAAATAGTCAAAATAGCTAGAAATGCTTCTTTCTAAGGAGCGGATTTCTTTTTCTGTAAGGTAATTCTTGGCTATTTGTGTATCTGCTTGGAGTATACGACCGTTTGGCGAGTTTTTCCAAGTGGTTAGCCCCATGTTTTCTTTTGTATGATCCGCTTTAGAATAGATGATCTCGGCTGCTGTTTGCCCAGTGATTGCATAATGAAACTTGTTCTGAATATCAGCATAGAATTGCTTAGTCAAGGTGTTTTGTGGGTCATAATCGATAGAGATTTCAGCGAAAATATCAGTGATTTGTAACCAGATACGGCGCTCGCTAGCACGGATAGAACGGACACGTTCAAGCAATTCACGGAAATAATCTTTTTCTAGGAGATTTTCACCTTGCTTCAAACGTTCATCATCCATGGCAAAGCCCTTGATCATGTACTCACGCAGTACAGAAGTCGCCCATTGTCTGAATCGAGTAGCCTTACGAGAGTTAACACGATAGCCTACCGAGATAATAGCGTCTAGATTGTAATAACTAACTTCTTGAGTCTGTGTTTTACCAGCAATAGCACCATGTTGAGTGGTTGTTTCCATTTTGGAAATAACCATTTTTTTGTCTAGTTCGCCCTCGTCAAAGATGTTTTTCAAGTGTTTACTGATAGCAGGAACGCCGACATCAAATAGCCTAGCCATCTCTTTCTGACTAGCCCAGATAGTTTCACCACGGATAATCACGCTAGCTGATTCTTTTTCATTGTCTGCTGTATAGATTAGAAATTGGAGTTCGTTCATGATTTCCTTTCTAAGATTTTTGACTAAATAAAAATCCGTGTCATTCAACATGATACTGATGATCAAAACCAGAAATATATTCTACTTCAGGCGTGTTATCTTGCCATTAATCATGCGAACAGTTACGGATTTATGGATCATTTGTTTTTGTTCGTATCTATTTTATCAAGCATAAGTCTTTGCTCGTACAAGAAATCTATCAAAGTAAGGAGCTCAGATTTGAGTTTTTGCAGTTCGCTTAATTCTGCGTTTGAAAAATTCTCTTTAACGCTGATTTGGAACATGATTTTCTTTAAGTCATGATAATAATTAGCCAAGTTTTCATTGTTCGATGCTGATTTTATTTCGTCAGATATATCATTGTTTCGTGCGTGTTCCGCCAGTTCGTCGGATTCACTTTTTAAGTTTTCAACAATTGAGGAAGCTTTACGAAACGTTGAGATATGGCTACTGACAGCCTTTTTAATATCCTTGTCATCTATGGAGTCTATAGATAACTTACCACTTTGAACAAGAGCTGCTAACTCAAGAACTCCCCCAACAGTGCCATCGTCATACCCCAATAGGTAGGGAACAGAGACACCGAAATAATCAGCAATATCATTCCAGATGCTTTCATCACGAGGGCGTCTTTTTTCATTTTCGTAGAAAGATAGCTGGCTAGGACTAACGACTAAGTTATATTCATCTTCAAGTTTTTCACTAAGTTTTCTTATAGCGATCCCTTTATCTTCACGTAATTCTTTAAGTCTTAACATTTTAAAAACCCCTTCATATCAATAGGTTAGCATATTTTTTTAAAAAATATCGTTTTTGAGAACAAAAAAGCTTGACGTATTCCATTTGATAACATATAATGAAATTGTTCTCAAATAGAGAACGGAAAGAAGGTGAATAAATGCTAATCACAAAGGATATTGCCCAAAAAGTCAAGATCAAACGTGCTAAACGTGATATGACTAAAACAGCTCTTTCTGATTGCCTAAGTGTATCAAGAAAGACCCTCGCTAAAATCGAAGCTGGCGACTATGACGCACCAAAGCGAATTTATCAGTCGGTTATGAGCTGGCTTGTTGAGGATTTATAGAAAGAGAGTACGCTTTTATGTACTAAAAACAGGAGGATAAGATGACAAATTATAAAGTACCAATAATCCCAATCGAGGGAGCAACTATTGAAATTGTAAAACCTAACCATCATATATACCATTTTTCAAACGGATATAAAGTTAGTGCAACCAATAATGAGGGCGGTCGCTATTTAGATCTAGCTCTTCTAAAAGAAGGATTGCCTGGTTGGGATACGCCGAATGATAATAACGTTATTAAAGGTATTAGCGGGAGATCTGAACTTGAAGAATTCTTGAAAGACATGCAAGCGAGATAATCTTTTGCTAAAAGGAGTTACAGGCTGTAACAAAAAACACACCAATAAATGGCGTGTAAAAGACGAAAGGCTTTGCTAGCGACCAAACTATTAAGCCTCATGGAGAAAACAACTAAAACGGAAATTAAGAAAAAGCCATTGAATGGTTTTAGTTGTTGTATATATTCATTATAACATATTTTGACCTTTGAAAACTGAATAGGGTACCTTGAAAGAAAAAACAGTCGCATGACTATCATTTCTTGATTTTTAGCACTAGAACTTTTAATCCACTTTCTGAATTGAACGGTTCGATGAGGGTGAAACCGAAACCTTGATAAAACTGTAAGAGTTTGGGGTTGTTGTCACATTCTATCCAGATGTAACGTGTGTTTATAATCCGTGCAGCTTCTTGAATTTTTTGACAAGCAAAAGTTAATAACTCAACTCCTGATACAGGAGAATCAACTCCAAAATTCTTACCAAGCTGTCCGATGAGATAACTATTCACTTGGTGACCGCCACTTTCTAAACGTCTACCGTGTTTATTGAACGCTTTCTGTTTACTCTTACTAAGTGCTTGGAAGTCTTTCTTTGAAAAGATAAGTGGCTTATTGGCAAGTGAGAAGAAGCCAACTAATTCTTTTGTTTCTTGATTGAAAAGCAAATAAGTAGAAGCTACACCCGATTTTTCAAAAGTGATTGCTTTAGAATGTAAAAAGACTTCCACATCGTGAGGTGTGGAAGTAGGGGTGGTGAAACCTTTGAAAGTTTCTAGAAGATTTTGGACAATAGTTAATTCTAAGTTGTCCAACAATTCTGTAAGTGACATAACCTTGATTTCCATTATTTAACACCAAAAAAGGCTTTAATTTCATCTGGATCACGTATCTCTTTGATATGAGAAACATCCACAGTTTTAGGCGTTACATCTTTACGGAGTGCTTTCAGTAAGCTGTCCGCTGATTCGGCTGTAAATGAAAAGTCACGGGTAAATGTTTTAGTAGCCATTTTGAAAACCTCCTACAGTTGTGTTTTAGTAAATGATAACATATTTTTACCCAAAATGATAAAAATACGTAAAAAAATAAAAAGTTTGATTTATGGGTTGACTTATGTCTGACAAAAGAGTTATAATAATTATGTCAGACGAAAGGAGGGACTATGGCTGACAATCAACGAAAAATAGGTAGACCAACAAATGATCCTAAAAATCTTCGTGTGACGATAAGGTTCAATGATGAACAAAGTCAAAAAATAAAAGACTATTCTCAGAAAAATAATCTTACGACCTCAGAGGTTATTAGAAAAGCTGTTGATAACCTATAATAAAAAAAACGACTCTGAAACGTTCTCAACCGACCAAAGCGATAACGTTACAGAGTCTCCGACCTGAAAACAGGTACACAAATATATTATCATGTGTACCCTTTTCAGTCAACCTGACAAGGGTATTTTTGCGCTCTTGTCGCTTAGATAAGGGTTTTTATTGTACCCGAAAATAGGAGGATAAAATGACACAAACACCCTTTACCCAAGAACTACTTTATCAGGTTTACGATGATAATGGCGTGGTTACAATGGATTTACTAAGAGAACGGCTTCCAGATTGGGCTGATGATAAAATCAAGCACCGATTGGGAACATGGAAAACTCGTAAGAATATTGCCTACTCGTTAGAGAAAGGCGAGATCACAAATTTTGAATTTCTTAAAATCAAAGAGGAAGAAGAAGCTGAGATCACCGAGGGGCGCAAGCTTAAACTTGAAGAATATTATGTTCAGGTCGTTGTTGCTCGTGAAATCATGGCAAAAGAGACGGCGAGTGATACCAATAAACTGAAAGCCATGCAACTTCAGCAAGAGGCAATGACTGCTATCCCTGATAGATATTTCAAAGAATTCAATGAAATTTATGGATAAAGACAACAAAAAAAGACTTACGAACGGCAATTCAAGCAAGTCTTTTAACTGAAAAAAATTACAAAACCAGATACAGGCAAGTATGGGGCTTAGTAATACTTATTATCTTAATTATACCACATTTTAAGTGGTTTTGACCAGACGAGAGGGCGCAAGTCCTAACACACCGACTGCCAACTTAGGGAGCTATTGCTCTAGCGGTGTAAAAAATAATTAAAATCAAACAATAAGATAGGTAAAAAAATGGCACAA
Source organism: Streptococcus halotolerans (assembly GCF_001598035.1). Classification (NCBI taxonomy): domain Bacteria; kingdom Bacillati; phylum Bacillota; class Bacilli; order Lactobacillales; family Streptococcaceae; genus Streptococcus; species Streptococcus halotolerans. The sequence goes on along the minus strand of NZ_CP014835.1, from coordinate 1,218,824 downwards.
GAATTAACAACTGATTTATTGCGTTCTTACGGCGCAGACGGTACAGATATTGCAATGATAACGGACTATTTCGAGGGCAGATTGTCTAAAGAGGAAATTGAAAGTTATCTAGCTATGACATCAGAAGAACAAATAGCATATATAGAAAATTACAAAGCGAGAGGGTAAAAAAAATGACAAATGATTTTTATGGGTTAATGTTAGGAGAAATTCATGACTGACAAAGAAATAATCAATTATGATGAATTGAAGGTAGCGCTATCCAATCTTTCCGCGATTTCAGCTTTGGCGTTGAGTGTAGACGACCGAAACAGTACCTATGCAACATTAACTATCGTGAATATGATGCTAGAACAATTAGTAGATAGATTAGAGGAGAGGAGAACCAATGATCCAAGAACTTAATTTAAGCCCCACAGGTTACGTTATTCTGTTTCTCGTTCTCGCATGGGTATTCTATCAGCTCGTCAAAACACCAAGCAAAATAGAGCCTAAAGCAGACGATACAGAGCATAAAAACGATTCTGATCTAACGTACCTATCAAGATATGGTGCTGTTATCCAAATGCAAGGGAGAGACTAAGATGAACAATAAACCATTCAATCTTTCGGAAGCAAGAGCGGAGAACTTCGGTAATTGGCTATATGAAGCTTTTGACCTAGCTGACGCATTGGCAAACGATGGCGTTATCAATCCAGAAGACTATCAAGGCGATTATGATAGGTTATTTGAAATCCTATGCGATTTTACTGACATGTGGGAACGGGGTCAGATTATGATTAGCAGTAAAGAACATTTTTTGGGGGATATTAATGACAGATAATATTATTGATTTAACACAACACCAACGAGCATTAAATGAACAAGTTAAACAGCTAGAAGACTATATCAATGATGGCACGCTTGAAAGTATGATGGTGGAACACCTTATAAGGACGGACAAGACGATAGGGGTGTTGATTGATATTATCGAAACACAACAAGGCGCTATCAATAGTTTAACAAAACACGTCAACGATTTAAGAAAGTGGATTTGAAAAGTGAGGAGAAAATGAAATACTATCACGTAACCCCAGTTAAAAACATGGTTGCCATTCAAAAAGATGGCTTAAAACCAGAAACATTCTTAGCCGAAAACATCGAACTAGCTAGGGCGTTTGCAGTTCTTTATGGTTGGTCACCTTACGCATTATTTGAAGTGAATATTTCATCTAATGCAGTTGTGATAAGCGATGACCACAACGAGGAATACTTCAAAGCATTGTTAAAAACTGATTCTGCTAAGTGTTATATGACTTTTAACGACATAGCAAAAGAGAACCTAACATTATTGGGGGTATGGGAATTTGACAGACCTTGAAAAACGATTGTTAAGGCTTTTGAAAGTCGGTAAAGAAAACGCAACTCCGACAGCGGAATTAGCTGGCTTGTTGAATATTGATATCAGAACAATTAGAAACCTTGTTAGAAGCCTTAGGTTAAAGCATGGCGTTGCTATTATCGGTGAGCGAGGGACAAGCGCTAAGGGGCTTTATATCCCAGCTAATGACACAGAACGCCTAGAAGGTGTCAGAGCCTTAGACAACCAAGTTAATGAGGAACGCAAAACTATTACAGCTTTATTGAATGCTGATTTACGAGAGTTTAGGAGGGTGTTAGATGGAAGATAAAATAGATGAACTAATGACAGCAATCCAGCTTCAGGGGATTGAGAAGTTGATTCCTGTTTTAGAGACGATAGTAAACCAGCAATATATCAAACCAAGTAAAACGGGATTGATCAATCAAACGGAGTTAAGAGAAGATTTGCATATCTCACAACCGACCATAGATAGGTGGAAAAAACACGGCTTAAGGCCTTATGTTCCACCAGTTAAGGGCAGTAAGACGATTTTTTATAAGATTAGTGATGTCTTGCTTTTTATGGGGGTGGGCTAATGCGATATATTGATATTATGATTGCCCCTGATTGGGTCAAAGACTTTAGGGGGTTGGATGGCGTGAAAACACGCCTGTTATACAAGCAGGGTTATTGTATTATGACCTATTTTGAGCCGACGGACTGTTATTTTGAAAATCTTGGCAAAGATGGCGTTCAGATTTCCGTCAGTGAAACAGATAACATCGATACTTATCTAACTAACAATTGGCAATCGGTACATGATATGACACCAACTTATTTAAGCGGTAAGGTGCTTGATTTTGTTAATGCTCTTCAAATTGCAACTGTAAAGGCAGATAGGAACGGTTACGGCCTATCTCTTACAGGCATTGTAGATAGAGCCTTTGCTTATGGAATCAGCACTAAAGATGAAATGATAAGCTTCATCAGGCGTTGTTATCGTGATGGTGTTGATCAAGAAAAAGTTTACCTGTACTTAACGACAGCCCTGAGAACAACAAGTTTGAATGCTTTTCTGCTTGATGAGGTGAACAAATATTATAGAGAGGGGGCGACTGCTTGACAATAACTGACCATTTAAAAACTTTAGTCAATACTGATTGGAAAGAAGCGGTTTTTGGAAAATCCAAAATGAAAGCTGATTATAAGAAACAGATCCACCAGTTGGTTCTATTAGATGATTTTAACAAGGTTCATTATAAAAATCACGAGGCGTTCATCCCTGAAAGCGAAGTGATGTACACGACTGAAATCAGCGGTAAGGTTTATAAATTTATTTATGCTGAACTGAAAATTGTTGAGAATAAGCAAAAGAAAACGTCACGTCTTCAAGTGAGCTATAGGACTACAGTTTCACCTTTTGCAAAGTTGGTGATTGATTATTTACTTGGTAGACTAACATTTTACAACAGTAAACTTTATGATGTTAATGATAAACAAGTGGTCGTTTTAGACGACTACACTATTCGGAAATTGTATAACTTCAAAAATGAAGGGGAATATGTACTTGAAATTCTTGAGGGAATTCATAAAACCCTAAATATAAAAGCTAAAAGACGTTTAGAACCCCACAAGATTTTAGGCCAAGATTTTGTCATTGATTTAAAAAAACATACGCTGACTAGAATTTCAGAGGACAACCATAGTTCCTATTTTAAATACTATGATGTTCCATTCAACAAAGCTATTGAGAGCGTAGAAATAGCAACTAAGTTTCTAGAATATGTTATTGCTGATGAAGACAGCTATCACAATTCCCAACTTCAAGCTTATTATATCGCTCAAGTTGCTAGTGGACTGTATCCTAAATTGAATTTCTTCGTTTCAAAATCTGATGTTAGAACAGGTAAAGGGTTAAGGCATATTGCTTTGTCTGGACTATTCAATAAGGTAGACGTGGAACTAGACAATTTAACAGGTAGCGCTTTTGAAGCAAGCAATGCTTGGGCGATGTTTGCTGGTGGTGAGATGGCACTTGCGACTGAACAAGGCGATATTATGGGTGATAAGATGGAACGTGTTCTAAAAATTATTGCTACCGAAAAAACGCACCTTTCAAGGTTGGTTGGCCAAAACTATGGCTTAATTGATCTAACAAGTGTCTTATGCATTGATACGAACAAGAAAGTTTTGCTATCTGATGAAATGAACGGACGTAAGGTGCTGATCCAGTATCAAGACAGACCAAAAGGAGAAACTGATTTGGAAAGACAGAATATTTTTGCTCCCTATTGGGAAGCATTCACTAACCACGATAAGTCACCTAATATTGAAGGTTCTATCGGTTTCCTGATTGCCTCAATGGAATACTTCAAAGAACAAGGGTGTCAATTTGAGTTTAGAGACGTTGAACTCAAGAATGAAATTGAAATAAATGACTATCTGCTTTATTTGATTGAAGCCCTTGAATTTAATGAGTACGCTCTTAAAGATGACACAATGGAATTTTTGAGGGGACAAGCATATGGGAATAATCGCACAAAAGTTGGAAACGATATGAAAAGTATTGGAGTTGAAGCCTTTAAAAAGAAAATCAATGGCAAGCCAAAACAAGCTTATCGGATTGTTAATCATAAAAGGTTCAATAATGCCAAGCAGGAAATTGAAGAAGAAGCGGATAGAAATATCTCCCTAGAAGGTATTTTTGAGCTAATTAAGCAAGGGTAACCTGGGGTTACTAGGTGGTAACTAGGCTTAAGTAAATTTGCCAAAATCGCTAAACGCTTGATATGAAAAGGTTTATAGATGATAAGGTAACTAGGTAACCAAGGTAACTAGGTTTTACTAGAGAAGTATAACAGAAAAAAACATAAAAGGTTTTTTCTTACTTTATGCACCTATAGGAAAATCTAGTTACCCATGTTACCGCCCTAAAAAGTGTCTAGAAACGTTGCTATAATAAGGTTTTGAGGTAACTAGGTACCAAGTAACCACCTCGTTACCTAGTTTTATACCTCGTTACCTTTTCTAAAAATAAGGAGAATAACATGAAAATCAAGATATTTGAATCATTTGAACGCTTTAACAGTCAAGCGTTAGAAAATGAAGTTAATGCGTTTGCAGAAAAGGTGGATATCAAAGATATTCAAGTCAGTCAAATAGGGAACAGCAGTTCCTCAACATTAGCACGAGTGTTGACTGTAACAGTAATTTACAAGGAGAACTAACATGACAGATATTCAAAAAATTATTCAAGAAGCTTTAGATTTTGCGGAAGCTATGACATTATACGCTAATAAAGATGTTTTGCCAGAAATGTTGGAAAAGAATAGCGAGAATTGGGCAAAGTTGTTGGAAATGATCAGCGAAAGTCAAACAGAAATTTATGAACGATTGGCAGAACATGATGACCGATTATCAAAAATTGAAGCTGATATTGATCTTATTAATTCTCGCCTAGATGAGTTGGAAGAAAATAAGTGAGGTAGTACATGAATCATTACTGGGTTTATAAGACACTGTTTCAACCCACGGCGCAAGATATTAGACTAGCGATTCTAGGTTACTTCACAGGCACGCAATGGGCTTGTGAGGTAGACGTGGTAGAAGTTCATGGCGTGGGTTACGGAGTCTTTGTAACTTATGATAGCTATTTTGACAAGTCAAACAGGTTGTTGAAGATTGCTAGAGCGGTTGAATATGATAAGTAAAAAGTAGGATGGTGATGAAGTGCAGAATATAGATGAAGTAATGAAATTGCTGGAAAAAGGCTATATATTATACACAGATTGTGGTATAATAAAAAGCAAAGAAAGGGTTAATTATGGGAAAATAACACTTTCTTTTAGAGACGGTAGATGTTACCAATCAGAGACCGTTTCAACAACTAAAGAAGTCTAAAGAGAAGAACTCACAGACATTATTCAGATTTAGAGATCTGAATATATGTATTAGTGGGTTCTTTATTTTTTTACGGAGGGAATTTTATGACAGAACAAATTTTAAAAGACTTTTTCAAACCTAAGAAGCCAGTACAAACCGATAAAGCGTCAAAATCGTTTGACTTATCAAAAATTGTCAATGACTTGCGTTCGCCATTGATTAACGCTAGTACAATAATTAATGCGGATGATGGTTACGGCGAAGTGGGAATGGCAGATAAACACATTCCTATGATTGAAATCACGGACGACCTAGAAAGTTTAGACGCAATTTATTTAACCATTGCAAAACTAAAATACAACATTAGAACATTTGTAGGTGGCATTGTTGTTTCAAGGGAAAACGTTGAAGATTATACTGAGTTTGATTTTTTGGAGTTGTTTAAACAAGAGGCAACGAAAGCATATAATGAAATCCGCACAGCGGAAATTTGTAAGAAACTTGGTGAATTAGATGTGACATCAGTCAATGGAATTGATCAAGTGAACAACGAACTCGCTAAACTGTCAAATATGGTAGATAAGAACATTGTAATGACTGCTTCTGCTTTGGCATCTCTTCAATCAGAAAACAAAAATCTATTCATAGATAAAGAAGCAAATACAAGTAATTACTTTTATTCTGATGGTGTCTTTGTAGTGGATGATGAGCTATTGGGAGATAAGGGAAGTAAAAAGATCTTTATCGGATCACTCTTTGAAACCATTGTTTTAACAGAACGTGGAAAAGATTATATTAAATGGGTTGAAAACAATACGGCTTATAGCGGAAATCTATTATTTTATACAAGATTTGATGTGGTGTTAAAGAGTCGTGAAGCTGGAAAAATGTTGGAACTATCTGCTTAATCGGGTTATCGTGCTTGTATTATATGATTAAAAAAGGGAGGTAATATGACGACTTTAAAAGATATTCAAACAGGGGTAGACGGATTGAAGCAATCATTTGAATTGTTTTCTGTATATGATAAAAAGATTGCGGATATCGATGACGAGATAGAAGAGTTAGAGAAAACGAACGGCGCTAGCAGGCCTATGCGTATCGGTCGGTTAACAAAAAAACGCCAAGAAATGATTAGCGAAGCCAATGGCTATACTATTGATTATTATCATGATTTATTTAATGAAGCTTATGACATCAATGTTCACAGTTATATCGACAGTGAATTAGCAAATGATAAAGAGTTGATCGATTCAAGAGAACAGTATCACGAAGCTAAGGAAGAACTATTAGATATTTTGGTTAGCCATAACAGGTTAGTAAAAAATAAGTTGAATAAGCTAATCAATCAAGTTAGAGCGACTGGATACAGTGACATTATCGAGAAAGTCGCAGACAACAACACTGCTAAGATTTTAGGAATGAGACGGCCAAGTGATCGTACAAAGAACTATTTTAATCAGAGTAGCTATATTGAAGTTCCTCTTGGGTTTCATGATGAATATAGCAAGAGAATGAAAAGTAAACATAAAGGCAAGAAAAAAAGTAAGAGTTCAAAAAAAACAAAATTATTTTCGTTTAGATAATTGTGTGATAGTTCATTACATTTTAAAAAGTTTAAGTTAAGCTGCATAAAAAAAGACCGCCTCACCCGAGACAGTCCGTGTGTTAATAAACATAGCTGTTATTATTATACCACAAGGGGGCAGTGATGAACGCTAAACAATTAATCAACCAATTAAAGTCTATTCCTAAGTTAATCCAAATGTTAGAAGAAGACAGAGAAGCGACTTTAAGCGTTGTCTACGGCTCTCAAAGTTATTCTGATACAAGAGTGCAGACCAGCAAAACAAACGCACAGGAAGCTAGAACAGTAGCTTATTTAGACCAGTCTGACTACATGCTGAAACAGATTGAGCAGTTGCATGAAGAGCGCAAAAGTTTGCTGGAGTATATTCATAAGGTTGATGACTTGAATCTTGTTGTAGTACTGTTTGCCATTATCAATAACGGGACGCTGACTGAAGCACAAGATCATCTTGATGTAAGTAGATCAACATTCTTTAGATTGAAGCGTGAAGCGATGGCAAAGTTAGATGAAGTGTTGAATGCAAATGAATGAATTGGTTTAACAAAAGTTTGGAGTGTGTAGACCTTGAGCAAGAGTAACAGATCTAACTGATTGTGAATGCAAGTTAAATCTTGATGGTGTAAAACTAATGGAATGTATAACAATTATAAGAGATTGTACAATCAATGGAACTAATGTTCCTGCTATAAAGAATGTAGTAAAATCTATGTTCTAATTCAATATAGAATTTAATTCTTGTTAGATTGTTACATTCTGAAACTATTAACATGGTGGAATAGGGGGAAAGTGGGCTATTAAAGGATACAATGTACAACTATCGCAAGAAAATCTTTATAGTCATTTGCGTTGCAATATCGAAACGGCGCACCACTAACGTTCGGATATACCCCCCCTATATTTTTATCGGGGTGGGAATGTTCGGAAACCCTAGAACGCCGGCCTCTTCCTCACAAAAAGTTCCCTTTTTGAAGTTTTTGAAAGACTATTTCCGAACGATAAAACCCCGCCCTTATGCGATTTTTGACAATAAAAAAGGTTTAAACCCTACCCGTAAGAATTTAAACCAGAATACACTTGCACGGTAAAGCTCGGGCACGTTTTAAAGCATTTTTTGATACGCAAAAGAGTCTCTCTTTAGTTGGATACGTGTTACATGCATGGTATAATTGTCCTGTCAGGAGGTAAACTATGCTTGTCACTTATCCAGCTTTATTTTATTATGACGATATAGGCGGTACAAACGTGCCTTACTTCGTGACTTTTCCAGATTTTGAGCATTCAGCAACTCAAGGCGAAGATATGGCTGACGCTTTAAGGATGGCTAGCGAATGGCTAGGGATGATGCTTGCTGATTATATCGAGAATGGGCGTGATATTCCTGAACCATCAGATATTAACAATCTATCTTTGGCAGACAACAACCCTTTCCGTGATGACAAGGATATAGAGCTAAGCTATGATCCTAGCAAGTCTTTTATCTCTATGGTTATGGTTGATGTTGCCGAGTATCTAGGTAGCCAAGAGCCTGTAAAGAAAACTCTAACTATTCCACGTTGGGCGGATACTCTAGGGCGTGACCTAGGATTGAACTTCTCGCAAACACTCACGGACGCTATTGCCGATAAGAAATTACAAGCCTAGCATTTTCGCTTGGCTTTTCTTACGCACCTATTAACAAGTAAACATACGTTTTCAGACTGTTTAAGAAAAAAATAAGCGCCTGTTTCTGAGCAAACAAAAAAAGCGTAAGTTGAAAAATTTCTTACGCTTTTAGTCACTAGTTAGAATTAGTGACTTCACCCTGCCACCCCTTCCAATTCTAGCCAATATCACGCTTGCGTGAAAGACTAGGTGAAAGGAGGTACGCATGGAACAAATCATATTCATCCTTATTCTACTATACTTGCTTAAGCATGACAAGTAAAAGCTAGGCTAAAAGCATAACCTCCCCAAAATCAAACGCCTTTTGATGGGTTGTAAGGGATAGTAAGACGATATATAATAATGTCAGTAATAAAAAAGCGTAGCTAGTCACTACGCTAATTCTTGCCTATTGAACTCGTATGGGTTGGTAAACATTTTAACCAACTTTTAACCAACTTTTAGGGTTATGATATGTTATGATATATAGTAACAGTTTTGTTTGAAACGTTATTAAATAGGCGTTTTGGTGGTGGTATAATACGTTATGTTATACCCAATATTATAATTAAAACTAGTATATCAAAGTTAGGAAAAATCGTCATGTTAAAAATAGATCACTTGGTTGGTGGTTATGTTAATATTCCTGTTTTAAAAGATATTTCTTTTGAGGTTGCTTCTGGGGAAGTTGTTGGTTTAATCGGTCTAAACGGTGCTGGTAAATCGACCACAATCAATGAGATTATTGGCCTTTTGCAGCCCTATCAAGGAAGTGTGAGTTTAGAAGGCTTGCAATTATTGGAGAATCCAGAAGGTTACCGCCGCAAAATTGGTTACATCCCTGAGACACCAATCCTGTACGAAGAATTAACCCTGAAAGAACATTTGGATACAGTCGCCCTAGCCTATGGTTTAGAGGAACAAAAGGAACTGCGTCAGAAACTTTTAAAGCTCTTTCGTTTGGAAGATAAGCTAGATTGGTATCCCATCCATTTTTCAAAAGGGATGAAACAGAAGGTTATGATTATTGCAGCTCTTTTAATTGAGCCAAGTTTATTGATTGTTGATGAACCCTTTTTAGGGCTTGATCCTCTAGCTATTAGAGATTTGACTGATATTATTGCCGAAGAAAAACTAAAAGGAACAGCAGTACTTATGAGCACACATGTCCTTGATTCAGCGGAGAAAATGTGTGATCGTTTTGTCATTCTTCATCATGGTGAAATCCTAGCCAATGGTAGCTTAGAAGAACTGCGTCAGCAGTTTCGGTTACCTAACGCTGATTTAACCGAGATTTACATGCAATTGACACAGGAGAATTAAGATGGAAACTCTCATTCAAAAGCGTCAATTAGAGTTTAATCAGCGTTGTGCCAAGTATCTGCGCTATGTTTTTAACGATCATTTTATTTTGGTCCTAATGTTCCTTCTAGGCTTTTTGGTCGTACAGTATACCAATCTCGTCAATCATTTTCCTAAAGGATCCTTTCTACCCTTAGTGTTCTCTATCCTGGTTACGCTTGCCATGACCTTTTTCGGTAAGCTAGCAACCTATATGGAAGCTGCTGATCAGGTGTTCCTCTTGCCGCAGGAGACTGTGTTTCAGGCAAATTTACAAAAAGCTGCAAAGAAATCCTTTATACTTTGGGGGAGTCTTCAAGTATTTGTTACTCTTTTATTAGCGCCTATTTTTCTCCTGTCGGGTTGGGCATTGTGGCAGTTCATTAGTTATATTATCTTGCTTTTAGTTCTCAGAGGAGTACGGCTACGTCGTCAGATGAAAGGATTTTATCAAGGTTCTTTATTGAATTTTGAAAAATTAATCCGTTATGAAAAACGAAGACAACAAGAAATTTTGACCTTCTTTTCTTTGTTTACAACGGTAAAGGGGATTTCCAGCACAACAAAACCAAGAAAATACCTCAACCCACTTTTAGGATTGTTCACCAAAACCCAAAACCAAAATGTTTGGATGGGATTATATGCGCGTGCTTATTTAAGAAGTGGCGATTACTTCTGGCTTAGTCTTAGGTTGCTAGTTATCAGTTTAATTCTTGGGCTTCTAATGCCTAATTGGTGGGGAGTAGCCATGATCGGACTTTTCGATTACCTCTTGTTATTTCAGCTCCTTGGACTATATCGGATTTACGATTATCAAGTTATGACACGTTTATACCCAGTTGGAAGTGACGCAAAATTGCAAGCTTTTAAAAGTCTATTAATGAAAATCTCTTCTGGTCTTTGCTTGATTCAACTGAGTCTTGTTGTTCTAAATTGGCGATTTTTGGCCATTCTGCCTATCATACTTGTTCTAAGCTTGGTGTATTTGCCAAATAAGCTGAAGAAGTTTGTTGACTAAGTCCCCAAAAACAAGTAAAATAAAAGCTAAAGTGGTATCAAAAAAGGAGGGTATGGTGACAGTTATTGATAATGATTTAACATTGACACCCATGCGTGGGAAAAGTAATAAAGCCTATATGGGAACCTACCCATCTGGAGAACGTGTTTTTGTCAAAAAAAATACGACCCCCATTTTAGCAGCCTTAGCTAAAGAGCAAATTGCCCCTCAGTTACTGTGGGCTAAGCGATTAGGCAATGGTGATATGATGAGTGCGCAGGAGTGGCTTAACGGTCGCACCTTGATTAAACAAGATATGATGAGCAAACAGATTGTCCAAGTTTTGTTACGATTGCACAAATCAAAACATCTAGCTAATCAGCTTTTACAACTTAAGTATCAGATTGAAAATCCTTATGAGCTCCTTGCTAAATTAGAACGCGAAATGCCACTTCAGTTGCGTGAGAATACCTTTATTCAGTCGATTGTTAAAGGTTTAAAACAAAGCTTGCCAAATTTCGACCGAGATGATGCTACAATTGTTCATGGTGATGTTCGTCATAACAATTGGATTATTACTACCAGCGGTGTGATCTATCTTGTTGATTGGGATTCTGTTCGTCTGACTGATCCGATGTATGACATTGGGCATCTTCTTAGCCATTATGTACCCCGTGTGGCTTGGTCAGACTGGCTAATTTATTATGGATATGATAATCCGAAAGCCGTGATGGACAAGGTTTATTGGTATGGTCAGTTGTCCTATTTATCACAAATTCAAAAGTATTTTGACAATCGTGATATGGAGCGCGTTAACCGCGAAATTTATGCCCTTAGAAAATTTAGAGAGTTATTTAAATGAGAGTTCGTAAGCGCAAAGGTGCTGAAGACTATTTAGAAAATCATCCCCAATATGTCCTTTTAAATCCAGAAGATGCTAAAGGAAAATGGCATCACGTATTTGGTAATGACAATCCTATTCATATTGAAGTAGGGTCTGGAAAAGGGGCTTTTATCACAGGTATGGCTTTGCAGAATCCAGATATTAACTACATTGGTATCGATATTCAAGTCTCTGTTCTCAGCTACGCCTTAGACAAGGTGATCGAGAGTCAGGCACCAAATGTTCGTTTGCTTCGTGTAGATGGGTCTAGCTTGACTAACTATTTTGAGGATGGTGAGGTCTCTCTGATGTATTTGAATTTCTCAGATCCGTGGCCCAAGACTAAGCATGAAAAACGCCGATTAACTTACAAGACTTTTTTAGATACCTATAAGCAAATCTTACCTGAACATGGTGAAATCCATTTCAAGACAGATAACCGTGGCTTGTTTGAGTACAGTTTAGTCAGTTTTTCACAGTATGGTATGACGTTGAAGCAGGTTTGGCTTGATTTACATGCCAGCGATTACGAAGGTAATGTGATGACTGAGTATGAGCGCAAGTTTTCGTCGAAAGGTCAAGTCATTTACCGTGTGGAAGCACAATTTTAAAAAAAGTAGCGGAATTTTCCGCTTTTATGGAGAGGTCGCATAGTGGCTGAGTGCGCACGCTTGGAAAGCGTGTAGTCCTTAACGGGGCTCGGGGGTTCGAATCCCCTCCTCTCCTTTTTAACCCTTGATTTAATGCTGTTTCTAGGGTGTTCCCCCACCATTCCCCCCACCAAATTCGATTTTTGAAAAAATATCCTTAACACGATTGTCATTTTGTTCTTTCAAACTTTCGATTTGGTGAGCGTAGACTTTAAGAGTTGTGTTTAAATTTTCATGCCCTAAAATTTTTGAGATAGAAATTAAATTTATCCCTTTAAAAATCAAATAAGAGGCATATGAGTGCCTTAAAGAGTGATTGGTGAAAAACTTTTGCTGGTCACTCTTTTTAGTATGACGAACATGTCGTTCATCTAAGGTGAAAGTCCTCTGTGGACGCCGCTACTGGTAAATTTAATAGCGATTCCCAAGACTGCTTATCGTGAGGTAGCAGAATAAAATCGTCTGGAGCTAGCCTGTTTTAAGTCTGACGCTAGAAATTGAAACCGTTAGAAGAAGGGATAGTGAAATCGTGGCTTTATGAACAGAAAACGTGATATTAAGGCCTGTGTAGCGGATAAGAGGCTAAAAGCACAAAGGACAGTCATAACCGATATGCGTCAATCACTAGAGTAAACGAGTGAAGAGTCAACACGTTTTACCCTAGTATTCAAGAGTGCTGTAACAGAGTTATTCGTGCCATTTTTAAGCAAGCACTAAGGAAAATTCGCGGATGGTGTAATCGTTTGGCAGTTTTGGTGATGTTCTTATACTTGGCAAGTGTTTTGGCTTTGGATTTTTAGTTTTCCAAGACTACCATCTATATTTATGTGAAAAAATGTACCCAATATGATAAAATAACAATAACAAAAAAACGCTTACAAAAGAGAAAGGGGTTTTTATGCAAGTTAAGGAAATTTTGAATTTATTGGAAACCAAAATGTCTCCATCTGTGATCGCTTCTACTGATCTATCAGGTCAGCCTCATGCTCGTTTTATCCATATTGGTTTGGCTAATGAAAAAGGGATTTTTTTCATGACAAGTCCCACAACTCGTTTTTATAATCAACTGCAAAAGAATCCTCATATAGCTATAACAGGTATGTACCAAGAGGAATATTTGGTTCAAGTTATTCGCATTGAAGGTAAAGTTCGTGAGTTAGGTGAAGAAAAATTAGAGGAAGTGCTAGCAGGAAATCCCTTTGTGGAGCAAGTCTATCCCGATCATAAGGAAAGAGAAAATGTCCGTGTTTTCCAATTATACGAAGGTAAAGGATTTTACCAAAGTTTAACGCAAGGTCACAAGTACACGTTTGATATTAAAGGAGATTTGGCTAAGGAAGATTAGAGGCTAGTACCATAATATGGGGCATGCCAAGTGTAGAAAGAACGTTTCTTGAGCAAATCGTTTTTCGTTTTAAATGCCATTTTTTAGATAGAAAAGGTGTTATAAGGTCCCTGAAAATAAGATGCCAGTCATGTCCCTGCGTAAGTTTTATGCCATTATTTTGAAACATGTGTGTAGTTAGAAATAGTGACATACGTTTTCTACATGCGTATGGCGTGATGAAGGGCTCTTTAGGCTTGCAAGTTGTTTATTATTATGATATGATTAATTAAAATAATGAGAAAGGGGCGGGGTAATAACTTCGCCTCTTGTCTGTGCAAGGAGGGATTATTATCGCAACAATAGTCGAACAGGTAACTGAATTGGTTACACCTCATATTAAGGATCCTTATGAATTGGTTGATGTGGAATATGGAAAAATGGGTGGCGATTACGTCCTTAGTCTTTTTGTCGATAAGCCTGGAGGCGTTTCGGTAGACGATACAGCGGCATTAACGGATATCATTAGTCCATTACTAGATACCATTAAGCCAGATCCTTTCCCAGAACAATATTTTTTGGAAGTATCTAGCCCTGGATTGGAACGTCCATTGAAAACCAAGGAAGCTTTGGAGAATGCGGTTGGCTCATACGTCAGCGTCAGTCTTTATAAGGCTATTGATAAAGTCAAGTTGTTTGAAGGCGACTTGGTTTCCTTCGATGGTGAAACCCTGACCATTGATTACTTGGATAAGACGCGTCATAAGACCGTTGAAATTCCCTATCAAACCATTGCTAAAGCCCGTTTAGCGGTGAAATTGTAACGCTAGTCATTGAGAAGAAAGGAATTGCCTTAAGTATTAAGGCGAGAAAAACATGAGCAAAGAAATGTTAGAAGCCTTCCGTATCTTGGAAGAAGAAAAGCACATTAATAAAGAGGATATCATTGATGCTGTGACTGAATCCTTAAAATCAGCCTACAAACGCCGTTATGGGCAGTCAGAAAGCTGTGTTATTGAGTTCAATGAAAAAACAGGTGACTTCCAAGTCTATACAGTTCGTGAGGTTGTTGATGAGGTCTTTGATAGTCGACTTGAAATTAGTTTAAAAGATGCTCTAGCTATTAGTTCAGCTTATGAGCTTGGTGATAAGATTCGCTTCGAAGAATCAGTTGCTGAATTTGGTCGTGTAGCTGCTCAATCAGCTAAACAAACAATCATGGAAAAAATGCGTAAACAAATGCGTGAAGTTACTTTCAACGAGTACAAGGAGCATGAAGGTGAAATCATGACTGGTACGGTTGAACGCTTCGACCAACGCTTTATCTACGTTAACCTTGGCTCTTTGGAAGCGCAATTGTCGCATCAGGATCAGATTCCAGGTGAAACGTTTAAGTCACATGATCGCATTGAAGTCTACGTCTACAAAGTAGAAAATAACCCCCGGGGTGTCAATGTGTTCGTTAGTCGTAGTCACCCTGAATTCATCAAACGTATCATGGAGCAGGAAATTCCAGAAGTCTTTGATGGCACAGTGGAAATTATGAGCGTTTCTCGTGAAGCTGGTGATCGTACGAAGGTTGCGGTTCGTAGTCATAACCCTAATGTTGATGCTATTGGTACGATTGTTGGTCGCGGAGGATCAAACATCAAAAAAGTTATCAGCAAGTTCCACCCAACACGCTTTGATGCTAAAACAGGTATTGAAGTACCGGTTGAAGAGAATATCGATGTTATCCAATGGGTTGAAGACCCTGCAGAATTCATTTATAATGCTATTGCCCCTGCAGAAGTTGACATGGTGCTCTTCGATGAAGAAAACAGCAAACGTGCGACAGTTATTGTTCCAGACAGTAAATTGTCGTTAGCGATTGGTCGTCGTGGTCAAAACGTACGTCTGGCAGCGCATTTGACTGGTTACCGTATCGATATTAAGTCTGCTACTGAGTACGAAGAAATTGAAGCGCGACAAGCTTTAGCATCTGAGAGCGAAGAGGCTGTTTCTGTTGAAGCACCAGTGATAGAAGCAGATGCATTAGAAGAACAAGATATAGATGTAACACCGCTTGAAGAAGCACCTAATGAAGAATAATAATAGAGGTATTTATGGCTAAAACACGTAAAATACCTTTAAGAAAATCGCTTGTTTCTGGTGAAGCGATTGATAAACGCGATTTACTTCGAATTGTTAAAAACAAAGAGGGTGATATTTTTATCGATCCAACTGGAAAAGCGAACGGTCGCGGAGCTTATATCAAATTAGATAATCAAGAAGCAGAGGAAGCTAAAAAACGACGTGTCTTTGACCGTAGTTTCAAAGTGGCAATTGCTGATGCATTCTATGATGATTTAATTGCTTACGTTGACCACAAGGTGAAAAGAAGAGAGCTCGGTCTTGAATAATCATCAACGATTAGCCAATTTAATCGGCTTAGCACAGAGAGCTGGGAAAATCATATCTGGTGAAGAACTAGTTATTAAAGCGATTCAACATCAGGAAGCACAATTGATTTTCCTAGCTAATGATGCTAGCGATAATTTGACTAAAAAAATCACGGATAAAAGTAAATACTATCAAATAGAAGTCTCCACAGTGTTTAATACACTGGAATTAAGCATGGCAATGGGTAAGCCGAGAAAGGCAGTCGCCATTGTTGATGCTGGATTTTCAAAGAAAATGAGGACTCTTATGGCATAAAGAATAGGAGGACATCACGTGTCAAAAAAACGCTTATATGAAATTGCGAAAGAAGTCGGTGTCGCAAGTAAGGAAGTTGTGGCCAAGGCTCAAGAATTAGGATTGGCAGTTAAAAGTCATGCGTCAAGTGTTGAAGCAAGTGACGCTGAACGCCTTACAGCTGCTTTTAAAGGTAAGGCAGCACTAAAAGCAACTGAGAAGAAAGTGTCAAGCACACCGAAATCTCAGGAAGCTAGCCAGTCGTCGGTAGGTGAAAAGGCAAAAGAAACGGCTTCAAAGGTTGAAGAACCTAATCAAAAGTCTGTAACTGCAAAACCAACTGTTGCAAAATCACGTCCACAAAGTCGTAACTTTAAAGCAGAGCGTGAAGCTAAAGCCAAGGCTGAAGCAGAGCGTCGTGCTAATGGCGGTAATCGAGACAATCGTAATGGGAACAGTCAAAGCCGTCGTGATAATCGATCAAATGATCGCCGACGGGACAATCGTAGCCAACAAGGCCAGCATAATGGTGGTCGTCAGCAAGACAATCGTTCCAATAATAACCGTCGTTTCGAACAGTCAAATCGTAATGATCGCGACCGGGACAATCGCTTCAGTCATAATCGCCAACAAAATCGTCAGCAACAACCTGGACCAAAAATAGATTTCAAAGCACGTGCTGCCGCTCTAAAAGCAGAACAAAATGCTGAGTATTCGCGCCAAAGTGAATCGCGTTTCCGTGAACAAGAGGAAGCGAAGCGTCAGGCTCAAATCGCCCAAGAACAAGCCCGCAAAGCAAAACAAGCTGAGGCTGAAAAAGAACAAAAGGCGAAAGAAACTGCTCGTCTAGCTGCAGATTCTATTCAGCCTAAGGTGGCGGTTACTCCAGCACAAGTAGCTTCTACTCAATCAGACAACCGTCGTAAAAAACAGGGTCGTCTTGATAAATCGCGTGATTATTCAAGTCAGCATGAAGATGGTCCTAAGCAAAGTAAAAATAAGAAAAATCGGACGAATCAAAACCAAGTGAGAAATCAAAGAAATAGTAACTGGAACAAAAATAAACACAATAAAAAAGGTAAAAACAACCGTAATGGTAATAATGCTCCAAAACCAGTAACAGAGCGTAAATTCCATGAATTACCTAAGGAATTCGAATATACTGAAGGAATGACGGTTGCTGAAATTGCAAAACGTATTAAACGTGAGCCTGCTGAAATTGTCAAAAAACTCTTTATGATGGGTGTTATGGCAACACAAAACCAATCACTGGATGGTGATACCATTGAACTTTTGATGGTTGATTATGGTATTGAAGCTCATGCTAAGATTGAAGTGGATGATGCAGACATCGAACGTTTCTTTGCAGATGAAGACTACTTAAACGCTGATGAATTAGTAGAACGTGCACCAGTTGTTACGATCATGGGTCACGTTGACCACGGTAAAACAACTCTTCTCGATACCCTACGTAATTCACGTGTGGCGACTGGAGAAGCTGGTGGTATCACTCAGCATATCGGTGCTTATCAAATTGAAACCAGCGGTAAAAAAATTACCTTCTTGGATACACCAGGACACGCAGCCTTTACTTCTATGCGTGCACGTGGAGCTTCCGTAACTGATGTGACTATCTTAATTGTGGCCGCAGACGATGGTGTTATGCCTCAGACTATTGAGGCGATTAATCACTCGAAAGCTGCAGGTGTTCCAATCATTGTTGCGATTAACAAGATTGATAAACCAGGGGCCAACCCTGAACGGGTTATTGGTGAATTGGCTGAACATGGAGTAATTTCAACAGCTTGGGGTGGTGACTCTGAGTTTGTGGAAATTTCAGCGAAATTCGGTCAAAATATCGATGAATTACTTGAAACAGTTCTCCTTGTCGCAGAAATGGAAGAGTTAAAAGCCGACCCAACTGTTCGTGCCATTGGTACTGTAATCGAAGCTCGTCTTGATAAAGGTAAAGGTGCGGTTGCGACCCTTCTCGTTCAACAAGGGACTCTTAATGTTCAAGACCCAATCGTCGTTGGTAACACCTTCGGTCGTGTTCGTGCGATGGTCAATGATCTTGGTCGTCGTGTTAAAACAGCTGCGCCATCAACACCAGTTTCTATTACTGGTTTGAACGAAACGCCTATGGCTGGCGATCATTTTGCCGTTTACGCTGATGAAAAAGCCGCTCGTGCAGCTGGTGAAGAACGGGCTAAGCGAGCTCTTATGAAACAACGTCAAAACACACAACGTGTTAGTCTCGAAAACCTCTTTGATACTCTTAAAGCGGGAGAGGTTAAGACTGTTAATGTTATTATCAAGGCTGACGTTCAAGGTTCTGTTGAGGCCTTGGCAGCATCACTTCTTAAAATTGAAGTAGAGGGTGTTCGTGTTAATGTGGTTCACTCAGCAGTTGGTGCCATTAACGAATCAGATATCACCCTAGCAGAAGCTTCTAACGCTGTTATCATTGGTTTTAACGTTCGTCCGACACCTCAAGCACGTCAACAGGCTGATACAGATGAAGTTGAAATTCGCCTTCATAGCATTATCTATAAGGTCATCGAGGAAGTTGAAGAAGCGATGAAAGGTAAACTGGATCCTGAATATCAAGAAAAAGTTCTTGGTGAAGCCATTATCCGTGAAACCTTCAAAGTTTCTAAAGTTGGTACTATCGGTGGATTCATGGTCATCAGCGGTAAAATTACACGTGACTCAAGCGCGCGTGTCATCCGTGACGGTGTTGTTATCTTTGATGGTAAATTAGCTAGTTTGAAACACTATAAAGATGATGTTAAAGAAGTTGGAAATGCTCAAGAGGGTGGTCTCATGATTGAAAACTTCAACGATCTTAAAGTTGATGATACCATCGAAGCTTATATCATGGAAGAAATTGCTAGAAAATAAGCTATCTTTGTGAATAGATCATAAAAAAGCTAGGTGAGTAGCCTAGCTTTTCTTGAAAATAGTTGACTCCGAACCATTATAATCTATTAAATGCTCACCGAAAAACAAGACAATCGTTTCTATGTTTGAAACTAATTGTGGTCAGACGTGGTTAATCAGTTTTTGTTTTTCATGAAGGCTTACTAAATAAAATGAAAGGAAGGGCTCTCTTTTAGGAACTATTTCAAAAGCTAGCCGAGGTTGTCACAATTATAGTTTCAGTCTTGTAGCTATCTAGAATAGCTCCTTTGATGGAGTGGGTATCATATTATGGCAAATCATCGTGTCGATCGCGTTGGGATGGAAATCAAACGCGAAGTCAATGAAATCTTGCGTCTCAAGGTTCGTGACCCTCGTGTTCAGGATGTTACTATCACGGATGTTCAAATGTTGGGTGATTTATCAATGGCGAAAGTTTACTATACAATCCACAGTGAACTGGCTTCTGATAATCAAAAAGCTCAAATTGGTTTAGAAAAAGCCACAGGAACTATCAAACGTGAACTAGGTAAAAACTTACACATGTACAAAATTCCTGATTTATCTTTTGAAAAAGATGAGTCGATTGAATACGGCAATAAAATTGACGAATTGTTACGTCATTTAGACCGTAAAGATCATTAGCATTCTGAAAGGTCCATTGGACCTTTTTATTTTGACTTTCAAAAATTGAGAGAGTCACACAGGTCCAAAAAGTATTTGTCTACCTCAGGTGATTTGAAAGAACGATTTTAAGGATTGGGTTTTATAGTAAAATGACTTATAAAGATACTATGACTAGTGATCTTTTCGAAGCTTAGTTCCAAAAATTCTTACTCCTCGTTTTGGAGACGCCATTAGTTATCATTATGGACAATGAAACGTTTCATAGAATGAGCAGATTAAAGGTCTTGTCTAAAGAGCAGGGGCATAGAGTTTTACCCCTTCCTTCGTACTCACCTGAGTACACTCCCATCGAGAAAACGTGGGCTTACATTAAAAAACACCTCAGAAAAGTATTGTCAAATAGCCATACTTTTATTGAGACATTTTTGTCCTGTTCTTGTTTCAGTTGATTATACCATCAAGGTGCTTGGTTCACGGTATTAAATGACTTAGTGTCTGGAATTTGACACTAAAAAATAGATAAGGTAAAATTTATTTACAATTGTCAACAAGGAGATTATCATGTCACAGATTTCAAATGCTGAATGGGAGGTTATGAAGGTTGTTTGGGCATCTAAGGAAGCCACGAGTGCTTTTATTATTGATGTTTTGCAACAGAATCATGATTGGTCGGATTCAACTATAAAGACAATGATAACCCGGTTGGTTGAAAAAGAGTTGTTAGCTAGTCGTCGTGAGGGCCGTCGTTTTTGGTACAGAGCCTTGATTTCCCAAGAGATGGGTCAATGGACTAGTGTCTCAGATACCTTTGCTAAAATTTGTGTTACGAATCATAAGTTGCTAATTGAAAAGTTATTACTGGATACACCGATGACTTCGCGAGATATCGCAGATCTTGAGAAATTGCTGGACGCTAAAAAATCTGAAGCGGTAGATAAGGTTGTTTGTCAATGCCTTCCCGGCCAATGTTCTTGCCATCGTGATGAATAAGAGAAAAATACTCCTCCTTAAATCATTAAGGAGGAGTATTTTGATGGGACTAAATCAATAGTCTAATTATTTTTGCGTTTAACAACTAGTCCAGCCATTCCCAAAATGCTGATTCCAGCTAGGATAAAGCTTGCAGAAGTATTTTCGCCAGTTTCTGGAAGACTGACTTCTTTACTTTCATAATGATTTTCTGATTTGGCTGCGGCTTTTTTATTCCCAAGTGTTAAGACGATTGCTTTGTTTTGGATACTATGGGAAGCTGGTGATTGGTTAATCATTTTTCCATTACCAGGTAAGTCAGTTGTTTGAGTTGTTGAAGTAGAAGGGTTGTTTGGAGTATTAGGTCCTGTTGTTGTGTCGTTTGAATCAACCGCATCATCAGGAACTTCAGCTAAGTAGGTTTTAACATTTCCGATACCTGTTGTAATTTTCTCACCTTTAGCTTCTTGCTGTTGAATGTATCTGATAAAGGTTTCGGTATCAGGATTGATAGCTCCAATTAATTTTGCATTTCGGAAGCTTGCAAAGCCGTCACCACCACCAAAGAGGAAGTCATTGATCACTAAGGTGTAAGTTTTCTTTGGATCAATCTCTTCACCATTAGATTTATAGGCTTTAACCACTTTATATGGTGTTTCTTCCCCACCTTCAGGGTTATCAGTAAAGGTGTATTTAAGACCAGACATTTGAAGGAAATATTTTTGTTTTTCGTCGTATTGTTCATTAAGAACTTTGTAAATGTCTTCACCAGTCATTTGGACAATTTGAAGGATATTACCGAAAGGTTGCACGGCTTGTGCTGCTCCCCAGGTAATGGTTCCATCTTCAGCAACTAGTAGGTCTGAACGGATACCACCGTTATTAGTCATCGCAAAGTCTACTGGAGTTTCCGACTCTTGATTAGCAATGGCTAGTTGAGCAGTTGTGACAAGGTTTCCAACGGGACTTTCTTTGAATTCATTGACATCACGACTAATCAATTCTGAAGTAGCAGCGGTACCGATTTTAGCATCGGTTACTTGTTTTACGATAGCATTGGCTTCGTCAACGATAGCCTGGATATCTTCACTACCAGTTTTGACACCAGGAGCAACCGCAATGACTTCAGCATTTGGGACAGCGACAAAATCTTGTGTATCAGTGTCAAGGACACCACGTACATCAGCGTAGGCCTTACCTTGTGATAAAGCTTGAACGATGCGAGTATTGCCAACAACGCCGTTTGTATACTGGTGATTGTGGCCTGCAAATAGGATGTCAACACTGTGTTCTGGGAAAATCTCAGAAACACGTTTCATAATATCTGCTGCTTCATCCTCAACAGCTTCTCCTTTATTGACAGCTGGGATGTGGGCAAGAACAACAATAGCTTTTACCCCTTTTTTCTGCAATTCTAGAGCATAAGCAGCTATGGTTTCAGCTTCATCTAAGAATTCATACTGTTCATAATTTTGGCGTAATACTAGGTTAGGGATTTCTTTCGTCACAATACCGATGAAACCAACTTTAACAATTTTGTCATTGATTGGCACTTCTCGGATAGCATATGGCTTCCAGTTATGTGGAATCTCGCCGGTTGTTTTGTCAATAACATTGGCAATGACAGTTTCCTGTGTTGCGCGAACATGTTCGTAATCATAGACAATATCATTAAAGCCGGCATCAGCAGAAGGTGCTTTACCTGTTGTGATGCGATGAAACTCATCTAAACCTTCATCAAATTCGTGATTACCGATTGTTCCATAGTCAAATCCCATTTTATTGAAGGCTTTAATGGTTGGTTCGTCTTGAAGTAATCCAGAATTGGCAGGACTAGCCCCTACCATATCACCAGCTTGGACACGAAGTGATGTAGAATCGGGGTTTTCAGCAGTAAATTCTTTTTCAGCATCATCCATATAAGCGTCTAATTGAGCCGCTGTACCAGCATTAGAAACTTTGCCATCAGGCATGTAGGCAGATCCGGTTGTATCTAGAGCCCCATGGAAATCATTGACTCCTAAAATTTGAATCGCTCCTTGATCGGCATAAACGCTACCGGCCATAAGCCCAAAGCCAGCTACAACAGCCAAAATACTACTCTTTAAAGCAACTTTCTTTTTCATCATAACCTAACTCCTTAATTAGTGAAAATGTTAAAAATGTGTCCATAGTTAGTTTACTATGTCAATTGTAAAAATTCAAGATGGTTTTTAAAGAAAAAGCGAATTTTTTAAAAAAAAAGCAAAAAATCAAACGCATTTGAATCGCTTTCAAATTCTGTTTGGCCTTTTTGAAACGATTAAAGTTGATTTTTCTTATTTTTCCTAATGAAAATCTATCTAAAAAATGCTATACTTTTCTTAAAATAAAATAGTCTTTTAAAGGAGTAGCTATGTTACAAGATATTGGACAAACAGGTGTAAAGGGATCACGTATTGCCTTAGGTGCTATGCGTATGAACGCTCTTGATGTCAAGGAAGCTGAAAAAGTTATGTCAGCTTCGTTGGAGAGTGGTATCAACTTTTTTGATCATGCGGATATTTATGGCGGTGGAGAATCTGAAATTCGTTTTAGTAACGCTATGAAAAATCTTAATGTTAAACGTGAAGATGTGATATTACAATCAAAATGTGGTATTCGCAAAGGCTTCTTTGATTTTTCAAAAGATCATATCCTAACAGCCGTTGATGGTATTTTGAAACGTTTAGAGACAGAATATCTTGATTTTCTAGTGCTCCATCGACCAGATGCTTTGTGGGAACCTGAAGAAGTGGCGGAAGCCTTTACGCAATTGAAAATGGCTGGAAAAGTCCGTTATTTTGGTGTTAGCAATCAAAATCGTAGCCAAATGGAATTCTTACAATCCTATTTAGATGAACCCTTGGCTGTCAATCAGTTGCAATTATCACCAGTCCATGCTCCGATGATTTCATCAGGTCTTGAAGTTAATATGACAACGCCAGGTGCAAACGACCGAGATGGGGGCATTATTGACTATTGCCGTTTGAATAAGGTGACTATTCAGGCCTGGTCTCCTTTCCAGATTGATCTCTCAAAAGGCCTATTCTCAGGAAATCCTGATTATAAAGAATTAAACGATACTATAACAGCCTTGGCAGATAAGTACGATGTCTCTGATGAAGCGATTATTGTGGCCTGGATTTTACGTCATCCTGCTAAGATTCAGACCATTGTTGGTTCGATGAATCCTGATCGTATCAAACGTATCGCAGAAGCTGAGAAGATTGAATTGACACGTCCTGAGTGGTATGACATTTATACTAAAGCAGGTCATATTTTGCCTTAAAGGGATTGATGAAAAACCACGAGAATCCTCAAAAGTCCTCTTTTTGGATTGTCTTATGTTTTTAGTTAGTTTTATTCTCAGTTCTTCGTTTAATAGTAACTAGCCTCTTTTAGTTTCCGTTTTCAGTAGGTCTCAAGGTCTTTGCGCTTATCGTGACATGATGGTAGAAAATACTTCTATTGGTTGTATTTTTATCCTGCCTATTGTCTCTTATGGTCTAATATAATTTAGAGTTGGTGATTTTAGTGGATCAGTCTTGCAGTGGCTAATCATTTCTATTAACGGACGTTTGAAAATTTTCTATGAAAAAAATCGACTGTTAAAAGAGCCTGGGCAAAAATGTTAAAATAGAGAAAAAAGCATAGAATGGCGTTTTTAAAAACGTCATTCTATGCTTTTTAGATTGCTTGTCTTGCAAAAAGAAGGGTTGAGATTGGCGTTTTTGCTCAGTCTCTGTTATTGTGTAACGGGTCGATGCCTTTAGCTTGTCAAAAGGTATTGCTTGTTACCCTTCGATGTATTCTTTCAATGCCTGTCCTTTTAGCTGGGCATTGAGAGCAATGAGCAGTTTAAGGCGGGCTTTTTGGCTATTAAGTTCTTTGACAAACATGATGCCATTGTTAGCCAGATCCACGCCACCACCTCGATAAGCATAGACAGGCTCAGCGATACCATTGAAACACCGAGATACTAGGACGACAGGTAAACCTTCTTTAGCTAATGTTGTTAGCGACTCGGCGGCTTCGGGAGGTAGGTTGCCGGCACCAAGCGCTTCAATGACGATACCATCAATATGACTGGCTCTCAGCAAACTAAGAATACCATCTCCCATACCTGCATAGGATTTGATAATAGGGATTGTCCCATCAATGGCATCTAAATCAAAACGCACGCGTGTTTCAGCAATTTGAAAAAAGAGAATTTCATTTTTCATAATAATGCCCAAGGGTCCATGAGTGGGAGTTTGGAAGGTGGAAACATTGGTTGTGTGAGTCTTGGTAACATACTTAGCGGCATGAATGTCATCATTCATAACCACAAGGACTCCCTTTCCAACTGATTTTGGATTTCCTGCAACTCGAAGGGCAGAAAGGTAATTGTAAATACCATCACTCCCAAGCTCGTTGGATGAGCGCATAGCACCCGTAATAACAATTGGGATGTTGGGAAGATTCATGGTATCAAGAAAATAGGCTGTTTCTTCTAGAGTATCAGTACCATGGGTAATGACAACGCCGTCGAATTGATCACCGATTTCTTTAATTTTGCGATAAAGTTCAAACATGTGTTTTTCAGTGATGTGAGGACTAGGAACGTTAAAAATATCGATAGTTGTGATGTTATAATCATCAAGTTCAACAGCAACGTGGTTCATTGGATTATCTGCAGATGAGTTGATATTTCCCATTTCATCAGCAGTCATGGAAATAGTGCCCCCAGTGTGGAGAACGAGTATATTTTTTACCATTAAAAAAGACTTCTTTCAAAATTATGTTATAATTTATTTTAACATAATTCAGAAAATGGGAGAGTCAAGTTGGCAATCAAGGCAGTTTTTTTTGATATTGATGGCACCCTATTAAATGACAGTAAGCGCGTTGAAAAAGCAACTGTCTTAGCCATTAAAAGTTTAAAAGAGCAAGGGATTCTTGTCGGTGTGGCAACTGGACGAGGCCCTGGTTTTGTGCAACCTTTTATGGATAACTTAGGCCTTGATTTTGCGGTAACCTATAATGGTCAATATATTTTTACGCGAGATAAAATTCTTTACCAAAATCAGTTGCCAAAATCGCTCATTTATCGTGTTATCCGCTATGCTGGGGATAAAAAACGTGAAATTTCTTTAGGAACAGCTTCTGGTTTAGTGGGCTCGGGATTAATTGAAATGGGGACCAGTACCTTTGGACAAATTGTCAGTCGATTGGTGCCTAAAAAATTAACGAAGACTGTCGAAAACAGTTTCAAAAAAATTATTCGTCGCATTAAACCTCAAAACATTGACTATCTTAAGACCATAATGAGAGAGCCAGTTTTTCAGATTGTATTGGTTGCAACGCAAGGGGAAAGTCAAAAGCTGCGCGATAAGTTCCCTCAGATTACAATCACGCGTTCCAGTCCTTACTCCATTGATTTAATCTCTGAGGGACAATCTAAAATTAAAGGCATTGAGAAAATCGGCGACATTTTTGATTTTGACCTAGATGAGGTCATGGCATTCGGCGATTCAGAGAATGACATGGAGATGCTCACAGGAGTTGGTATTGGCGTTGCTATGGGGAATGGTCAGGATAAGCTTAAGTCCATCGCTAACTACACGACAGATAGTAATAACCGAGACGGGATTTCAAAAGCTCTGGCACACCATGGCTTAATTCATTTGGATCCTGAAGAAGGATTTAAAAGTCGTGATGACAATTTCAATAAAGCTAAGGATTTTCATCTCCTCATGGATGGTTCGGTTAACCATACCCCTCGTCTCTATAATATTAATGAGGGTGGCAATCGTGCTAACTTCAAGGTAGAAGAGATTGTTGAATTTCTCTATGCGGCTAGCCAAGGGGATCATCATGATTTTACCCAAGCTATTTTGAATCTTCATGCAGATGTGGACAAGGCGGCTCAAAAAGTACAGAGTAAACCCCATCCGGAAACACCGTTAGTGGGAGAAGTGGATGCATTGACAGATCTTCTTTATTTCACTTATGGATCCTTTGTCTTAATGGGGGTTGATCCAAAACCATTCTTTGACATTGTTCACGAGGCGAATATGGGTAAAATATTCCCAGATGGTAAAGCTCACTATGATTCTCGCACCCATAAAATTCTGAAACCAGATGGTTGGGAGAAAAAGTTTGCACCAGAACCAGCTATTAAAAAAGAATTAGATCGTCAAATCCAAAAATCATTACAGCGAACACAATAAAAACTTCTAGGCTGGAGTCTAGAAGTCTCGGTTGAAGAAAAGGCTATTTTCTTCAATTTTTTTATTTAGGAAAGAAAACTCTCAGAAAGAGTATTGCATTATCCTTTCCGAAAGTTTATTCTATTGAGAATCAAGTTTTAGCTTATAGGTTTAAGTTCCCTACCGAATGGGGTGTCATGAGCATTACAAGACTTTGTCTTTGTCGCGAACCACTAGGATATCTATCTTAGCGTTGCGAAGGATGTATTCAGATGATGACCCAACCAAAAGACGCTCGAAGGCATTGAGACCAGTAGCACCAAGCATAATCAAGTCAGCCTCTTCTTTATCAGGAATATCAATAGCTAGTAGTGATTTCGGATTGCCGAATTCAACAATCTGACGGACATCTTGGATTCCAGCGGCTCTAGCCTTGTTTTCCAATTCGGTGAGTGATTCGTGTGCTTCACGTTCTAATTTTTCATAAACGGTGGCGTCAAATGTAGCAACACTTTGAAGAGCTCGTGTATCAATAACATGGGTCAACAATAGTGCAGCCTCATTTCGTTTGGCAACGTTAACAGCTTTCTCAAAGGCAAGTTCAGCTTCTGCAGAGCCGTCGATTGCGACTAGGATTTTTTTGTATTGATGAGACATATAAGTGACCTCCTTATTTCTATGTCTCTATTATAACTTATTTATCTAAAAAATGAAAGCGTTTCAAATTCATTTTCTGAAAAGACTATCTTATCAAAACGTCACTTGAAGACAAATGAAAAAGCGTGTTATTTTCTAAAAATTACGCTATAATAGCAAAACGTGAGGTACACAATGAAGACTTTTGAAAAATCATCTAAATTAGAACATGTTGCTTATGATATTAGAGGTCCTGTCCTTGATGAAGCCAATCGAATGCGAGCAAACGGTGAAAAAATTCTTCGCTTAAATACGGGGAATCCTGCAGAATTTGGCTTTACAGCACCAGATGAAGTGATTAGAGATTTGATCATGAACGCGCGTGATAGCGAAGGATATTCTGATAGCAAAGGCATTTTTTCAGCCCGCAAAGCTATTATGCAGTATTGTCAAATCAAGCAGTTTCCAAATGTTGATATTGATGATATTTATATCGGCAATGGAGTATCAGAATTGATTACCATGTCCATGCAGGGGTTGCTTGATGATGGTGATGAAATCTTAGTCCCTATGCCAGATTATCCACTGTGGACAGCAGCTGTCAGTCTAGCTGGTGGCAAGGCAGTGCATTATATTTGTGATGAGGCAGCCAATTGGTATCCTGATTTAGATGATATGGAAGCTAAAGTTTCTAAACAAACGAAAGCTATCGTCATCATTAATCCTAATAATCCCACGGGCGCTTTATATCCTAAAGCAATATTGGAAGGAATTGTGGATATAGCACGCCGTCATAACTTGCTTATTTTTTCCGATGAAATTTATGACCGCATGGTCTTTGATGGCGCAAAACATATCCCGATTGCAACGTTGGCTCCTGATTTGTTTGTCGTAACGATGAATGGCTTATCAAAATCACATCGCATTTGTGGTTTTCGTGTTGGTTGGATGGTTCTTTCAGGATGTAAAGATCATGTGAAAGGTTATATTGAAGGCCTAGATATGCTTTCAAATATGCGCCTTTGCTCCAATGTTTTAGCTCAGCAAGTAGTCCAAACCTCTTTAGGTGGTTATCAATCAGTAGATGAACTTTTGATGCCTGGTGGACGACTTTACGAACAAAGAGAATTTGTAACCAAGGCGATCAATGATATCCCAGGTTTATCTGCTGTTAAACCGCAAGCTGGACTCTATCTTTTTCCTAAAATTGACAAAACGGTCTACAATGTTCCAGATGATGAACAATTTGTATTGGACTTTTTGAAACAAGAAAAAATTATGCTGGTCCATGGTCGAGGCTTTAACTGGAAAGATCCAGATCATTTTCGCATTGTCTATTTACCGAGAGTTGAAGAATTAGCCGAAATTCAAGCAAAAATGGAGCGCTTTCTGAGACAATACCGCCGTTAACATTGGTAAAATGGTAATGAGATATTAAAAAAATGATAATTGCGTATTTTTTTCGTTATTGTAAGTAATTTTCAGATAATTACTTGCTTTTTTTGTCTGCAATTGTTATAATGACTCGTAATATATTTTTCAGTATAGAAAGGGTCATCATGCCTAATTTATTATCACAAACGCGTAAAATTACGTCTATTCTCCAACGTTCGGTTGACAGCCTCGACGGAGATCTACCTTATAACTTAATGGCGACTCAACTTGGAGACATCATTGACTGTAATGTGTGTATCATCAACGGAGGGGGCACTATCCTTGGTTTTGCCCTTAAATACAAAACTAATAATGACCGCGTTGAGGCCATGTTCGAAGAGAAAAAGTTAATCGATGAGTACGTCAAAGCTGCTAGTCGTGTTTACGATACAGAAGCTAACTTACCTGTAACTCATGATCTTAGTATTTTCCCAGTAGAGCTTCAAGAGGAGTTTCCAGATGGCTTGACCACCTTAGCCCCTATTTACGGCGGTGGCATGCGTCTTGGAACATTGATTATTTGGCGCAATGACAAGGATTTTAAAGATGAAGACTTGATTCTTGCAGAAATTGCCTCAACAGTTGTGGGTATCCAGTTGTTGAATCTTCAAACTGAGAATCTCGAAGAAACTATTCGTAAACAAACGGCTGTTACTATGGCTATCAATACTCTGTCTTACTCAGAGATGAAAGCTGTAGCAGCTATTCTCGGTGAACTAGACGGTACAGAAGGGCGTTTGACAGCATCAGTGATTGCGGACCGGATTGGCATCACGCGTTCAGTTATTGTTAATGCCCTTCGCAAACTTGAGAGTGCTGGTATTATTGAAAGTCGTTCACTTGGTATGAAAGGAACTTACCTTAAAGTTATCAATGAAGGTATCTTCGATAAAATTAAGGAATACAATTAACCCTAAAAGCCCTCATTTCAATGGTTAAGACGAGCGACTTTACGGCTGATACTGTAACTAACAGCAGAGAAATGTGCTCAAGAAAGTGAGTCGTTGTTTGCTAATGATCGTCATAAGAAAGAACACTTTTCATCTGGACATCTGGCTTTTTCCACCTTCTAAACTTGTAGGAGCTCCCGGTCGAAACCTAATGGAGCGCTCGCTTACTTCTAGAAATCAATAAAAGAAGAGGTTAGTGTTTTTTGCACGGATACTGCTAACATCCAGCTGTTGCTGGAAGGGATTTTGACAGTTGTGTTGTGACTATCGTGTTCATATTGTAGTATTGGTGCTGTTTTGCTAGCTATTTGTGTCTTTCTTAGAGAATTTGTTGCTGCTTATAAGCCTGCTTTTCAAATTGAAATATCTAAAGTCATCAGCTGCGCGTTTGTCGTCATAGCGAAACCAATGGACCTTGTAGCATAAGAGCTAGAATAACGGATTAAACTAATCACCCTGTCTATTGTGGATGGGGTGTTTTCTTGTTTTTAGGAGATAGGACTATCTTCATTTTTGTGGTATAATTTAACGGATAGACTGGATGTGGCTCTTATTTTTGATTAAAAATAATCTACAAAACGATAGAGGAGAAAGCAATGAAAATTTCTGAAGAAGAAGTACGTCATGTTGCCAAATTGTCTAAACTGAGTTTTACAGAGCAAGAAACCAGGGAATTTGCTCAAAGTTTGACAAAAATTGTTGATATGGTTGAATTGTTAAATGAAGTTGATACAGAAGGTGTGCCAGTGACAACTACAATGGCAGATCGTAAAAATGTTATGCGTGAAGATATCGCAAAAGCTGGTCAGCCAAGAGAAGAGCTTTTTAAAAATGTTCCTGAAGAAAAAGACTATTTTATCAAAGTACCGGCCATCTTTGAAGAAGGAGGAGATGCTTAATGACTTTTACTCATAAGACCATTGAAGAGTTGCACAACCTCCTTGTTAAAAAGGAAATTTCAGCGACAGAATTAACTAAGGCGACTTTAGAAGACATCAAATCTCGCGAAGAGCTTATGGGATCATTTGTAACTATCGCAGAAGAAGAGGCTTTGAAACAGGCTCAAGCTATTGATGCTAAAGGGATTGATGCTGAAAATATCATGAGTGGTATCCCGCTCGCGGTTAAAGACAATATCTCTACTAAAGGGATTTTGACAACAGCTTCATCAAGGATGCTATATAACTACGAACCCATCTTTGATGCAACAGCCGTTGCTAATGCTTATGACAAAGATATGATTGTCATTGGTAAAGCAAATATGGATGAATTTGCCATGGGTGGCTCAACTGAAACATCTTACTTCAAGCAAACTAAGAATGCTTGGGACCATACAAAAGTTCCTGGAGGGTCATCTGGTGGCTCAGCTGCAGCTGTTGCATCTGGGCAGGTACGTTTGTCACTTGGTTCTGATACCGGAGGTTCCATTCGCCAGCCAGCTGCTTTCAATGGTGTGGTTGGAATGAAACCGACTTATGGTATGGTATCGCGTTTTGGATTGATTGCTTTTGGTAGCTCGCTTGACCAAATTGGTCCATTTGCACCGACAGTTAAAGAGAATGCTCAATTGTTGAATGTCATTTCAAGCTATGATCCTAAGGATGCGACATCAACTAAAAAACAAGTAGCTGATTTTACCAGCAAGATTGGTCAAGAGATTAAAGGCATGAAAATCGCACTTCCGAAGGAATACCTTGGCGAAGGGATTGATCCTGAAATTAAGGACAATGTCCTAGCAGCAGCTAAGCAGTTTGAAAAACTTGGTGCTATCGTAGAAGAAGTCAGTCTTCCCCATAGTAAATATGGTGTGGCTGTTTATTACATTATCGCGTCTTCAGAAGCATCGTCAAACTTGCAACGTTTTGATGGCATTCGTTATGGCTTCCGTGCTGAAGATGCCAAAAATCTTGATGACATTTATGTCAACACACGTAGTCAAGGGTTTGGCGATGAAGTAAAACGTCGAATCATGCTTGGTACTTTCAGCTTATCATCGGGTTATTACGACGCTTACTACAAAAAAGCTGGTCAAGTTCGTACCTTAATTATTCGCGATTTTGAAAATGTCTTTGCAAATTACGACTTAATTTTAGGCCCAACGACACCTAGTGTAGCTTTTGGTTTTGGTGATAAATCCAAAGATCCGGTTTCCATGTATTTGGCTGACCTCTTGACTATTCCAGTTAACTTAGCCGGTCTTCCAGGGATTTCAATTCCATCAGGATTTGTGGATGGCTTGCCAGTTGGCTTGCAGTTGATTGGCCCTAAATACAGTGAAGAAACGATTTATCAAGCAGCTGCAGCTTTTGAAGCAACAACGGATTATCACAAACAGCAACCTAAGATTTTTGGAGGTGAAAATTAATGAATTTTGAAACAATCATTGGACTTGAAGTCCACGTTGAATTAAACACGAATTCTAAAATCTTTTCACCATCATCAGCGCATTTTGGACAAGAAGCCAATAGCAACACCAATATCATTGATTGGTCTTTCCCAGGTGTTCTGCCTGTTATCAATAAAGGGGTTATTGATGCGGGGATTAAAGCTTCCTTAGCTTTAAACATGGCTATTCATCAAGAAATGCATTTTGACCGTAAAAATTATTTCTATCCTGATAATCCAAAAGCTTATCAAATTTCCCAATTTGATGAGCCGATTGGTTACAATGGTTGGATTGATGTTGAGTTAGAAGATGGCTCAACCAAGAAAATCCGTATTGAGCGGGCTCACCTTGAAGAAGATGCCGGTAAAAACACTCATGGAACAGATGGTTACTCTTATGTTGACCTAAACCGTCAGGGTGTCCCTTTGATTGAGATTGTTTCAGAAGCGGATATGCGTTCCCCTGAAGAGGCTTATGCTTATTTGACGGCCTTGAAAGAAGTTATTCAGTATACTGGTATTTCAGATGTCAAGATGGAAGAGGGGTCAATGCGTGTTGATGCCAATATCTCTCTTCGTCCTTACGGTCAAGAAGCTTTTGGTACCAAGACAGAGTTGAAAAATCTTAACTCATTCAACTATGTTCGTAAAGGTTTACAACATGAGATTGAACGTCAAACTAAACTATTGCGCTCTGGTGGGCAAATTCAACAAGAAACCCGTCGTTATGATGAATCGACTGGTGAAACGATTCTTATGCGTGTTAAAGAAGGAGCTGCGGACTATCGTTACTTTCCAGAACCTGACCTACCACTTTACGAAATTGATGATGCTTGGATTGAAGAGATTCGCACAGAGTTGCCAGAATTTCCAAAAGAACGTCGTGCTAAATACACATCAGAATATGGTCTTACAGCCTATGATGCTAGTCAGTTGACAGCGACTAAAGCAACGTCAGATTTCTTTGAATCAGCGGTAGCTCAGGGCGGCGATGCTAAACAAATTTCTAACTGGCTTCAAGGTGAGGTGGCGCAATTCCTCAATGCTGAGAACAAAACATTACCAGAAATTGGTTTGACACCTGAAAATCTTCTTGAAATGTTAGGCTTGATTGAAGATGGTACGATTTCATCTAAAATAGCTAAGAAAGTATTTGTTCACTTGGCTAAAAATGGTGGTTCAGCACGCGAATACGTTGAAAAAGCAGGACTGGTTCAGATTTCCGATCCAGAAGTATTGATTCCAATTATTCACCAAGTTTTTGCTGATAATGAAGCGGCCGTTGCCGATTTCAAATCAGGGAAACGTAATGCTGACAAGGCTTTCACAGGCTTCCTTATGAAAGCAACGAAAGGACAAGCTAACCCACAAGTAGCACTTAAACTGTTAGCACAAGAATTGCAGAAATTATTGGATTAGTATTGCTAAACAGTTTTATAGCAATGGACTAGGTGATCTGAAGATCTAGTCTTTGTCCTTAGCCCATAGGCGTTTTAGCTAACTATGAAAGAGATTTGGCTAAGGAACAGCAGAAATTTTTAGTGTTTACTGAGTTCAATACCACTCTTTCTCAACTAAAAAATGAAAATGAGCCTGAGACAAAACCATTTCTCAGATAATAAAAAAAGAGATTCACGTTTTGGGTGAGTCTCTTTTTTAGCTTAATATACTCTTTTATGGGGTGCGTACGGATTACTATACTCTACTTATAGTTTCTAGTGAATGTTCGTTTGTTACTGTTTACTATAAGGAAGTGTCGTGATCCGGTTCTTTCTTCTGTTATAAATTAATGCATACAGTTGTATGTGGCCGTCAAGCTGACTTATTCTAAGTCTTAGCTAGTTGTATAAATTCTGTAGCTATTTTTGTAATGTCACTAAACTGTTGTTTTTCTGCTAGTTGATTAAATTCGCCTCCGATACCAATAATAGAAGCTCCGCTATTAAACCAATCTTGGGCATTGGTCAAACTGACTCCTCCTGTCACCATAAGGCGAACCTGTGGCAAAGGGCCTTTGATTGATTTAAGAAAACTTGTTCCTAAACTACCGCCTGGAAAAATTTTGACAATTTCACACCCAGCTTCAAGGGCGGTCGTAATTTCAGTTAAAGTCATACAACCAGGGAGATAAGGAACGGTGTAGCGATTACAAAGATTGGCTGTATCTGCATTGAAAGAGGGGGATACAACAAATTTAGCTCCAGCTAAAATAGCTAATCGGGCAGTTTCTGCATCTAGGACGGTTCCAGCTCCGATGATAATCTGTTGCTCTGTTTGGTATAGGTCATTCAATGCTTTTATGACTTGGCTAGCTTCAGAGTTAGTATAAGCCACCTCAATAGCAGTAATGCCACCTTCTATGCACGCTTTAGCAGCTTGGATAGCTTGCTCTTTGGTGTTTCCTCTTATAACGACAACAACTTTTTGTTGCTCAAGTTTTAATAGTATTTCAGATTTTATCATAAAATTCTTCCTTAACGGACAATATCATTAGTTTGATTAAGTACTTTTTTGACATTTTCTGGGGATTCAAACATATTATCACCAGAAATGGTACATTTGAGACTGGCCGCAGCAACAGCAAAATCAACAATATCCTGAGAATGACTGTTTTGTAATAGCTGATAAAGTGCGCCAGCAACGAAAGCATCACCACTACCAATACGTTCCAAAATTGGCGTTGTTATTTTTTTTGATACGACAAATTCGGTAGACTTGTTGTAGAGATAAGCCTGATAACTGTTACGTCCCCATTCGTCTTGTAGACGGCTAGTGTGGAAGATTGTTTGTAAGTCGAATGCCTTTGTTAAATCAACCATTCGCATTTTAATATCATCTAGACTGGCCATGGAGCGATCGAAAAAGCTTGTGTCACTTGCTGAAAGCATCAGTGGTTCTATGCCAAAGCAAATATCAATGTCTTTGGCAAATTCTGAAAAGACGTGCTTTGCTTCGAGGGGGTCAATAAGATGGCTTCTAAAATTGAGGTCTAAGGAGAGCAGTACCTCTCTTTTTTTAGCTTCTTTGATTAGTAATTTAGTAATATTTCTTAACTCTTTGCTTAATGCTAATGTGATACCGCTAAAGTGAAAAATACTAACGTTATCAAAAAGTGCGTCAAAATCAATGTTATTAGTCTTTAAATAATGGAGACAGCTTAAGTCTCTATCATAAGTAATGTCACCTTGTCGGCAACCATAAGGCGGTTGAGCAAAATAGATACCCAATCGGTGATCAAGTTGTTGAATCGCTGAAACATCAATATGATTGGAACTTAAAAAAGTCATAAAAGTATTACCAATCTGATTATTAGGTAGCGCTGTTAATAGCCGAGTATCTTGCTTAAACCCTTGGAGAGCTCTTGCAATGTTGACTTCTGAGCCCCCATAGTACAGATTAGTTTGCACTTGATTTGTAAATGCTTGAGATGCTGATGGGCTAATACGAATGAGTGCTTCGCCAAATAGAAGTACTTTAGACATAAGAGGAAAAGCCTCCTTTCATTCTGTTTAGGCTAATAGTGTTTTTAAGTAGTCAGCAATCTCGTCATTTTGACAGTTAGCAAAGAAATAGTCGTTAAAGTGGTTTCCTGAAATGGTTTCTTTTAAGAATTCTTGATCAATGTCAGTTAGTACAGTCATCAGATCTTTATATGTCAACGCTTTGACTTCATTTAAAATACGGGCGTTTCGTTGTTCTGGGACAGCACGCTCTTTTGGATAACCGCCCCCTTTTTCCTCTTCAAAAAGACGCTCGAACATATAGCGGAGATTGAGTTCTCCTCCCCAACCGAAGCCTTTGGCAAAAGGTAATGAAAGGGCATTGCCGCCGTTTACTTGAGAAAAAAGGTAAGCGTCAACTGGATCTACAGCTAGACCACAGACTACTCCAGGAAAACTGTTACAAGCTAACATTGCACCGACCCCTGTTCCGCAGCCTGTGATAACAAAGTCTGCAGCACCACTATTAAGTAAGATAGATGCCAAAAGGCCGTTTTGAACATAGGTTAATTGGCTTTCGCCTTCTTCACCATACATGCCATAGTTAAAGACTTCGTAACCCTTTTGGTCAGCGACTTTTTTTAATTCATTAAAGATAATACTATTTTTTGAGGCTTGACTATTTTCGTTAATTAAAGCTATTTTCATGATTGTATTCCTTTCTATTCAGGCTGTTTACCAATATATGCTAAGATACCACCGTCGACATAGAGAATATGTCCGTTAACAAAATTTGAAGCATCACTTGCTAAAAAGACAGCTGGAGCGCTTAAATCATCGGGAGTTCCCCAACGAGATGCCGGTGTTTTCGAGATAATGAATTGATCAAATGGATGTCTAGCACCATCTTCTTGAAGTTCACGTAGTGGTGCTGTTTGAGGAGTTGCAATATAGCCTGGACCAATGCCATTACATTGGATGTTGGCAGCGCCAAACTCAGAAGCAATGTTCTTAGTTAGCATTTTTAGACCACCTTTAGCGGCCGCATACGCAGCTACTGTTTCTCGTCCTAGCTCACTCATCATAGAACAGATGTTAATGATTTTACCGTGTCCTTTTTCGATCATTCCAGGGATAACAGCTTTAGATACGATAAAAGGTGCCGTCAAATCAATATCAATGACCTGACGAAAATCAGCTGGTTCCATCTCCAACATTGGTGTTCGTTTAATGATGCCTGCATTATTGACCAGGATATCGATAATACCAACCTCATCTTTGATTTGGTGAACCAATTTTTGAATACCATCTTCATCGGTAACGTCACAAACATAGCCGTGGGCTGTAATGCCAAGTTCACTATAAGCTGCAAGTCCCTTATTTACTAGGTCTTGGTTAATGTCATTGAAAACAATGGTTGCCCCCGCTTTGGCAAATGCAGTTGCGATAGAAAAACCAATGCCATAAGATGCTCCGGTTACTAGAGCAATTTTACCATTGAGTGAAAACTGCTCCATTGAAAAGTTATTTGTCATTATAGATACCTCCAAAAAAAATAAGTAGTAAACCTGTTTACAAAAATACTAACATGGTAAACCGGTTTTGTCAATGATTTAATGTTATCGGTTTCAAGAAAATCTAAAAAGCATTAAAATATAGGCAGAACGTAGATAGAACTTTTGAAACATGAAAATATCGAAAAATTGACCTTTACATCATTAAATAACAACTATTTTTGAAGTATTGATAGATTAGTATTTCTAAGAATTTTTTTATTTTACAATATAAGAAAACAAGAAAAGAATTGTCCAAAATAGACTTTTTCTTCAATCTGAATGTGGATAAATGCTTTAAATAATTAATAGCGAATGGAACCATTAAGCTTAATGGTAACGAAAACTAGCCATGAGATAGGTTAGTCTAGTAACTGATTTACGGTTTTTTCTTGCTACACTTAACTTAAAAAGAATATCAAACGGGGGTTTTCATCAATCTGGAAGTCACTCATGTTTACTTTTAATGGGGTTTTGCCCTGGGAAAAGTAGTCATAAGATTACCGTTGTTAATAAATGAGAGGTAAGGAGTAGTGGGCATCTTTTGCTAAATTAAATAATGTCATATTGAATGATTATTAAAGTCTACCTATACTGAATTCTAGTATCATTAGCAGCTATCTCATTTGATTACAATGATTGTTGGGTAGTCATGAGAATAAAAAGAATGCTTTGAGAACTTTTTATCAAAAAAGTATTGACAGCTTTTTTTGAAAGCGCTATAATTATTTTGCGTAGTAAACCGGTAAACTCAAAAGGAGAAAATATGACAAAAATTATTGTTTTAGCTCACGGGAACTTTCCCAGTGGTATCTTAAGTTCTTTGGAGTTGATTGCAGGAAAGCAAGAAGACATTATTGGGATAAACTTTCTAGCCTCAATGTCTTCGGATGATTTACGAAATCAATTATTAACTGCTTTGGGAGATTCCAAACATGTTTTGATTTTAACTGATTTGCTAGGAGGAACTCCTTTTAACATTGCATCGACATTATCCATTTCGGAAGAAGATCGGGAGATAAAGGTGTTAAGTGGATTAAATCTAGCGATGCTCATTGAAGCAGCTTTTTCACGCAATAACTATCAAGAACTTGATTCATTGACGGAAAAAGTTCTTAGTTCTGCCCAATTAGGTGTTTCGGAGTTTTTGAAGTGTTTGACAGAAGATGAAGAACAAGTTGAATTCGAGGGAGGGATTTAGGTGATGCCAGCTATAAAAAATGTTGTGATTGAAGAAATCAAGAATAAGGAGGAGTTTCTATCCCATCCATTACTCACAAAAGAAGAAGTTAAGTTAGCGATTGATCAAGCGTTAGAGCAATTACGTTGTAATATTGACTATTTTGGTGAACATTATCCAACGCCGGCCACTTTTGATAATCAATATCAAGTAATGGACAATACTGAATGGACGAATGCATTTTGGACAGGATGTTTATGGTTAGCTTTTGAGTATAGCCAAGATGATACAATCAAAGATTTGGCTCACGCTAATGTTTTATCCTTTTTGGAACGTGTTAATCAGCAAATTGAATTAGACCATCATGATTTGGGCTTTCTCTATACTCCTTCTTGTATGGCTGAATATCGTATCAATCAAGATGAATCAGCACTTGAGGCTTCTATCAAAGCTGCAGATAAGTTAATCGAGCGATACCAAGAAAAAGGTGGTTTTATTCAGGCTTGGGGAGAGTTAGGTCATAAAGATCATTATCGCTTGATTATAGATTGCCTTTTGAATATTCAACTTCTTTTCTTCGCTTATGAACAAACTGGAGACATGAGGTACAAGGAAATAGCTGAAACTCACTTTTATAGTTCTGCTAATACAGTCATTCGAGATGATGCTTCTGCCTTTCATACGTATTATTTTGATCCTCAAACGGGTCAACCTATCAAAGGCGTAACACGACAAGGCTATAGTGACGACTCATCTTGGGCTCGAGGACAATCTTGGGGAATTTATGGCATTCCATTGAGTTATCGAAAAATGAAAGATGTCCAACAAATTCCTTTATTTAAGGGTATGACCAACTATTTCTTGAATCGTCTACCAAAAGATAACGTCTCTTATTGGGATCTTATCTTTAGTGATGGCTCAGATCATTCACGTGATTCATCAGCAACCGCTATTGCCGTTTGTGGAATTCATGAGATGTTAAAATACCTACCAGAAGTAGACCAAGATAAAGACGTCTACAAGCATGCTATGCATACAATGTTAAGAAGTCTCATTGATCAGTACTCAAATCGCGACATAGAGCCAGGAAGGCCATTGTTATTACATGGCGTCTATTCTTGGCATTCGGGAAAAGGAGTTGATGAAGGAAATATCTGGGGAGATTACTATTATTTAGAAGCGCTTATTCGGTTTTATAAAGATTGGGAGCTTTACTGGTAAATACGTTATCTTAGTGTGATTATCAAACTTAGAAACAAAAAGAAGAAGTCCCTGAAAGGGATGAAAAAGGAGAATAAATGGCAACACCGAATATTGTAATGACTCGTGTCGACGAGAGACTAATCCATGGACAAGGACAATTATGGGTAAAATTTTTGTCCTGTAATACCGTTATTGTGGCTAACGATGCCGTTTCACAAGATAGTATTCAGCAAACATTGATGAAAACAGTGGTTCCAGAATCCATTGCATTGAGATTTT
Source organism: Streptococcus halotolerans (assembly GCF_001598035.1). NCBI lineage: Bacteria > Bacillati > Bacillota > Bacilli > Lactobacillales > Streptococcaceae > Streptococcus > Streptococcus halotolerans. Next base: position 1,178,706 of record NZ_CP014835.1, on the reverse strand, counting down.
TTAGCATTCAAAAAGTGATTGATGTTATTCACAAAGCAAATCCAGCTCAAACAATTTTTATCATTGTGAAAGATTTAAAAGATGCCCATCGTTTAGTGGAAGGTGGCGTTCCTATTAAACATATTAATGTTGGTAATATTCATAATGCCGAAGGTAAAGAACAGGTTAGTCGTTCTATTTTCTTAGGTTCAGCTGACAAGGACTGTTTAAGAAAACTACATCATGACTATCAGGTGACATTTGATACAAAGTCGACACCTGCAGGAAACGATGGCGGTGTTGATGTTGACTTATTAGACTACATTATTTGATACTTACTTAGAAGTATCTATATAAAGGGAGAACAAAATGGATATTAGTATTGTACAAGCTATTTTAATTGGTTTGTGGACAGCATTTTGCTTTAGTGGGATGTTGCTTGGTTTGTATACCAATCGTTGTATTGTCCTATCATTAGGGGTTGGAGTTATCTTAGGAGACATTCCAACGGCCTTAGCAGCAGGTGCCATTTCTGAATTGGCTTATATGGGATTTGGTGTTGGTGCTGGAGGAACTGTACCGCCTAATCCTATCGGACCAGGGATTTTTGGAACATTGATGGCAATCACCACAGCAGCAAGTAAAGATAAAATCACCCCAGAAGCTGCTTTGGCATTATCTACACCAATTGCTGTTGGTATTCAATTCTTACAAACGGCAACGTATACTGCTTTTGCTGGTAGTCCTGAAGCCGCTAAAAAGGCTCTTCAACAAGGTAATTTAAACGGCTTTAAACGAGCAGCTAATGGTACTATCTGGGCTTTTGCAGCTGTAGGGTTCTTACTTGGAATTACAGGTGCCCTATCTATGGACACGCTTACGAAGATGTTCGCATTGATTCCACCAGTACTTCTTAATGGTTTAACTCTTGCAGGTAGAATGTTGCCTGCCATTGGATTTGCAATGATTCTCTCTGTCATGGCTAAAAAAGAGCTTATTCCTTATATCATTTTAGGTTATGTTCTGGCAGTTTACTTTGGCTTGCCAGCCCTTACTCCAACAGCTAATGAAGATGGATTGTTAACTGCAGTCACGACGTCGTCGGTTTTAGGTGTACCTACAATCGGTGTAGCTTTGATAGCAACGATATTTGCTTTAATTGATGTCTTTAGAAAACCTACTAATACAATGGTAGAATCAAAACCTGAAGGAGAGGCTCAAGATGACTGGATCTAAAAAATTAGCAAAAAGTGATTACACAAAAACAGCTCTGCGTGCATTTTACTTACAAAATGGCTTTAACTATAGTAACTATCAAGGTTTGGGTTATGCGAATGTCATGTACCCAGCGCTAAAAAAATACTATGGCAATGATAAGGCGGGATTGGCATCAGCTTTAGAAGAAAACGTGGAATTTTATAATACAAACCCTCACTTTCTACCATTTGTAACGAGTTTGCATTTGGCAATGCTAGAAAATGACCGCCCACAAGATGAGATTCGAGGTATTAAGATGGCCCTTATGGGGCCATTAGCAGGGATAGGCGATTCCTTATCACAGTTTTGTTTGGCGCCGCTTTTTTCAACCATTGCAGCCTCACTAGCTTCTGATGGACTGGTGATAGGACCGATTCTCTTCTTTGTTTCAATGAACCTTATCCTAACTACCATTAAACTTGTGACTGGTTTATATGGTTATAAGTTGGGAACAAAATTTATTGACAAACTAAGTGAACAAATGTCAGTTATTTCTCGGGCCGCTAACATTGTTGGGGTTACTGTTATTTCAAGTTTGGCAGCAACACAAGTGAAATTAACCATTCCATACACATTTGCACCCGATAAAGTCACAAATGCCTCACAAAAAATTGTTACAGTTCAAGGTATGCTTGATAAAATCGCTCCAGCGATGCTACCAGTTCTCTATACCTTACTAATGTTTTATCTTATCAAAACTAAAAAATGGTCAACCTATAAATTGGTTATCTTAACGGTTGTTATCGGAATTATTGGTAGCTGGTTAGGCGTGCTTGCGTAATAAGATAGAAAAAGGATTGGACTTTTGACTGGTCCTTTTTTTATTGAGAGTAGTTGGGGGATGATAGGTTATGAATAATGAACGTGTAAAATGGTTTTTTAGTAGTGATGACAGTTCTTTTATTAGACAGTACATTTTGAAACATCACACGGAATCTTATGAGTCTATTAGAGAATCTGTCGATTTATTGTTGGATAATACATTTGTATTCAAAGGTAACTGGGATATGGAGCCCTGTCATATCCCTTATCGATTGAGAGAGTTGCGCTGGGATCAAGCTGTGACTGATGATAATGAATGGAATTATATGTTAAATAGGCAAAGTTATTTGTTAAACTTTCTTATTGTACACTTAGTTGAAGATGATTACCGCTATATTGGTAAGTTAAAAGAGATGATGTTTTATTGGATTGATTGTGATTTTGAATTGAAACCAGAGTCATTAACCAGTCGTACATTGGACACAGCTATCAGGTGTTTGGTTTGGTTAAAAGTTGTTTTGTACTTACAGCGTGATCGACTAATAAAGCCAGACGAATTAGTCAAAGTTTTAGCTTCTGTTAAAAAACAACTTCAATTTTTGCAGGATAATTATATTGAAAAGTACAGTTTGAGCAACTGGGGAGTATTTCAGACTACGGCAATATTAACTTGGCTGTATTATTTTGAAGATGAGTTTGATATGCCAGAACTAAGGGCTTTTGCAGAAGATGAGTTAGAAGAACAACTAAGATTGCAGATTTTAGAAGACGGTACTCAATATGAACAATCAATCATGTATCATGTCGAAGTTTACAAAGCATTGCTTGATCTTGCAATCTTTGTACCAGAATATAAAAATCGCTTAAGAGCTGTGCTTGAACAAATGGCCCATTATATAGTGATGATGACTGGTCCAGATCATCATCAGATAGCATTTGGAGATAGTGATGTTACAGATACACGTGATATCTTGACATTATCAGCTTTGGTTCTGAAGTCTGGGCGATTAAAAACTTATGGTTATTACAAGGTTACTATTGAAAGCTTAATGTACTTTGGAAAATCAGCTGTCCAACACTATCAACAGATTGAGGCTGAACCTGAGCAAACGCAAATAAGTCTGTTCGATTGTAGCGGACATGTTTGCTGTAAAGAGTCGCAGAGGTATTTGTTTTTTAAGTGTGGTCCATTAGGTAGTGCCCATAGTCACAGCGATCAAAATAGCCTATGCCTCTATGATAGAGGGACGCCGATTATTATTGATCCAGGACGCTATACCTATCGAGAAGACCCTATACGTTATTGGTTAAAAAGTTCAAAGAGCCATTCAACTTGCTTTATTAAAGACAAAAACTTAGAAGAGATAACAGATTCCTGGAGCTATGCCAAATATCCGACAACAAACAATGTATCCCTGACCCAGCGCGATGATGTGTTTTTAATAGAAGGACGTTACTCAGCTGATATTTGCGGAAAACCGTTCATGCATAACCGACTTATTTTAGGATTACCAAACCGTGTCACTCTTATTGTGGATGAAGTTAATCATCCAGGAAAGCATGATTTGGAAAGTCAATTTATCTTGGATAAGGATGTTACAATCAATCATCATAGTGTTAACCAGCTGTATTTTCATAGCACTGTTCCGTTTAATGAAGATACTTGCTTGGTTTCTAAACACTATAATCAGTTAGCAGACAGTAAGAGACTCTATAAAACCATACCATTTAAAGATAATATTCAAGACTACACTTTGATAGCCGATCAAAATTGTCAAGTGACAGAGTTGCCGTTGATTCAAACAGGTTCTAAAAAGCCATTGAAGAATGGCTTAGCTTGGGAAATTGTCGATAGTGATCACCATTACCTTGTTGGCATAATGATAAGTGATATTCTTACAGGGGATAAACTCTATAAAATAAAAGGACGTAAATGTCGGGGGAAAGTAGTTGTATTTGATATTAAGAAATCTCGCTATTATCGTTTAAAAAGTTAGTTGTTACAAGCTTTATCAAGCTTTTGTCTTGTGGAAATGTGGTATACTAAATGGGACAAAACAGTATTAATAAAGTGAGGAGGGAGAATAAGTTTGCCCAAAAAAGTTACTATAACTGACATCGCACAATTATCAGAGACGTCTAAGACCACCGTATCCTTTTATTTAAATCACAAATTTGAAAAGATGTCAGAAGAAACGCGTCAGCGTATTGAAAAAGCTATCCAAAAAACTGGTTATAGACCTAGTGTTATTGCAAGGAGCATGAACTCTAAGCGAACCCACCTAATTGGTGTCCTCATTGGAGATATAACGAATACCTTTTCTAATCAAATTGTAAAAGGAATTGAAGCAGTTACCAAAGAAAAAGGCTATCAAGTTATCATCGGTAATAGTAATTACGACTCTAAAAATGAAGATCATTACATTGAAAATATGCTCAATTTAGGTGTTGATGGCTTTATCATCCAACCAACATCGAATTTTAGGAAATACTCCAGAATTATTAGAGAAAAAGAAAAAGCGATGGTGTTTTTTGATAGTCAATTATATGAACATCGGACAAATTGGGTGAAAACGAATAACTATGATGCTGTTTATGATATGGTGCAAGTCAGTATCGAAAAAGGGTATACTGATTTTGTGATGGTTACAGCAGATACTAGTTTATTAAGTACACGAATCGAGCGTGCTTCAGGTTTTATAGATGCTCTATCTGAGAAGAATTATGATTATCAAAAATTAGTTATCAATCAAGACGATGCTGATGAAGCTTTGCTCGAGGACTTCTTGGACAAACATATCAATAGAGCCAATAACACTTTGGTTTTTGTCCCTAATTGCTGGGCACTACATATGGTATTTAGTGTCATGAAAAAGTTGGACTTCGAGATGCCAAAGATTGGTTTGGTTGGTTTCGATAATTTGGAATGGACAAATTTTTCATCTCCAACAGTAACGACAATCGTTCAACCTGCCTATGCTGAAGGTCGTGAAGCGGCTGAAATATTGATTGGTGAGATAGAAGAGACAACTTCGGAAGAAAAACAAAAAATCTTTGATTGTAGTATTGAATGGAAGGGGTCTACCCTATAAGTATTCCTAACAATCGCTAGCTTTATTTAAAGAATAGCGGATCAGAAGAGAGATAAACCTTGTCAATGATAGACAAAGTGTAAAGGTAAAACTTGATGATAAAAGATAAACTCTTAGAAAGGTTGGTGTTGTAACCTCTCTGAGGGTTTTCTTTTCCGAAAATAAATGAAAAAAGTAGAAAAAATAGTTCAAACCGACTGTTGTTTAAATCTGTATGTCTTATCAATGGGTATTTATGCTGAATTTTGTTTTAGAACAGGACCATCAGCTTATTCTTGTACAATCAAAACATGTATCTGCCGGCAAGGCACTTCCTGCTTACTGGACTCGTCTCAAAATGAGTTATCCTTCTAGTTACCTCTGAAAAGTCCTTGAACAGGGGATATGGTTATTTAAACAATAAAAAACGTTGGTTTAATCAGCTTTAGCGGTGTTTGTTTTACTATATTCAGGTTGCATGCTATAATAAGGAGTAATATTATATTTTTTGGAGAATATATTGGCTATTGAAGATTATAGGCCGGACCATGTGGTTGAGGCTGTTTATGATTTGCGGGCGGACGATTTGCTTCGCCAAGGTATTCGTGCGGTCTTGGTAGATTTGGACAATACTTTGATTGCTTGGAATAATCCTGATGGTACCGATGAGCTGCGAGCTTGGTTGGATGAAATGACTCAGGCAGATATTCCAGTGGTGGTAGTGTCAAATAACAATCATGCGCGTGTTAAGCAAGCAGTGGAACGGTTTGGTGTTGACTTTGTTAGTCGGGCCTTGAAGCCATTCACACGTGGAATTGACATTGCTATCGGTCGCTATGGCTTTGATAAATCAGAAGTTGTTATGGTTGGTGATCAATTGATGACAGATATTAGAGCAGCGCATCGCGCAGGTATCCGTTCTATTTTGGTGAAACCAATCGTATCATCTGATGCTTGGAATACAAAAATCAATCGTGCGAGAGAACGCCGTGTCTGGGCAAGATTGGAAGAAAAATACGGTAAAATGATCTATCAAAAAGGAATTTAATGGAAGAATTAATATGTATTGGCTGTGGGGCCATTATCCAAACGCAAAACAAAGAAAAAGCAGGATTTACTCCTAAAAGCGCCCTAGAAAAAGGACTTGAAACAGGGGACCTTTATTGTCAACGTTGCTTCAGATTGCGTCATTATAATGAAATAGTTGATGTCAATATTTCAGATGACGAGTTTTTAAAACTCTTACATGATGTCGGTGATAGCGATGCCTTGGTTGTCAATGTCATAGATATTTTCGACTTCAATGGTTCTGTGATTCCAGGCTTGCCTCGATTTGTATCGGGAAATGATGTTCTTCTTGTTGGGAATAAAAAAGATATTTTACCTAAGTCAGTTAAAGATGCTAAGGTGACACAATGGCTGACAGAGAGAGCCCATGAAGAAGGTTTTAGACCTGTTGATACTATTTTAACGAGTGCCCAAAACAAAACAGCTATTCGCGAGTTGATTGATGCCATCGAAAAATACCGCCGCGGGCGAGATGTTTTTGTGGTTGGAGTAACCAATGTTGGTAAATCAACCCTCATCAATGCTATTATTCAAGAAATTACTGGTGACAAAGACGTGATTACGACCTCACGCTTCCCAGGGACAACGCTTGATAAGATTGAAATTCCGCTTGACGATGGTTCCTACATCTATGATACACCAGGAATTATTCATCGTCATCAAATGGCGCATTACCTGACAGCCAAGAACCTTAAATATATCAGTCCCAAAAAGGAAATCAAACCTAAAACCTATCAGTTAAATTCAGAACAAACCCTCTTCCTAGGTGGTTTGGGACGTTTTGATTTTGTTTCAGGCCAAAAGCAAGGTTTCACTGCTTATTTCGATAATCATTTAGAACTACACCGTACCAAATTAGATGGAGCAGATGCTTTTTATGAAAAGCACGCAGGAAGTCTCTTGACGCCACCATCTAACGAAGAAAACGCTAATTTTCCTAAATTAGTTCGTCATGAGTTCACCATTAAAGATAAAATGGACATTGTCTTTTCAGGACTTGGTTGGATTCGTGTTAACACCAGTTCACAAAATCCGACAGTTGTTGCCGCTTGGGCACCAGAAGGTGTATCGGTACTCGTTCGAAAAGCTTTGATTTAATAATAGAAAAAGAAAGATTTTATGTCACTAACAAGTAAACAGCGTGCCTTCTTGAAATCAGAAGCACATTCCCTAAAACCCATTATTCAAATTGGAAAAAACGGTCTCAATGACCAGATTAAAACTAGTGTTCGTCAGGCTTTAGATGCTCGTGAATTGATTAAAGTAACGCTTCTTCAAAATACTGATGAAGATATTCATGATGTCGCTGAAACACTAGAGGATGAAATTGGTTGTGATACCGTTTTAAAAATTGGTCGCATCCTAATTCTTTTTAAAGAATCAGCCAAAAAGGAAAATCGCAAACTTTCACCAAAAGTAAAAGCCTTAAAATCAAACTAAACAACATAAACAATCAATCGTATCGTGTAAGGAGTAGCTATGCCCATTGAGCTCTTAACTCCCTTTACCAAAGTGGAGCTAGAAGAAGAGAAAAAAGAAACTGACCGTAAGCAAGTCGGTATTTTAGGGGGAAATTTTAACCCTGTTCATAATGCTCACTTAGTAGTCGCAGACCAGGTTCGCCAGCAATTAGGATTGGATCAAGTTTATCTCATGCCTGAGTTTGAGCCACCACATGTGGATCATAAAGAGACCATTGATGAGAAGCATCGGCTTAAAATGTTGGAATTGGCCATTCAAGATGTTCAAGGTTTAGCTATTGAAACCATTGAACTCGAACGCAAGGGCATTTCATATACCTATGAAACGATGGCGCTTCTTATTGAGAAGAATCCTGATGTGGATTATTACTTTATTATTGGTGCCGATATGGTTGATTATTTGCCAAAATGGCATAAAATTGATGAACTGGTCCAAATGGTTCAGTTCGTGGGTGTTCAACGACCTAAATACAAGGCAGGAACCTCCTATCCAGTCATTTGGGTTGACGTTCCACTATTGGATATTTCCTCAAGCATGATCCGCGATTATATCAAAAAAGGTCGTCAGCCTAATTATCTCCTTCCAAAACCAGTCTTGGATTATATTGAAGAAGAAGGACTTTACCGATGAGTTACCAATCCTACACAGCTTATAGCCGAGACCAGCTTTTGGAGAAACTGCAGTCAGTGATGAGTGCAAAACGCTTTGCGCACGTCTTAGGAGTAGAGCAAGCAGCGATCAAGTTAGCTCGTTTAAACAGCTACGATGAGGTTAAAGCAGGACTGGCAGGGCTACTGCATGATTATGCCAAAGAAAGTTCTGATCAAGAATTTTTGGACTTGATTGATAAATACCAGCTTGATCCTGATTTAAAAAACTGGAATAATAATATCTGGCATGGTGTGGTTGGCATCTATAAAATCCAAGAAGAGCTTGGGTTAACGGATCCAGATATTTTGCGAGCCATTGAAATTCACACCATTGGCGACGCAGAGATGACAACTTTGGATAAAATTGTTTATATAGCTGATTATATTGAACACAATCGTGATTTTCCTCTGGTTGCCAAAGCCCGTGACATCGCGCAGCAAAATCTTAATCAAGCAGTGGCATACGAAACGGTTAATACCGTGGCCTTTCTGGCTCAAAAAGCGCAGCCTATTTACCCAAAAACCATCGAAACTTACAACAGTTTTGTAAAGTATATGAAGGAAGTTTAATAAAGAATGAACAAAACAGAATTACTTGAATTAGTTGTGAAAGCAGCTGATGAAAAACGAGGAGAAGACATTCTTGTCCTTGACTTAGCTGAATTGACCAGCGTGACGGACTATTTCGTTATTGTGAGCTCAACTAACAGCCGCCAACTTGAGGCTATTGCGGATAACATCCGTGAGAAAGTTAAAGAGGCTGGTGGAGACCCTAGTCACATTGAAGGCGATAGTAAGACGGGATGGGTTCTCTTAGACCTTAACGATGTTGTGGTTCACATTTTTTCAGAAGATGAACGTTTCCACTACAACCTTGAAAAACTGTGGCATGAAGCGCCAGAAGTGGACGTCGCAGAATATCTGGCATAAGCTATAAAAAATAAACCTTGCTAAAAAAGCAAGGTTTTTGAGAATAGAAAGGAAAAGCAGCTTGTCTTTTCAGTCGATCTGAGGGCTTGTTAAAGACTTTTGACAGCATAAAGGCTGTTCTAGCTGCACTTTGTAACATGATTAAAAACTATGAGACCTTCGCGTCGGTTTACGATGCCATCATGGATGATTCTTTGTATGATTTGTGGACAGATTTTTCACTCCGTCATTTACCCAAATCTAAAAATCGAAAGAAATTACTAGAGTTGGCCTGTGGAACTGGCATTCAGTCTGTTCGTTTCTCACAAGCTGGATTTGATGTTACTGGACTGGATTTGAGTCAGGAAATGCTGGCTATTGCGCAAAAACGTGCCAAGTCAGCCAAGCAAAACATAGCCTTTCAACAGGGTAATATGTTGGACTTATCAAGAGCTGGTAAGTATGATTTTGTCACTTGCTATTCAGATTCTATCTGTTATATGCAGGATGAAGTTGATGTTGGTGATGTCTTCAAGCAGGTTTACGATTGCTTGAATGATGACGGTGTTTTTATCTTTGATGTCCACTCAACCTATCAAATAGATGAGGTTTTTCCAGGTTATTCTTATCATGAAAATGCGGAAGAATTTGCCATGGTCTGGGACTCTTTTGAGGATGAAGCGCCACATTCGGTGGTTCACGAGTTGACCTTCTTTATCCAAGATGAAGATGGTCGTTTTACACGCTTTGACGAAGTCCACGAAGAACGCACTTATGATATTTTGACTTACGATATCCTCCTTGAACAAGCTGGTTTTAAATCCTTCAAGCTCTACGCTGACTTTGAAGATAAAGAACCGACGGAAACGAGCAAGAGATGGTTTTTCGTCGCTCAAAAATAATGAGGTTATTATGGTAGTTACCGGTATTATCGCTGAATTTAATCCTTTCCATAATGGGCACAAATACTTACTGCAACAAGCCAAAGGTCTTAAGATAGTGGCTATGTCTGGAAATTTTATGCAGCGTGGCGAACCCGCTCTTGTGGATAAGTGGACCAGAGCCCAGATGGCCTTGGAAAATGGAGCAGATCTTGTTGTTGAGTTACCCTTTTTAGTGTCTGTCCAATCTGCCGATTATTTTGCGGAAGGAGCAGTGAATATTCTATCACAGCTAGGGATTGACCAGCTAGCTTTTGGCACGGAAGAACTGATTGACTACAATCATATGGCTGAAACTTATGTCACCAGTCAAAAGGACATACAGGCTTATCTTGCCTCCTTGCCAGATTCTCTGACTTATCCTCAAAAAAGCCAACAGATGTGGGAGACGTTTACGGGCATTTCTTTTTCGGGAAATACGCCAAATCACATTTTGGGATTGGCTTATACCAAGGCCTGTGCTATCAGAGGGATAAGTTTACAGCCTATTAAACGTTTGGGAGCAGGATTTCATTCGGATAGTAAAGAAGCGGTTATCGCTTCGGCAACGGCTATCCGTAAACATAGAAGTGATCAAGCTTTTGTGGAAAAGTCGGTGCCTAACGCGGCCCTGTTACAGGCTTGTCCACAGGTTTCATGGGATAACTATTTTCAATTGTTGACCTATCAAATACTAACGCATCCCGATTTAACGATAATTTTTCAGGTCAATGATGAATTAGCTAGCCGTATTCAAGCAACTATAAAATCAGCCGTATCTCTGGAGGACCTTGTGGATAAAGTAGCCACCAAACGTTTCACTAAGGCAAGGGTAAGGCGATTGTTGACTTATATTTTAGTCAATGCTGTGGAAACACCGTTACCAGAGACGGTTCGACTGTTAGGATTTTCGCAAAAAGGACAAGAACACTTGAAAAGTGTGAAAAAGTCTGTGGATATTGTCAGTCGTATTGGTGCTAAAGCTTGGGATGAAACGAGTCAAAGGGCTGATGCCATCTATCAACTGGGTCATCCTGATCTCAAAGAGCAAAATTTTGGGAGAATTCCTTTGGGCGTCAAAACGAAACAGTGATCATGAATGAATTTTACGAAATCATGTCAAAGTGCTATAATGGTAGAGTCATTGGTTCTCATACTGAGGCCAAAATCATAACAAATATAAGAGGTGAATCCCATGGGACGTAAGTGGGCAAATATTGTTGCAAAGAAAACAGCTAAAGATGGTGCAACATCTAAGGTTTACGCTAAATTTGGTGTTGAAATTTACGTAGCTGCTAAGCAAGGTGATCCAGATCCTGAGACTAACTCAGCACTGAAGTTCGTTATCGACCGTGCTAAGCAAGCACAAGTACCAAAACACGTTATTGATAAAGCGATTGATAAAGCCAAAGGTAACACTGATGAAACGTTCGTAGAAGGTCGTTACGAAGGTTTTGGACCTAACGGCTCTATGATTATTGTTGATACTTTGACCTCAAATGTTAACCGCACGGCAGCTAATGTTCGTGCAGCATACGGTAAAAATGGTGGTAACATGGGTGCTGCTGGTTCTGTATCATATATGTTCGATAAAAAAGGTGTCATTGTTTTTGCTGGTAATGATGCTGACGCTATTTTTGAGCAGTTACTGGAAGCTGATGTCGAAGTGGATGATGTGGAAGAACATGAGGGAACCATCACTGTTTACACAGCACCAACTGACCTTCACAAAGGACTTGAAACTCTTCGTCAATCAGGTATTGAAGAATTCCAAGTAACAGAGCTTGAAATGATTCCACAATCTGAGGTAGTTCTTGAAGGTGAAGACTTAGAAATCTTTGAAAAACTTGTTGAAGCCCTTGAAGATGACGATGATGTTCAAAAAGTTTACCACAATGTAGCAGATTTCTAATAAAGGAAGGCTGCTTCAACTTTTTTATCTTATTTGAGAGGAAAAATTCTCAGAAAAAGATTAAGTCAACCGTTCTAAGAGTTTGTTTTTTCTATCATCAAGTGCAACCAAAATAGTACAACTAGGCTATTCTATTAGTAGAGCACATCCACTAGATTTTCATAAACCAACATCGAAAAGTATTGCCTATTTGCAATGCTTTTTTTGTGGATCCTAGTCCCGTTCTTGCTTTAGGTTACGATAGATGCTCAATGTCTCTCCCGTTTAGAAGCTTTATTGGTATCCTGAGCGTTTCAGATTTCTCTTTTGGTTATAACTCATTTTGATAACTTATCATAACAAATAAGCATTAGTCACTTTCTTTGAACTTTGTTATGATATCAACTAAACCTATGATAATAACAGAAATGGAGATTGTCTATGAAGAAGCTATTTTTAGGATTAACGATTGTGACTGGTTTAGCCATATCGCCTTTAGCACAGGCCAAAGAAAAAGAGGTAGTTGTAGCAACAGCGGGAGATATTCGGCCATTTTCTTTTGAGAAGAAAGGACAGCTGACAGGATATGATATTGAGGTTTTAAAAGCGGCAGACAAGTTGATGGATGACTATCGTTTTGCTTATAAGAAGACTAGTTGGGAAAGTATTTTTGTTGGTTTAGACAGTGGCCATTACCAAGTCGCAGCCAATAACTTGAGTTATACCAAAGAACGTGCGGATAAGTATCTTTATTCTAAACCGATTGCAACCAATCCACTAGTTCTTGTGAGTCCAAATAATGCTAAAGTGAATCAACTCAATGATATAGGTGGATTAAAGACACAGGATGATACAGGGACATCAACAGCTAAATTAGTGTCAGATTGGAATAAGAAGCATAAAGATAATCCTTCAACAATTGATTATTCTGGTGAGGATGTCTCCAAAAGGTTACTGGACTTGGAAAATGGTGAATTTGACTACTTGATCTTCGATAAAATATCAGTTGAAACCATTATAAAACAGAAAAGTTTGGATTTATACGTTACTGATATTAAGAGTAACGATAATCCAAATAATTACATTATGTTTGCAGAGGATCAAGATGCCCTACAAAAATCTTTTAATGGTGCTTTAGAAAAACTTCAAGATTCAGGCAAATTAAAAGAATTGAGTAAAATCCATCTAGGTGGTAACTACCTTGCTCCTTCCAAAACCAATCGTTAGACAAAGCTATAAAATAGCCCCTGCCCCTCTAATAGAGACAGAAAGATAGCCTAAGTAGTAATAGGTTTGTGTTTCTAGTTCTTAGGCATTATGATAGAAGTGTTTGTCGGAGTTTCTATTTGAGAGTGGCAGTGTTGGTAAAGTTATCTTTTTACTTTTTCTTAAGTTTAATACGAGTTTCCAAAGAAAAAAACAAGGCAGTGCTTAACTAAAGTCATTGTCTTTTTTGCTTTTTTGGTAATGCTAGCAGACTATCTGATAGCTTACACTTTTCAAAAATCAAAAGCAGACGTTGTTGACGTGATTTGATGAAGGTCAGTTCTATCTGTATCGACGTTGTCTAGTCTCTTTTTGATTTTATTGAGTATTTAATGAGATGGAGTCCGAGTAGTTTTTTGGTGATTGGTTGTTTGCAGATTTTGCCTTAGAAAAGAAAATTCCTTGTTGCACTTGACGGCTATCATCAAGTCATTCTTGCTTTTTATGGTCAGTAAATTTATGGGAAAAGAAACCTTCTGATGGTCTGCTCTGTTGATTAACCAGGCGAGTGACTTACTTTAGGGACGATAATGCTAAGCCTTAATACTTACCCAAAAGTTGCTAAGCGCAACTGCTAAAAGATAGCAGATTCTGGTTTTTTAAGTCTTATCATCGAGACGATTGACGTCAGGAGTTGAAATGACTAAGGGTGAAGAATAAGAGTTTTTGTGGAGAATAGTCCACATTTCATCAAGGATTGGTCATGGTAAAAACGCTTACATTTGTTACAATAAAGGCATATTAATACATCTCACAAATATTTTAGAATTGTGTTTTAGAAGGAGGAAGCTATGAAGCGACGTTATTTAATCGCAAGCCATGGTCGTTTGGCTAGTGGGCTTCAACATTCATTGGAGGTCCTAACAGGACGCGGCGAAGAGTTCGCGGTGATTGATGCGTATGTAGATGATAGTGATTATACTGAAGTTTTAGTAGGGTTCGTTAATCAACTACATGAGGATGAACAAGGGCTTATTTTTACTGATTTACTAGGGGGAAGCGTGAATCAGAAGGTGGTTCAAACATTGATGGATAACCCTAAAGACAATGTGTTGTTAATCTCAAATATAAACCTAGCCACTATTTTGTCCTTAGCTTATGCTAAACCAGATGAAGCACTGACCTTGGAAGATATTCATCAAGTCGTTGCAGAATCACAAGTGACGGCTGTTGATTTAGCATTGAATAACAATGACGAAGCTGATTTTTTTGACTAATATTAAAACGAGGAGAAGAAAATGATTACACAAATTCGCGTAGATGATCGTCTCATTCATGGACAAGTTGCAGTTGTCTGGACTAAGGAATTGAACGCTCCACTATTAGTGGTTGCTAATGATGAAGCAGCAACCAATGAAATTACTCAAATGACCTTGAAGATGGCAGTTCCAAATGGGATGAAATTGCTTATTCGCTCAGTAGAAGATGCTATCGCTGTTTTCAATGACCCACGTGCTAAAGACAAACGTATTTTTGTCATTGTCAACACTATCAGAGATGCGACGGAAATCGCTAAAAAAGTACCAAGTGTAGAGACAGTGAATGTAGCGAATGTCGGTCGCTTTGATAAGTCTGATCCTGCTTCAAAAGTAAAATTAGCTTCTAGTTTATTGTTGAATCCAGATGAACTTGAGGCAGCTAAGGAATTGGTTAGCTTATCTCATGTAGACTCTTATAATCAGATTTTACCGACAAATACTAAAGTCAGCTTAGCACAATTGTTAGGCTAGAAAGAGAGAGGTTCATAATATATGTTAATACCTGCAACTATGGCAGCGTTAGCTGTTTTAATCTGTTTTGGAGGGAACTATTTAACAGGTCAGAGTATGATGGAGCGTCCGCTTGTTGTTGGTTTAGTGACAGGCTTGCTACTAGGTGATATGAAGACTGGTATTTTACTTGGTGCTTCTTTGGAAGCGCTGTTCCTTGGAAATGTTAATATTGGTGGTGTTATTGCCGCAGAGCCTGTAACGGCAACAGCAATGGCTACAACCTTTACCATTATTTCAAACATTGATCAAAAAGCGGCAATGACTCTAGCGGTTCCTATCGGTATGCTAGCAGCCTTTGTTGTCATGTTCTTGAAAAATGTTTTCATGAATATTTTTGCACCAATGGTCGATAAGGCAGCAGCAGAAAATAATCAACGAGCTTTAGTTGGCCTCCATTATGGAACGTGGATTATCTATTATTTGATTATCGCTATGATTTCCTTTATCGGTATTTTAGTGGGAAGTGGACCAGTAAATAGTTTTGTTGAAAATATTCCTCAACCATTGATGAATGGTTTGAGTGCAGCTGGTGGCTTGCTTCCTGCGGTTGGTTTTGCCATGTTGATGAAGTTACTTTGGTCTAATAAACTAGCTGTCTTTTACCTATTAGGCTTTATTTTAACCGCTTACTTGCAACTACCTGCAGTAGCAGTAGCTGTATTGGGTGTTGTTATCTGTGTCCTAGTGTCACAACGTGACCTTGAACTTGATGCCGTTAGCCGAGGTGTTAATCAAGTTGCTACTAGTTATGATTCAAAAGAAGCTGAAGAGGAGGACTTTTTTGCATGAAATCTCAAGAAAATCTTACTGTTGAAGAGAGAAAAATGTTGCGATCAGTCTTTTGGCGCTCATGGACGATGAATGCCAGTCGTACAGGTGCGACTCAATACCATGCTATCGGTGTTATCTATACCTTGTTACCAGTGATTAATCGTTTTTACAAAACGGATAAAGAAAAAGCCGAAGCTATTATCCGCCATACAACTTGGTTTAATGCTACCATGCATATAAACAATTTCATCATGGGCTTAGTAGCTTCTATGGAAAAGAGAAATAGCGAAGATCCTAACTTTGACCCTAGTTCTATTACAGCTGTCAAAGCTTCTCTTATGGGACCTATCTCAGGTGTTGGTGATTCCTTTTTCTGGGGAATTCTACGTGTTATAGCTGCAGGGATCGGGATTTCAATAGCTAGCACTGGTTCTGCTATGGGGGCTGTTATTTTCTTACTTCTTTACAATGTTCCTGCCTTCTTAGTACATTATTACAGTCTTTATAGTGGTTATTCTGTTGGGGCTAATTTCATTAAGAAATTATATGAATCTGGCGGTATGAAAATCGTCACTAAAACATCAAGCATGTTAGGTTTGATGATGGTTGGGTCAATGACCGCTTCCAGCGTTAAATTCAAAACCATTTTGACAGTCTCAGCGAAAGGTGCTAAGGAAGCTGCTGAAATTCAGACTTATCTTGACCAATTATTTGTGGGTATTGTACCGTTAATTGTAACATTTGGTGCCTTTTGGTTACTTCGTAAAAAGGTTAATATCAACTGGATCATGTTTGGTATTATGTTACTTGGTATTGCTCTAGGTTTACTTGGTATTTGCTAATTTAATATGGTAAACGTTTGGGGTTTTAATCTCAAACGTTTTTCTCTGACTAAGATGGTATCATATCAACTAAGAAAATATGGCAAGGGACTTTTCAGACTAGGCCCTCCCTTGTTAGAAAATTAGTAAAGACCAGATTATCTCAGTTGATAAGGATTTAAAAGGTTCTCGATACTTATCAGTCAAAGTGGTGTTTAAGGAGTGATGAAAGAGTGGTCGGAAGCGGTTTCTCTGACTTGAACAGAAAATAGCCATGAAAGCAATAGGAAACACCAGGAAAAGGTGATTCACCATTTCACTGTTAATTTGCTATAATGAATGTGGAAGCGTTTCAAACTAAGGTGGAAAGTTTATGGAAGAAAAGTTTAAACTGACGTTACAAGAAGACATTGTTAAGCATTTTTCACGTCAGGCACTATTGTTATCGGGGATTTTAATTGCCTTGTTCTCATTTTTTGCGCTTGTTCCACAGCAATATGGTATTTATCGTGATTCTAGACTAATCTCAAAAACCTACGACAAGTTTGTGACGCATCACGAGCACTTGTTGCGAGATCTTAGTCAAGGGTCTATCCAACAATACCTCTCGGATAAACCAGTTGAACGAGACGTTTATCGTGATTTTTATAGTGCAAGGTCTTCGACGACAGTTCGATCAAATCTACTTGTTTTCAATGCTGAACAAGATCTCCAGCTGATGACAGATAATCAGCTAACGCCTTTAGCTCAGTCACTACAATTAAAATTGGTGATGAAACAGAGTATTGAGACCCCTATCAAGTCTACAGTTATTATAGATGGAGAGGGAAACCACTATCTTGCAATGATTGCTACGATTAAGGCGGCGAATCGCTTAGTTGGTTATTCGGTCTTATTAATTAATGGCGACGATTTTTTGACTTTGTTAAAGTCATTAGATTCTCGATACCTTATTTTTGATGAGTATCAGTCACCGTTTTTGAGTAATAGTGACAATTTTATGACGGGGAGTTTAGGAAAGGTTGATGAAACAATCCTGACCAAGCGGTTAATCTTTTCTAAGCAAAAAGCCTATCTGAGTCAAACCTCTTCGTTATCGCCTTCAATGACAGTCACTGTTTATCGGCAATTGCTCCCTATAACGGCGATGTTGATATTCGCCATGTGCTTATCAGCTAGTATTTTTGCTGTTTTGTTATGGCAATCGAAACAATTAGGAGATAAGATTGCGACTAAAAATTCGGTAGCGATTGAAACGTTGGTGTCAGAGATGGAGGCGGTTTCAAAAAGTGAAAAGAAAAGCATTGACTTAAAGACAGAGGACGAGTTTAGCTATTTGGCAGATCAGATGAATCAGATGATCCAGCGTCTCTACCAATTGAGTCGAAAGGCTTTGCTATTGGAAAAGGAAAGGCAAACCTTTGAAAGGCGTATGCTTGAAGCGCAATTTCATCCGCATTTCCTCTATAATACTTTGGAAACCATTTTAATCACCAGTCAATTTGATCCTAAGTTGACTGAAACGATTGTTCTTCGTTTAACGCGATTGTTGCGTTATAGCCTTAACCATGACCATCAACAAGAAACAATTGCTAATGACCTAGCCATTGTGGAGTCTTATTTGCAAATCAATCAAGTTCGTTTTGAAGAGCTGAGTTATCAGCTGACTTATGATGATAATGTCAAGGAGATAAGGATTCCTAAATTAGTCTTATTGCCTCTTGTGGAAAATAGCATCAAGTATGGCTACCGTTACCGCCATGACCTTGTTATTCACATCCATGTCAAAAAAGAATCGGGTTATCTGTGGTTGAGCGTAGAGGATAATGGGCCGGGGATTAGTGAAGATCGCCAGCAACAACTATTGGCTAATTTACAGACAATGGATAGCCATCATGGGGTTATTAATTCCTATCGTCGCTTGGTTCATCAATTTCATGATGTTGAGCTTCAATTCAATCGTACAGACCTCGGATTTGGGATCACATTTAAGGTAAGGGAGGATAATGGTGTATAAATTATTAATCGTAGAAGATGAACATCTCATTCGGAAGTGGCTCAGGTATGCACTTGACTACGACAGTTTGGGAATTATTGTGGTTGGGGAAGCCAAAGACGGGCAAGAAGGTGTGAAGCAAATCCATCAATTGAAGCCTGATATTGTGTTAACAGATATCAATATGCCGATCATGTCTGCTTTTGAGATGTTCGAAGCCACGAGAGACCTTAACTATGAAAAAATTATCTTATCTGGTTATGCTGACTTCAGTAACGCTAGAGAAGCGCTCCATTATGGTGCGGTTGAATTTTTAACGAAGCCTTTAGATAAAGAGGCCTTGTTCAGCTGTCTTGGGAAAATCATCTCTCAATTACGAGAAAGAGAAAAGGTCACTAGTCAAACGATTAGCCAAAGCTATGTCGATCTCCCTGTATTAACAGATAATATGCCTGAGGCTGTCGAACTGGTTGTCACCTGGATTCACCAACACTATCAAGAAAAAATAACAATTGCGCAAATGGCTCATGATATTGGCTATAGTGAAAGTTATTTGTATAATATGATCAAAAAATATTTACAGACGACGATTAACGACTACATCAATCAATATCGGATAAGTATGGCAATTCAACTCTTAATGGACCAGCCTGATAAATTGGTTTACCAATTGGGAGAAGAAGTCGGGTATAATGATTACCGCTATTTTGATCGTGTCTTTAAAAAATATGTCGGTATGACCGTCAATCAATTTAAGAAACGCCACACTGTATAACCATAGAGGAAGGGAGGCATAGATTGCGTAGACCAACATTACTTGTTAAGCTAATCAGCATAGTTACCCTACTGCTGTTACTGGGAGTTTTCGTCGTCCAACATGGCTATTTGTCATCAAAAAGCTATACGAAAACATCAGCTTTAACCATATACTCTCCTAACAGTCCGACATTGCTGCGAGAGATGATTCCAGCTTTTGAAAAAAAGTATGGCATCAATGTCAAGCTTGTCGAAAATGGGACAGGTGAATTGATGAGTCAGATCCGACAAGGTTTTGAAAAAACACCAGATGTTTTTTTTGGAGGTATTTATACGCAATTTACCAATAATGAGGACTTGTTTTTACCTTATCGATCAAAAGCAGTAGTTAAATTATTAGAAGATTATAGAGATTCAAGTGTGATAGCGACGGCTTATACGATTAATGGCAATGTCTTATTAGTAAATAAAGATTTAACCAAGGATATGACCATTGATAGCTATCAAGACTTACTCAATCCCGAATTAAAAGGTAAAATTGCTTACGCTGATCCAAGAAGCTCGTCCAGTGCTTTGTCTCAATTGACGAGTATGCTAATGGCTAAGGGTGGTTATGAGAGTGAGTCGGCATGGTCATTTGTTAAGAAATTGACTGATAACTATGGCGAGGTTTCTCCAACAAGTTCTTCGGCTGTTTATCAATCGGTCGTTGATGGAAAGATGGCCGTTGGCTTAACTTATGAGGCTCCCAGTTTGAAATTAGTAGAAAATGCTGCTAACGTGAGTCTTGTTTATCCTAAGGAAGGCACCGTTTTTGCACCGTCTTCAATGGCGATTTTAAAAGGAGCCAAGAATCTTGAAAATGCTAAATTATTTATAGATTTTATGGTATCCAAAGAAGCACAGGATGCTTTAGGAAAATTAACCACCAACCGCCCTATTCACAAGGAAGCTAAACTGAATCCGAATATGCAACCCTTAGAAAACATTAAAACTATTAAAGAGGACTATGATTATGTCACCAAACACCAATCGATGATTCTTGAGCGTTATGCTAAGCTGGTTCCTAAATGATAGCTATAGCGTGAACAAGGAAACAAATCTTGTGCCAAAGGATTTCTCAATTGCTTTGTGTCTAAACGGCTTCTAAATATTTCAGAGTTAAGAAAATCAGGTTCAACCTACCGACAAAGTGTCATCATTGAGATGCTACCTTATCGAAGGCAGCTAATTTTGCTATTCATTGCAATATGATCATTGCAAAAGCTGCTCGGTTTTACATCCTTAGACGATGATAAAGTCTTTAGGCAGCTTAGGTAGTGATATTAGTTAATATGTTGAAATATCGCTTTCGGCAAAGACGTCTTTTGTTTCAGTAAAACAGGACCGAGTTATGACTACCCGTAGTTTTTAAACTATTCTTTTTAGATGAGGACTCTGGCAAACTGCGCTTGCTAGTACAGTCATTCAACCTTGTCAGATAATTGGTTTTCAGTAAACCCCATGACTCTTGGGTAACTTTTCGTTGAATAGTGTTGAGCCATGACCCAGTGACTTCAGAAACAACAGAACAACAAAGCCGTTTGCATAGATGACAGAAGATAGTGAGCTAATTGCTGATAAAATAGAGTCAATCTACACTATTGTCAAAAATTCCAAGGACTCATAGGAATTACAATTTGCGAAAAGCAGTGTGAACTTTAACGGATTTAAGGCAAGCCACTATCAAATCAAAGCAGCCCTATATTAAAATCAAATGATAGGGTTGAACGGTTCTGATATTCTTTAATTCTTGATAAAAAATAACGTATTGATATTGAAAAGAAGCCGACCAAATTGATATGATTGTGCTAATGTTTAACAAAATTCAGAAATAGCGGCATTATAATGTTATGACACAATAACTCATCCCTTCCCAACTATAATCTTTTGAATTAAGGTTAAGACATCGTCACTTTCGCCTTGCCCTACTCAAGTGTTGCTCGCATCTCAATTATTTGTCTCAACGTTAGTTCATTCGACTATAAAATCGAGTGTACAAAGAGACCGCATCACCGCTATTTTTTGATAGAGACCGCATCACCGCTATTTTTTGATTTGGAATAAGGATAAATATAAGGCCGTTGTTAGATTAAAAAAATACTAGACCAATTGGTCTAGTATTTTTTGTTAGTTTCCATTTCCACCAGTGGCTGGTTGATTAGCGCCACCATTGGTGCTGTTACTGTTTCCTTGACCGTTACCTTGGATAGCGTTTGATTGCTCAGTATTTGGTGAAGGTGTATTGCCGGTATCTTGAGATGGTCCTTCTGATGAACTATTGGATGTTGAACCATTTTCAGTAGTATTCTCAGTATTGCTAGAATTATTTCCTTCTGTGGTGTTACCATTGGTACCAAAGCCGTTACCGCCAGTTCCATACGGATTAGAGTAATAGTTTCGACGTCCAGTGTAGCTATTTAGATAAACATAACTACCGTTACGGTACAAGCCATCTGGCATGAGCCAGTCTTCACTGTAACCGCCGGTGATATAGGACATCATCGTCTTATAGACATCCGTAGCTGTATTAAGCATACCTCCATAAAGAGGGGTAGAACGATTTTTGTAACCAGTCCAAACAGCCATAGCGTATTGACTGGTATAGCCGACAAACGTTTCATCAGGAGCCATTGTACCCACAGCGCTATTATAGATGCCGGTTTCTGCTTCGATCTTGGCTAATTCATCATCTGAATATGATGAGGTTCCTGTTTTACCAGCTTGGTATAAACCGCTGATGGCAGCGTTTGTCCCTGTACCATATGAAAGGACCGATTTCATCATGTCAGTCATCATATAGGCTGTAGTAGCTTTCATAGCACGTTTACCAGGTGCTGTGTAATCCTCTTTGGTTCCATCATTAAACTCAATACGATTGATATACATTGGCTCGTAATAAGTCCCACCATTAGCAAATGCCGAGTAAGCAGCAGCCATTTTTTCACTGCTAGCACCATATTTTTGGTCAGAACTGCTTGTATTACTTGAAATCGCATTAGAATAATGTAGTTCAGGATAATTGATGCCAAGGCCTTTCAAAAAGTTCAACGAATTTTTTAATCCAACCTTTTCGAGAGCCTTAATGGCAGGTACGTTACGTGATTCCTGAATGGCACGTTGAATGGTCATATTCCCATTATATTTACGATCCCAGTTATATACCTGTTGGTCAGTGCCTGGCCATGTGTAGTAGGTATCTTGAGTGTTGGCAGAAGTAGCTGAGTAAACACCGTTCTCAATAGCTGGAGCATAATCCGTAACAGGTTTCATTGTTGAACCCCAATCACGATCAGTTAGCACAGCTTGGTTACTTCCCAGAGATACATTGTTTTGGTGGCGCCCCCCTAGTTGGGCAACGACAGCCCCATTGGTAACATCCATAACGGTAGATGCTACTTGGAATTTCTCATCTGGGTAGTACACATAGGTATCTGAATTGTAAATATCCCAGAGGAATTTTTGGAAATCAGAATTGATATTGGTGTAGACTTTTAAACCAGCCGTGTAGACGTCTTTACCTGTTTTTTCTTTTACCTGTGAAATAACTTCTTTGAGGTAGTTGTCATAGTATGGTTCATAGCTAGCTTCTTTTTTCAAGGTTTGCAAACCATCATTTACAGGAGTTGCAATCGCTGTATCATACTGTTCTTTATCGATTTTTTTCAACTCATACATCTCTGAAAGAACTGTATCTCGCCGTTGTTTGGCCATTTCAGGATTGTTATAAGGGTCGTACTGACTTGGTGCTTGTGGAATACCAGCCAACAAAGCAACTTGGGCGATGGACAGGTCTTTTAGGTCCTTGCCAAAATACGACTTAGCAGCTGTTAGCATACCATAGTTACCATTTCCCATATACACTTTGTTGATGTAGAAGGTTAGGATTTCTTCTTTAGTATATTCTTTCTCCATCTTGTAGGCCAGCCAACCTTCTTGGGCTTTACGCTTAAGGTTTTGGTCAGACTTATTGGTTGAAAAATAAGCGAGTTTGATCAATTGCTGGTCAAGGGTTGACCCCCCTTGGGTTGTACTACTTGTTAAGTTATTCCAAGCGGCCCCCATAATCCGATAGATGTCGATACCACGGTGCGCGAAGAAACGATGGTCTTCAATAGAAGTGATCGCATTGACCAACTCAACAGGAATATTATCAGCTGTAACGTTCTCGCGTTTTTCGGCTCCTAAATCGGCAATAAGATTGTTGTCGCTATCGTAAATGAGGCTAGACGTAGTGGATTTTAACTTAGCTTCAGATAGTTTTGGAGCTGTGCTCGCATAGAAGGTGAATAGAAGACCTCCAATGACAACTCCTGAGATAGCAAGGCCAGCAACCCCTAATAGGATATACTTAGCAATTTTTGAAATGTTATTCATTCTAGATTCCGCCTAAAAAATTTTGTTCAATAATGTCAAGATAAGGAACTTGAGGGAAAGTTGATAGTTTAATAGCATAGCCATGTTCTTGAATATAATCTAATGGCATGGATCGTTTACCTCCTTCGGCTTGATAAAATGCAATCAAGTGGCTTGCAGGTAAATAGTAGGTTTCCTTTAATGTTGAAAAATGCATTAACACAAAACAAATCCCTTTCTGGTCGATGACATTCTTCATATGATTAATCTGATGATCATGGAAATTTTTCAAAGGCATGGCTGTCTTTTGTCTAGTTTCTTTAGCTTCAAAGTCAATGTAATGACCCTTATAAACACCAGAATAATCTGTTGTTGATGCTTGCCTAAAATACGCTTCGACAATTTTGGCTCGACTTCTTTTGGGATAATCAACCTTAACAATCTGCACCGGTGTCGGTTTCTTATGGATAACAGCAACACCATGCGTTAGGTAGTAGTCATTGGTTGCGTTGATAGCGGTTTCAAAAGACATCCCTCGATTGGCAAAATTAATGTTGGATTCCTTTTTCGAAGAGGATAAGTGCCGTGTTTTTTGAGAAATCCTATGAGGATAGTTAACCATATTTCTCCTAAAATCTTTTAAATAATGGTAAGATAAACACGTATCATTATATCATATTTTTGAGAGGACAACAAAATTATGACCACTCTTTTAGTGTCTGGTTATCGCAGTTTTGATTTAGGAATTTTTAAGGAAAATGATGAACGCATTGCCGTTATCAAAAAAGCCATCAGACGAGACTTGGAGCGATTTTGTTCGGAGGGATTGGAGTGGCTTATTTTTACAGGTGAGTTAGGGTTTGAGTATTGGGTTTTAGAAGTCGCTAAAGAAATGAAGGAAGATTATGATCTGAAGTTAGCCACCATATTTTGTTTTGCCAATCAAGGTGACAACTGGAACGAAGCCAATCAGATGAAATTGTCAGCCTTTAAACAAGTTGACTTTGTTAAATATAGTTTCGATGCTTACGACAATCCTGGTCAATTCAAGCAATATCATCAATTCTTACTTGCCAATACCGATGAAGCTTATTTATTTTACGACAGTGACAATGAGACAAACTTAAAATATTTATACCGCATGATGCAGGAATCTGATTATAAAGTTAATCAGTTACGATTTGAT
Organism: Streptococcus halotolerans; assembly: GCF_001598035.1. NCBI lineage: Bacteria > Bacillati > Bacillota > Bacilli > Lactobacillales > Streptococcaceae > Streptococcus > Streptococcus halotolerans. The sequence goes on along the minus strand of NZ_CP014835.1, from coordinate 1,153,754 downwards.
GACTTAAATGACATTGCTATGGAAAATGAATAACAAATCCCCTGATAATGGGGGAAAATACTTGCTTTTTAGTTTTAAATTCTGTATTATATTTTATGATTGAATGATTATTTTAATCGTATTTTATCAGTAGAATGACGAGTGTTGGAGACGAGAGAATGACCAGTATTATTAATACCCCCAAAAAAATCTTTGAAAAAGAATTTAAAACGGCTATGCGTGGCTATGACAAGCGCGAAGTTGATGAGTTTCTAGATGATGTGATTAAAGACTACGAGGCTTATGCTAGTTTAGTTGAGGAGCTGCAATCAGAGAATGACCAGTTAAAGGCTCGTTTGAAAAAAGTCACTTCTCAACCGCAGGCTAGTCGAGCTGCAGGGGTTAGTTTAGCGCAGAGAGGTGCTGTTGGTGGTTTGCAAAATCGTGCGGACAATCCGGTGACTAATTTTGACATCTTGAAGCGTATTAGTCGATTAGAAAAAGAAGTTTTTGGAAAACAAATCACGGAATAGATTATTCCTGTGTAATTTTCGGATAATCGCGTAGTATAAGAATACTATGAGGAAAGTCCATGCTAGCACTGGCTGTGATGCCGGTAGTGTTTGTGCTAGGCGAAAAAATAAGCCTAGGGACGTGTCGGTGATACGTTACGGCAGGTAAAATGGCTAAGTTCTCTGGATATGCCTCAGTAACCTTGAAAGTGCCACAGTGACGAAGTTTTTAGGGAAACCTAAAAAGTGGAACGCGGTAAACCCCTCAAGCTAGCAACCCAAACTTTGGTCGGGGCATGAGATAGCTGGAAGACGAACAGAACTATCTTAACTGCTTTAGCAGTAGACAGATGATTATCGAGGAAGTTGGTTCCTAGTCAGCTTCTGAACAAAACATGGCTTATAGAAAATTACATAATAGGTTTAGCTAGCTTAGGCTAGCTTTTATTTAACAGTAAAAAAGTGAAAGAAGTAAAAATGAAAGAAACATTTGAATTGATCGCTACAGCAGCAGCTGGACTTGAAGCAGTTGTGGGACGTGAAATCAGAGACTTAGGAATCGAGTGTCAAGTCGAAAATGGCAAAGTTAGATTTCAGGGAACTGTCAAGACTATTGTAGAAACTAATCTATGGTTACGTGCTGCGGACCGTATTAAAATCGTGGTTGGACAATTTCCAGCTAGAACCTTTGAAGAATTGTTTCAAGGTGTTTATGGCTTAGATTGGGATCATTATTTACCACTAGGTTCGACTTTTCCGATTTCTAAAGCGAAGTGTGTTAAATCGAAACTTCATAACGAGCCGAGCGTTCAAGCTATCAGTAAAAAGGCTGTTGTCAAAAAACTTCAAAAAATTTACCATCGTCCTGAGGGTGTTCCCTTGATAGAAAATGGACCTGAATATAAAATCGAAGTTTCTTTATTAAAAGATATTGCCACTGTTATGATCGATACAACTGGTTCGAGTCTTTTCAAACGCGGTTATCGGGTAGAAAAAGGTGGTGCTCCTATTAAGGAAAATATGGCAGCAGCTATCCTGATGCTAAGTAATTGGTACCCCGACAAACCTTTAATTGATCCAACCTGTGGGTCTGGGACATTCTGTATAGAAGCAGCTATGATTGGGATGAACATCGCACCAGGTTTTAATCGAGATTTTGCTTTTGAAAATTGGTCTTGGGTATCTAAGGACTTAGTTCAGGAAGTTCGGGATGAAGCAGAATCAAAGGCTAATTATGATATTGAACTGGATATCACTGGTTCTGATATCGATGGTCGTATGGTTGACATTGCTAAAAAGAATGCAGAAGAAGCTGGACTGGCAGATGTTATCAAATTGAAACAAATGCGTCTTCAGGATCTAAAAACTAATAAAATCAACGGAGTTATCATCTCAAATCCACCATACGGCGAGCGACTTCTTGATGACAAAGCTATCGACATCTTGTATAATGAAATGGGTCAAACCTTCGCGCCATTAACGACTTGGAGCAAATTTATCTTGACCAGTGATGAAGCTTTTGAAACCAAGTATGGTAGCTTAGCGGATAAAAAACGAAAATTATATAATGGTACTTTAAAAGTTGATTTGTACCAATATTTTGGCCAACGTGTCAAACGAAAAGAGGCTAAATAGAGAGGACTTGTATGACCAAAGAAAATGATAATCTAGACTTTGATAAGGCTAAAGATTTAACGGTTGGTGAAGCTGTCAGAAAAGATGCGGAAATCAAAGCGGGCATAACAGACGAAGATAGTATCTTAGATAAGTATATTAAGCAGCATCCTGATGAGGTCGCATCTCAAAAATTTGAGACTAGAGAAGTTAATTTAGAAGACCTAGATACGGCGACTTTGGATGACTTTATTAAAAAACAACGCGCAGAAGTTGAACATGACTCGATTGATTCAGAATCTGATTTAGCGGCTTCAGAAGTAAACGCTGATATGGAAACAACAGCGGCAGTTATGTCATCATCAGACTTGGGAGATAATAATGCTGACGAGCAGGCAGCAGTTGCTAGCATATCTGCAGAGCCTGAAGATGATTCTATTTTGAAAGATTCTAGTGACTTGGATGACAAACCTTTTTATAAGAGGAAGGTCCCTATTTTAGTAGGTTTGTTATTACTCCTTTTAAGCGTTTTTGGAATCAGCTATGGTGTCAACCAATTTAATAAAAAAGAGGCTGCTTCAAGCCCTTCGACAGCTTCAAGTAGTAGCCGCAAAGCGTTGGATGCATCTGGTAAACATGCCACGGCTCAATCGATTAAGGATAACGAAGCTTTTGGAGAAATGTATGATGGTTTCTTTACCGACGACAAGGCCGTTAAACTTAAAAATAGTGAGTTTGGGAAACTTCCTGAGTTAGAAATAGCGCTTAAAAAACTAGAGGGTACAAAGTTTTATGATGCTGCTAAAGAAAAATATGATAACTTGAAGGAGCAAATTGATGGTATTCAAGCTGTCAATGCCAAATTTGACAAGGCAGTTATTGTCGATGGGGAGTTAGTTGATTCAGCCAAACCTAAGGCGGATGCTAATTTTGATGATTTATCAGTTGGAACCTTAAACACAGGTAATGCAAGTTTGGATAATTTATTGCAAAAAGCTGTCAAAAAAGGCAGAGATGAATTAAAAGGTGTTAAGGATAGTAGTGCTGCTGAAGCAGAAGCTAGTCGTCAATCAAGTGTTGCTGCTAGTGAAAGTGCATCAAAAGCCGCTGAAGAAGAAGCTGCGGCTGCTTCTCGAACAGAGAGCCAAGCTGCTGCGCCATCTCAAAACAATCAAGAAGCTGCCCCAGCAGCACCTGTTGCGCCATCCTATGGTATTTCCGGTTACGATGCCGCTAGCTTACAGCGAAATCTCAGCCGTGTTCCTTATAATGAAGCAGCCATTGCTGATTCTGGGAATGCTGCCTGGAACTTTGCTCCTGGTGTTTTAGAGACTGTTGTTGGGAAAGCCCAAGCCCGCGGCAATATTTCCGGAAACAACTATATTCTTGAACGTGTTAATATTGTCAATGGTAATGGTTATTACAACATGTTCAAACCAGATGGCACCTATCTGTTCTCGATTAATGCTAAAACAGGTTACTTCGTTGGTAATAAACCAGGAAATGCGGATAATCTTGATTATTAAGTTTATAGAAAAAAAGAGGGAGTTCCCTCTTTTTTGTTATTCTAAACGACATGACGCTCAAAAGCGTTGTCAGAAATCCCTTTTTCTAAGATGACTTTTGCCCATTCTTTAGCAGAAAAAAGGCTATGGTCTTTATAGTTTCCACAAGATTCAATGGTTGTACCAGGGACATCATCCCAAGAAGTAACGTTGGCAATTTCTTCTAGCGATGATTTTATCACTTTAGCGACTTCAGTGGCTTCTTGTCTGCCCCACATAATCATGTGAAAACCTGTTCGGCAGCCAAATGGGGAACAGTCAATCAAACCGTCCATTCGTTCACGGATGAGTTTGGCTAATAGATGTTCGATGGTGTGTAACCCAGCAGTTGGGATAGCATCTTCGTTTGGTTGAACCAATCGGATATCGAAATTGGTAATAACATCACCAACTGGACCGGATTCTTCAGAAATAAGCCTTACATAAGGTGCCTTAACGATGGTGTGGTCAAGTTCAAAACTTTCAACAATAACTTCTTTTGACATAAGCGCCTCCAATTCTTTTTATATGCTTATCATATCATAATTTGGTAGAGAGGTCTTTCGCTGATTTTCCATTGTGAAAAGACTTAAAATATGATAAACTTAAAAGTGGTTTTGACTATATTAAAACCTTAGAATTTTGAGGTAAATAAGATGTTAGGAATTGTTGTTTTAACATTGATTTTTGCCCTCATTGGTTTAGCTGTTGGTTACGCTATCATGACGATGAAGATGAAATCTTCAAAGGAAGCAGCGGAATTAACATTGTTAAATGCTGAACAGGATGCTGTTAACCTGCGCGGAAAGGCAGAGATGGAAGCGCAAGCGATTCGTAAAACAGCTGAGAGAGAAAGCATTGCTCATCAAAAAGAGCTCCTTCTAGAAGCAAAGGAAGAAGCAAGAAAATATCGAGAAGAAGTTGACCAGGAATTTAAAGCTGATAAACAAGAGTTGAAAGAAAGAGAAAATCGTTTAACCGAACGTGCTTATTCGCTCGACCGTAAGGATGAAAATTTAGCTATAAAAGAAAAAACACTCGAATCTAAAGAACAAAGTCTTTTTGATAAATCTAAACATATCGATGAACGCGAAAATCAAATTAGCGAAATAGAAGATGAAAAGCGTGCCGAACTGGAACGTGTTGGTCATATGACCATTGCAGAAGCACGTGAAGTTATCTTGATGGATACGGAATCTAAGTTGACGCATGAGATTGCAACTAAGATCCGTGAAGCAGAGCAAGAAATAAAAGATAAGTCGACTAAAATTGCCAAAAATTTGCTTTCCCAAGCTATGCAACGCATGGCTGGCGAGTACGTTACAGAACAGACTATTACGACGGTTCATTTACCAGACGACAGTATGAAAGGTCGTATTATTGGACGTGAAGGTCGCAATATTCGTACCTTGGAAAGTTTAACAGGTATTGATATCATCATAGATGATACGCCAGAAGTGGTTGTTCTGTCTGGTTTTGATCCTATTCGTCGCGAAATTGCAAGAATGACTCTGGAAGCCTTGATTGCTGATGGTCGTATTCATCCGGCTCGAATTGAGGAACTTGTTGAGAAGAATCGTCAGGAACTGGATAATCGTATCCGTGAATACGGTGAAGAAGCCGCTTACGAAATCGGTGCTCCCAACCTTCATCCTGATTTGATTAAAATCATGGGACGCTTGCAGTTTAGGACATCATACGGACAAAATGTCCTTCGTCATTCAGTTGAGGTTGGTAAACTCGCTGGTATCATGGCTGGTGAACTGGGTGAAAATGTATCGCTTGCTCGTCGTGCTGGATTCTTACATGACATGGGAAAAGCCATTGATCGTGAGGTCGAAGGAAGTCATGTTGAGATTGGTACAGAATTTGCTCGCAAATATAAAGAAAATCCAATCGTTGTCAATGCAATTGCAAGCCATCACGGTGATGTCGAACCAGATAGTGTTATCGCCGTTCTAGTTGCAGCAGCAGATGCTTTGAGTTCCGCGCGACCAGGTGCGCGAAACGAATCGATGGAAAACTACATAAAACGCCTACGTGAATTAGAAGAAATTGCCTCTAGTTTTGATGGTGTTCAAAATAGTTTTGCCTTGCAAGCTGGACGTGAAATCAGAATTATGGTTCATCCTAAGAAATTAAGTGATGATCAGGTAACAACTCTGTCACATAAAGTTCGGGAAAAAATTGAAAGTAACTTAGATTACCCAGGAAATATTAAGGTAACCGTTATTCGAGAATTCCGTGCTATTGACTACGCCAAATAAAAAGGCTTTGTCGATTGTAGAGGGATTATATCAACTAAGAAGAGAATCAAATATGGTTCTCTTTTTTTGTTTGTTTAAAACGGTGATCGTTTTAAAGTGCTTAGCAATAAAGCATATCGAAAAAATTCTCTAGTTCATCATTTCTTAAGAATGTTGATTCATTCAGTAGTTACGTTAAAGGACACTACTTAGTTTTCGATATTAAGTTGACGGTCTTTGGTCGTTTGTTTTTAGTAAGTTGTTTAATTTCTTTCTAATAAAAATCCCTTATTAGAAGATTTGTACGATATTTTATCGGCATTAATAAGGAATGTCACAATAAGTTCTTTTAAGGTCGATGATAGGTGGGGTCAAAATCATGCTGGCAGACTTATTTTGGCAGGTAAACACTTTCTTATAACGAAGAAGTACCAGTCGATCCTGATTTTTACCTCAGAATAAGTTTCTGATGAAGCGCGTGTGCAATGACGAGAGAAGAATTTAGGTGGAGTTCAAGTAGGGTTTGAACTTTGAAGTTTTGGTGAGTTGAATCACTGAGAGATTTCAAATATTTGAAATGTAAGGTCTAAACCTTAATATTTTAAGCTCATTGGAGGAGATAGCACTGAAATTTAGACCTTATATCTATTGGTGAAGTACCTTTTCTAGCCTTTATAACAAATGCCTATCAGTATCGTATTAACCAAAGACACGTTATAGCTGTTGTACAAAAAGTGTGCCTTTTAGCTTGTTATCACTGCCATATAATAGTTTACGAAGCCGTATTGATGGCAGTTCGGTTAATGTTTAATTGTTGCTATTTTTAATTTATGTGTTTTTTGTGTAATTTTATTATATTTTTATTGCATCTATATTCTAATATGTTATTCTAAATGATGGAAAATGTCTAAAATTGGAGGAATATGTGTTATGTATAATAAATTAGTTAAACATAAAATTGGACACTTTAGAATGTGGAAATCAGGTAAACAGTGGCTATTTGGAGCAAGTGTTTTAGCTATACTTGCAGTTGGAAGCGCTACCCCTGCATTAGCAAACGAAACGGAAGCAACCGGAAATCTTTTGGCTAGCGGAAATAATGTAGGGCAGGCTACCTTGGTTCAAGAACAAGAAAATCTTGTTCCAGAAGTTTCACCAGAACCAGAAGTTACGTCAGAATCAGAAGTTACACCAGAATTAGAGCAGTTAAATTCTGAGACAAGCAGTGAAGCAAGAGAGGTTTCCCCTGACTCAGCACAAGAAATGGATAATAGCTCGTCGGTTGCAACTCAAGAACCTCTTGCGGATGCTTCCTCTGCTACCACAACGACTGTTGAAGAAGTTGTATCGAAACCAGAGCCTTTGAAATCAGTTAAAGATAGTTATACACCTCCAATAATATCAGAGAGTCAAGAATGGACTCATGGAGTGTCGAGGCCGAATAAGGATGAATTGACATGGCAGAAAGAATATTATCAAGGTTACTACACAGCGCCTTATAAAGACGGCAGTCAACTTTTTGATGCCAATAAAGATTATACTGCAAATAGTGGTGACTTTGGACTTTGTTCAGCAGGTGTAGCAGCTAATATGCTTCATTGGTGGCTAGCTAATAATAAAGAGTATGTGGACAAATATCTAGAAGAATCTGCTACAAATGGGGTTGTAACACCAGATAATTATAAACCAATTGATTTGCGAGAGCATCGGAACTATGAGGGAGGACATAAAAGTCAACTATTTGACTTGTTTAAGACTTATTTTTCAAAATCTGTTTATACTCATAGAGTACTAGATCTATTTTTTAGTGGCTATCCAGATGCCCGTAAATATGAAGTGAATAATGAAGCTAATTATCGAGAAAGAGAAACAAAAGGGACGTTGGACCAACGTGGTGGTTTCTTCAAAGATGTTTTTGGACAGAAGCTACTCACTAGCCGAGAAGAAGTGAGCGACCTTGTATCTCTTGGTAGCAAGATTAAACAGGCTTTGAGGGTAAAAAAAGCTTTGGCGGTGGATTATCTGTTCAATAAGTACAGAGGACACATTGTTAACGTTTGGGGAGCTGAGTTTGATAACAGTGGCAAACTAACGGCACTCTATGTAACGGACACAGATGATCATACGGCTGTGATTGATGCTAAAGATGGCAAACCTTTACAAAGCTTAAAACGTTACACAGTTGTTGATAGAGACGGAAAAGCCTATATTACTAATAATTATGACGGTAGTAAAGGTGTTGCTATTAGAAACCTATACACCTTAGATTTAGGTGAGCAGCAGTGGAAGGATTATTTTGCAAAAAGCAAAGAAGAGAGCGACAAGGCTGTTTCAACCCCAGTCGCTCCAAGTATTCCAGAAACACCTCGTTCAACAGATACTCATATAGGTCCTAAAACAGAGTTGAAAGTCTCTAGAGGTAACGCTGAAGATACCTCAACAGCTCGCGTTGTACCATCAACTGATTCTAATGTAGCAATTGGCTCTAAGACAGTTCTCGTTTCACCAGTTCCAACTGATACTCCAGACCAATCCAAGACAGACATTGGTACGAAGCCGGAGCTAAAGATTCCGATCAAGACTAATGATTCAGAAACTGACATGGAAATCCCACGAATCCCAGAGATTCCACGCTCTACGGCTACTCAAATAGGACCCAAAACAGAATTGAGAAGTCTGAGTCCAGCTGCATCTACTCCAGAATTTCCAAGTATTTCGGAGATACCTCGTTCAACAGATACTCATATAGGTCCTAAAACCGAGTTGAAAGTTTCTACAGGAAACACCGAAGATACCTCAACAGCCCGTGTTGTTCCGTCAACTAATTCCGATGTAGCAATTGGTTCTAAGACAGTACTTGTTTCACAAGTCCCTACTGACGCTCCAGACCAATCCAAGACAGAAATTGGTACGAAGCCTGAGTTGAAGATTCCAGATACCTCACGTTCGACTGATACTGAAGTAGGTCCTAAAACAGAATTGGAGAGTATGGCCCCATCTGCTTCAACTCCAGAATTTCCAAGTATTCAGGAGACACCTCGTTCGACTGATACGCAGATAGGCCCTAAAACGAAGTTGAAAGTTTCTGCAGGTAACACCGAAGATACCTCAACAGCCCACGTGGTTCCGCCAACTGATTCTAATGTAGCAATTGGTTCTAAAACGGTGCTTGTTTCATCAGTTCCAATTGACACTCCAGATCAATCTAAGACAGACATTGGTACGAAGCCTGAGTTGAAGATTCCAGAGGTTCCCCGTTCGACTGATACGCAGATAGGCCCTAAAACGAAGTTGAAAGTTTCTGCAGGTAACACCGAAGATACCTCAACAGCTCGCGTGGTTCCATCAACTGATCCTAATGTAGCGATTGGTTCTAAAACTGTGCTTGTATCACAAGTTCCTAATGTTACTCCAGATCAATCCAATACAGAAATTGGTACGAAGTCTGAGTTGAAGATTCCAGAGACGCCTCGCTCAACTGATACTGAAGTAGGTCCTAAAACAGAATTGAAGAGTATGGCCCCATCTGCTTCAACTCCAGAAGTTCCAAGTATTCAGGAGACACCTCGTTCGACTGATACACAAGTAGGTCCTAAAACAGAATTGAAGAGTATGGCCCCATCTGCTTCAACTCCAGAATTTCCAAGTGTTTCGGAGACGCCCCGTTCGACTGATACTCATATAGGTCCTAAAACGAAGTTGAAAGTTTCTACAAGTGATACCAATGATTCGTCAACAGCTCGCATGGTTCCATCAACTGATTCTAATGTAGCGATTGGTTCTAAAACTGTGCTTGTTGCATCAGTTCCAACTGACACTCCAGACCAATCTAAGACCGACATTGGTACGAAGCCTGAGTTGAAGATTCCAGAGGTTCCCCGTTCGACTGATACGCAGATAGGCCCTAAAACTGAGTTGAAAGTTTCTGCCGGTAACACCGAAGATACATCAACAGCCCGCGTGGTTCCATCAACTGATTCTAATGTAGCGATTGGTTCTAAGACAGTGCTTGTTTCACAAGTCCCTACTGACGCTCCAGACCAATCCAAGACAGAAATTGGTACGAAGCCTGAGTCTAAGATTCCGATCAAGACTAATGATTCAGAAACTGACATGGAAATTCCGCGAATCCCAGAGATTCCACGCTCCACGGCTACCCAAGTAGGTCCCAAAACAGTATTAAAAAGTCTGAACCCATCTGTTTCAGCTCCAGAAGTTCCAAAAACCTCTCGTTTAACGGATACTGAAATCGCTTCTAAAACCAAGTTGAAGGTCTCTACCGGCAACACCAAAGACACATCAACAGCTCGCGTTGTACCATCAATCGATTCAGATCTGGCGATAAGTACAAAGAGCGAAATTAGTTCAAGTGTTACCCCAGAGACTCCTTTCTCGCCTGAGATCGGTCAAAAACCTGAATTGAAAGGCCGTTCAGATAACGCTGAAGCTTCATCAACAACCCGCGTTGTACCACAAGCAGATTCGGAAGTAACGATTGATGCCAAAAGCGAGATTGTTCCACAAGTTCCTATGGATACTCCAGATCAATCAAGGACAGAAATCAATACTCAGTCTGTATTGACTCCTGATTCACCAGTGACAGATAATACTGGTTCTGATTTAGCAATAGGCACAAAGAGCGAAATTAGTTCAAGTGTTATCCCAGAGACTCCTTTCTCGCCTGAGATCGGTCAAAAATCTGAGTTGAAGAATCCAGACAAGAATCATAAGTCAGTATCTGACACTGCTAGTCCACGGATTCTAGAGACACCTCGCTCCACTTCGACACAAGTTGGACCAAAGACAGAGTTGAACTCTGTGTCACCAACAGGTGATGATGCTTCTGAAGCACGAGTGGTTTCTTCTAGAAAAGAAGAACGCGTTGGTGCGAAAAATGCATCTGAGACAAATTATGAGTTAACCAATAATAAAGCAGCAGACAAGAATCAAACGCAGCACCAATCAGGTAGGCTTGTTGTGAAAAAAAATCGAAAAAATGTGGAAGATTCCCATTTGCAAGATGCTGTTCATTATTGCAGTGTGGCTCTAGTACTTCTCTTAGGAAGTATCTGGGGTTTGAGGAAGTTAAAGAAAGAAAAATGAGTCACCATCTTTCGCTAAAAAAGTAGTAAATGAAAATGAGTCAATGTCTCTGTAAAGTCTATTTCTCAAATAAAGCTCTCCTTGTCACTTGTAGTATCTCATAGAAGAGGAATGCAATCTAAGTGGCTCACTGTCAAGTGGACAATATTATGAAAAATTAGGCAGCGGCCTTGTTCCTTATATCCATAAGGGAAAGGTCGTTGTTTTTTGATGGTTTTGGACGTTGAAAAAAGATGCCGGCATCACTATTTTGGAGAAAAGCGCTTTGTTTTATGATGGTTCAAATGACTTCTAATAGAACGATAATGAATACATTGGTCTTTTTGATATAGTGGAATATATGATTTTACATGAATTGTCTTTATGTTAGAACGTTTGAGACCTTTCAGAACTGAGACGTGAATAGATTAACTGGTGGCTAGCAAATCGTTAATCACAAAGGATTATCTCTAAAAAACTAATGCTTATTTTTAGATCTAATAGGATGCATTGTCAGGGACTCGAGCGACTAGAAGTTTTCTCTGAGTAGGCTTAGAAACTTCGTCAAAGATAGATCATCTTGCTTTTTTTACTAAAATGATGTGACATTTTTCAATTCAGATCTATTAAGTTGAAACCTCGTTACTCCACTGGTGCTGTAAATAGGATTTTTTTATCCTCGACTTAATTAAAAAGTTAGTATTTTCGAATATTATATAAGTTGGGTAAAGAGACTCAATCAGCTTGAAATATCTCACCTATTTGGTATAATAGATAGAAAATACTTTTAAGGAGAACATCATGTCTGAACGTGGTTTGTTAATTGTTTTTTCTGGACCATCGGGTGTTGGAAAAGGAACAGTTAGACAAGAAATTTTTTCGACGCCAGATCATAAGTTTGAGTATTCAGTGTCTATGACGACACGTCCTCAAAGACCTGGTGAAGTTGATGGTGTTGATTATTTCTTTAGAACCCGCGAAGAGTTTGAGGAACTGATTCGTCAAGGGCAAATGTTAGAATATGCAGAGTACGTTGGTAATTACTACGGAACGCCACTCACCTATGTTAACGAAACACTAGACAAAGGAATTGATGTTTTTCTTGAGATTGAAGTGCAAGGAGCTATCCAAGTCAAGAAGAAAGTGCCTGATGGTGTCTTTGTTTTTCTAACACCTCCAGATTTGGAAGAATTAGAAGACCGTCTAGTTGGTCGCGGAACGGATAGCCAAGAAGTTATTGCGCGTCGTATCGAACGCGCACGTGAAGAGATAGCCCTTATGCGTGAATACGATTATGCTGTTGTTAACGACGAAGTACCACTCGCTGCGGAACGTGTTAAACGTATTATTGAAGCGGAGCATTTCCGTGTCGAACGTGTTATCGGTCGTTACGATAAAATGATTGCAAAGACAAGCGCTAGTAAATAGGATTTAGAAAAGAGATAAAACGCTTATGATGTTAAAACCTTCTATTGATAAATTATTGGATAAAGTGCCTTCGAAATATTCATTGGTTATTCTACAAGCTAAACGTGCCCATGAATTAGAAGCTGGTGCCAAAGCCACTAAAGAATTTAAATCTGAAAAATCGACTCTTCGTGCCTTGGAAGAGATTGAAGCAGGATATGTAACCATTCATCCAGATCCAGTTGCAAAGCGTGAATCTGTTCGCCGTAAAGCGGAAATGGAACGTCTTGCAAAAGAGGAAGAAGAACGTAAAATTAAAGAACAAATCGCAAAAGAAGAACAAGAAGAAGGACAAAAAGTCTAAGGTTGCTGGCAATCTTAGCTTTTTTCAATTTTTAGAGTCATACGGAAAGTTGTGACTGTTCGCAGTGATTAGCTCAGAAGGAGACATATGCAAGCTCAAATTATTGTTGATGTGCCCTTGATGCAAACCGACAAACCTTTTACCTACTCCATACCTCAAACTTTTGAAGATTTGATAAGCGTTGGTTCAAGAGTTCACGTGCCCTTTGGAAAGGGCAATCGACTGTTGCAAGGTTTTGTTGTTTCCATCGAAGAAAATACGGAAAATCAAGAATTAAAACCTATTGCGGATTTGCTTGATTTAGAACCCGTTTTAAATAAGGAACAGCTTCAGCTAGCTGATCATCTGAGAAAGACTGTCTTTTCTTACAAGATTACCTTGCTGAAAAGCATGATACCTAGTCTGCTTAATTCGCAATATGATAAACGCTTAAAACCTGGTGAAGACTTGTTAGCAGATGACCGAAATGAGATTTTTGGGGATTCTTCTAGCCTGTCTTATTCGGATATACCATTGGACAAACGAAAAGCCGTTAATCGGCTCATTGTCAATAAACACATTTTGGTTGATTATGTGGCTAATGATAAGAAAAACATCAAAACTGAGAAGTATTTAGATTTGGATCAGTCAGTTTTGTCTGGCTTGGAAATATCCAATCGTGCTAAAAAGCGTCAGGAAGTTAAGGAGTGGTTGTTATCGCAAAAGGTTCCATTTTCTATAAAAGCCAGCGAACTTAATAAAGAGTACTCCAGAGAGGTTGTGCGCTTTTTCATCCAAGCAGGTGCTCTTATCGAGCGTCAAGAAGAAGTAGAACGCTCAGCTGCTTATTTTGAATCCGTGGAAAGTAGTGATTTTCTCTCTTTAAATGCGGAACAAGCTAGCGCTGTTGAAGCCATTTCGAAAGCTGTTGGACAAAAAGATGCCAAACCATTTCTCCTAGAAGGGATTACTGGTTCTGGAAAAACGGAAGTTTACTTGCATGTTATTGACCGAGTTCTCAAGTCTGAAAAGACAGCTATCGTTCTTGTCCCAGAGATTTCCTTGACTCCTCAGATGACTAATCGTTTTATTTCTCGGTTTGGGAAGCAAGTAGCTATTATGCACTCAGGACTTTCTGACGGAGAAAAATTTGATGAATGGCGAAAAATCAAGTCGGGTCAAGCTAAGGTTGTTGTTGGGGCAAGGTCAGCTATTTTTGTTCCGCTTGAACAGATTGGTGCCATCATTATTGATGAGGAACATGAAGCTACCTATAAGCAAGAGTCTAATCCTCGCTATCACGCTAGAGATGTGGCGCTGCTTAGGGCCAAAACTCACAGAGCCGCCGTGGTACTTGGTTCAGCAACGCCTTCTATTGAAACACGCGCACGAGCAAGTAAAGGCGTTTATCATTTTTTGCAGCTCACAGAACGGGCCAATTCTAAAGCTACTGTTCCTGACGTAGACATTGTAGATTTTAGAGATTATATTGGCCAACAAGAGACCAGTAACTTTACGCCTATATTGCTGGAAAAAATTCAAGAAAAATTAGCGAAAAAAGAACAGGTCGTTCTCATGCTTAATCGTCGCGGTTACTCAAGTTTTGTCATGTGTCGTGAATGTGGTTATGTGGATAATTGTCCTAATTGTGATATTTCCTTGACACTTCATATGGACACGCGGACAATGAATTGTCACTATTGTGATTTTCAAAAAGCCATCCCACGAGAATGCCCGTCCTGTCAGAGCAAGAGTATTCGTTATTATGGTACGGGAACGCAAAAAGCCTATGATGAATTGCAAGAGCTTTTACCAGAAGCTCGAATATTACGGATGGATGTCGATACTACCCGCCGTAAGGGCGCCCATGAGAGTCTGTTAAAGGCTTTTGGTAAGCATGAGGCGGATATATTATTAGGAACCCAGATGATTGCTAAAGGACTGGATTTTCCCAATGTGACCCTTGTCGGTGTTTTAAATGCAGATACCTCACTTAATTTACCGGATTTTAGGGCTAGTGAGCGAACATTTCAACTCCTAACGCAAGTAGCTGGTAGGGCTGGCAGAGCTGATAAGGCGGGGGAGGTCTTGGTGCAGACTTATAATCCTGAACATTATGCGATTCGTTTTGCTCAAAAACAAGATTTTGAAGGTTTTTACGAGTATGAGATGCAGATTCGCCAGAAAATGGGTTATCCACCTTATTATTACACGGTAGGGATTACGCTATCGCATCAGGAAGAACAAGAGGTGGTTCGTAAAGCTTATGATGTTTTAAAGGGGTTGAAAGGCCACTTATCTGATCACGTCAGATTCTTAGGACCAACTCCAAAACCTATCGCCCGTACGCATAATAAATTTCACTATCAAATCATTATCAAATATCGCTTTGAGGAACATCTGGAAACAGCGCTAAATGCTCTGTTAGAATGGACCCAAAAACCGGAAAACAAGCAGCTTCGTGTTACAATTGATAATGAACCACAAAATATGATGTAATTACCTTAATATAGGGAGGATGAAATGACAAAACCAAAACTAATTTTTATGGGGACGCCGGATTTGGCTGCAACTGTATTGCAGGGAATCATTGATAGTGATTCTTATGATATTTTAGCCGTTGTGACCCAGCCTGACCGTGCTGTTGGTCGTAAAAAGGAAATCCAAATGACTCCTGTTAAGAAAGTCGCCTTAGCAAATCATCTTCGAGTTTTTCAACCGGAAAAACTCTCAGGCAGTCAAGAAATGTCGGATATGATGGCTCTTGGTGCTGACGGGATTGTGACCGCTGCTTTTGGGCAGTTTTTACCGGAAGAACTATTGGACTCAGTTGACTTTGCTGTCAATGTTCATGGGTCTCTTTTGCCAAAATACCGCGGTGGTGCACCAATCCAATACGCTATTATCAATGGTGAAAAAGAAGCGGGCATCACGATTATGGAGATGGTTCGACAAATGGACGCGGGTGATATGATTGCGAAGGCTTCTATACCGATCACAGATGATGATAACTTAGGGACCATGTTTGAAAAATTAGCGGTGCTTGGCCGTGATTTACTCTTAAAAACCCTTCCGGACTATCTAGCTGGTAATCTTGTGCCAGAACCTCAAGATGAATCACAAGCTACTTTTTCTCCTAATATTTCAGCAGAAGAAGAACGCATTGATTGGACAAAATCCAATCGTGAAGTTTTCAACCTTATCCGTGGTTTAAATCCTTGGCCCATTGCCCATACCATATGGAATGACAAGCGGTTCAAGATTTATGAAGTTGAACTGGTTGAAGGCCATGGACAGCCGGGACAGATTATTGAAAAAACGAAGAAATCGTTAGTTGTGGCGACAGGCGATGGCGCTCTTTTATTGAAACGAGTTCAGGCTTTTGGAAAACCGCAGATGGCCATTTCAGATTTTCTAAATGGTCTTGGACGTGATTTAGAAGTTGGTGATACATTTGGCTAATGACTGGAAAAAAATGGCGCGTGGAGGTGCTCTAATTGTTTTGGAAAAAGTCTTTCATGAGAATGCTTATTCCAATATTGCTCTGAACAGCTTGCTTAACAATCGTCAGTATGACGACAGAGACAAGAGTTTAATTACCGAGATTGTCTATGGCACGGTTTCACGTAAGATAACATTGGAATGGTATTTGGCGCGATTCATTGAAGATAGGGACAAGTTGGAGCCTTGGGTTTATGATTTGCTTATGCTTAGCGCTTATCAGTTGATTTATCTGGATAAACTACCTGCTCATGCGATTGTCAATGATGCAGTTGCCATTGCTAAAAACCGAGGTAATAAAAAAGGAGCTGAGAAATTAGTCAATGCTGTTCTTCGTAAACTAGCTTCTGGGAATTTACCAGATATTGAGGCTATTAAACGTCTCAACAAGCGTTATTCCATCAAATATTCATTACCTGTTTGGCTGGTGAAAAAACTGATCGAGCAATATGGGCAAGAAAGAGCAGAAAAGATGTTTGACAGTCTTTTTGAACGAAATAAAGCTAGCATTCGTGTTACCAATGCTAACCGTTTAGAAGAATTTAAAGCTAGCTTTCAAGCCGATTACTCCCCATTATCATCAGTTGGTTTGACCAAGTCGTCGGGACATTTTGCGTCAAGTGTGGCTTTCAAAAATGGGGATATTACCATTCAAGATGAGACCAGCCAATTAGTAGCCCCTAGTCTTAACATTCAAGGTTCTGACAATATTTTGGATGCCTGTGCGGCCCCAGGAGGTAAAACGGTGCACATGGCTTCCTACTTGACATCTGGGAAAATTACTGCGCTAGATTTATATGACCATAAATTAGCGCTCATCCAAGAAAATGCTAACAGGCTAGGACTAACTGATAGGATTGAGACTAGACAATTGGATGCTAGAGAAGTGGCTAATGTCTTTGCTCCAGAGAGTTTTGACAAAATATTGGTTGATGCTCCTTGTTCAGGGATTGGTCTTATCCGCCGTAAGCCAGACATAAAATACCAGAAAGATATTCAGGATTTTGCGAGCTTACAAACCATTCAATTAGAGATTCTGGCTAGCGTTTGTCAAACCTTGCGTAAAGGTGGTATAATAACCTATAGTACTTGCACTATTTTTAAGGAAGAAAACCAAGATGTTATCAGGACTTTTTTGGCAAGTCATCCTGACTTTGAGCAAGTGGCTTTAGATCACGACAAGAAAGATATTGTAGTAGATGGCTGTCTTTTAATCACGCCAGAACAATATCAGACAGATGGCTTTTTCATCGCGCAATTGCGTAAGAAAGCCTAGTGACTTAATAGGAGGAAAGCTGGCATTCGTCAGAAAAGACATACAGATTATGGAAATTTCACTTTTAACAGATATTGGAAAGAAACGTTCCAATAATCAAGATTTTGTAAATCAATACAAAAATCAGAGCGATGTTAACCTTGTCATCTTAGCTGATGGCATGGGTGGACATCGCGCTGGAAACATTGCTAGTGAGATGGCTGTTACAGATTTAGGGAATCAATGGGCAGCAACAGATTACACTGATGTTAATCAAATCCGTGACTGGATGCTAGTAACAATTGAAGCTGAAAATCAAAAGATTCACACTTTAGGAACTTCTGAAGAATTTAGCGGCATGGGGACAACCATTGAGGTATTAGCCTTTGTGAAAGACGTTGTTTTATATGCCCATGTTGGTGATTCACGTATTTCTCTCATTCGTGATGGACAATATAAACAGTTAACTAGCGATCATTCTTTGGTTAATGAATTAGTTAAAGCTGGACAGTTGACTGAAGAAGAGGCTGCTGTTCACCCTCAAAAAAATGTCATTACACAATCCATCGGTCAAGCGTCACCTTTAGATATTGACTTGGGTATTCAACCGCTTCAAAATGGTGATTTTATTTTGGTTAATAGCGATGGATTATCAAACATGGTTAGTCGTCAACAGAAATTAGAGATTATTTTATCGGAAAAAACAGTACAAGAAAAAGTAGAAGCTCTTGTTGATGCAGCAAACCAAGCAGGTGGACTTGACAACATTACGGTTGTCTTGATTGCCTATAACGAGGAGGATGCTTAATGATCCAAATCGGCAAATTATTTGCTGGGCGTTATCGTATTCTTAAATCCATTGGTCGTGGTGGTATGGCTGATGTCTATTTGGCACATGACCTGATTTTAGATAATGAAGAAGTAGCCATTAAGGTGCTTCGAACCAATTATCAAACAGACCAGATTGCTGTTGCTCGTTTCCAGCGAGAAGCACGTGCGATGGCCGAATTGAGTCATCCTAATATTGTTGCAATCAGAGATATTGGCGAAGAAGATGGTCAACAATTTCTTGCAATGGAGTACGTTAACGGTCCAGATTTAAAAAAATATATTCAAGATCACGCTCCGCTATCCAATGCTGAAACAGTTCGTATTATGAGTGAGGTTCTATCTGCCATGCAGTTAGCCCATCAAAAAGGAATTGTTCACCGCGATTTGAAACCACAGAATGTTCTGTTAACAAAAGATGGTGTGGCTAAGGTTACCGACTTTGGTATTGCGGTTGCTTTTGCAGAAACCAGTCTGACCCAAACGAATTCTATGTTGGGGAGTGTGCACTACCTATCACCGGAACAAGCTCGTGGGTCAAAGGCAACGATTCAAAGTGATATCTATGCCATGGGAATTATGCTGTTTGAGATGCTTACTTGCCACATTCCTTTCGATGGCGATAGCGCTGTAACCATTGCTCTTCAGCACTTCCAAAAACCGCTGCCTTCGATTATTTTTGAAAATCGAAACGTTCCGCAAGCTTTGGAAAACGTTGTGATTAAGGCGACTGCTAAAAAACTAGGAGACCGTTATGTCTCCACAACAGACATGTATCAAGACTTAGGGACCGCTCTCGATCCTCGTAGATCGCGTGAACGAAAGCTAGTTTTCCAAGATTCGACGGATACTAAGACCTTACCTAAGATTGAACCGGCTCCTGTTAAAGAGACTCCTAAACCAGTTGCAGCATCAGAGCCAGTCAAGGGAGCGGCCACCAAAGAAACGTCTAAAACAGTTAACTCTGCACCCAACCATACGACAAATAAAAAGTCCAAAAGACCACTTTGGCAACGCTTATTCAGGTTCTTTATTTTAATTGTTGTTATATTGGCGGCTGGCTTTGCTTACTTTGTTATGTCAAGTAGCAATGATAGTGTTGTAGTACCAGATGTCTCTGGTCAAACTATTAAACAAGCGCAATCAACTCTTGAAGAGGCTGGTTTAACAGTTGGCAGTGTGGCGCGTAAAGAAAGTGAAACAGTCAAAGAAGGGCGAGTTATTTCTACCAGTCCTAAAGCAGGAGCTACTAAAAAAGAAGGTAGTGAAATTAAGTTAACAGTGTCAAAAGGGACAAAGCGTTTCGATATGACTGATTATACTAGAATGACCTATAGAGATGCTGTTAAAGATTTGACGGAAAATTATGGACTTTCGAAGAAGCAAATCATCAAAAAAGAAGTCTCAAGTGACGAACATAAACCTGGCGAAATCATTAACCAAACGCCAGAAGCTGGCGAAAGTTTTGATCCTTCTGGAAATGATAAAATCACCTTTGAGGTAGCAACTTCAGCAACTGTAACCGTTCCAGCTTTGGTTGGTTACAGTTATGCAGATGCTAAAAATACTCTGTTAGATTTAGGTTTTAAATCGTCACAGATTCAGACTGATTCGGATCGACCGTCTTCTTCATCAACTGTTTATGCTCAATATCCATATGCGGGTACTTCAATTGAACTTTCTACTGGCGAAGGTGTGACACTCTATTTGACCAACCCGGACTCATCAGCATCTAGCAGCAGTAGCGCATCATCAAGCGGTGCTGATACTAGCATGACAAGCCAACCAGAGTCAAGTAGTTCTAACAGTTCATCAAGTTCCAGTCATTCTTCGACGGATACTTCCGAGGGTAACAGTCAAACAGAGTCGTCTAGCGATTCTCCTTGATTAAGGAGCTGCTTTAGAGGCTACAATAATATAACAATAAAAGTATTTTTCGGATTGGTAGTTTTGCTCAATCTGGAAATACTTTTTTTGTAAGTCTTTAGGCTGATGTTCTTCCTGGCAACTTGTGGTAAACTTAATCATAGTGATAACTGTGAGGTTTTATGCGTAAATTTCAATTATTTTTAATCGTCGAAGCTGTTCTCTTGCTTCTAGCGATGATGACTATTTTATCGGATGATGTGCCGCGATTCATAGCCATTCTCATCTTAACTCTGTTAGCCCTTAAATTTTATAATAATACAGATAAGATCAATTTTGTTTTAACGGCTTCTTTGCTGATATTTTTCTTAATTATCATGCTCAATCCTTTTATTATTTCAGCAATGATAGTTGGCTTAATTTACATCATGATCAACCATTTTTCACAAGTTCGAAAGAGCAATCGCTTGGCGGAATTATCTTTTGAAACAAGACCAGTAACCTTAACCAAGTATCGTAATCAATGGTTTGGACAAGAGGAAGATTTGACGTCAGATAGCTATTATTTTGATGATATCGATGTGATTCGCATCACTGGAAATGATACGATTGATTTATCAAAAGTTATTTTAAGAAATCAAGATAATGTCATTCTTATCCGAAAAGTTTATGGGCCAACTAAAATCCTTGTCCCTATTGATGTTTCGGTGAGTTTAACAGTTAGTTCCATTTATGGTTCAGTAGCCTTTTTTGATGAAACGCCTTATGATTTGAGAAACGAAACCATTAAATTGAGAAGTGATGATTACGAAGATAGTAACCGTAGCGTTAAAATTGTTATTAGTAATTTTGCTGGGGATACAGAGGTGGTGAGCCGATGAGAAAATCCCATGTTATGTTACTGTTTCTTTATGCCTTGGTGATTATTTTCGCTATTGTATCATTGATTCTAAATACTTTTGCCGTTTCTTTAAAAGATGTTGTGATGGATGTTGAACGACTGAATCAGTTTATTTTTTCAATCGTCTTATTGACTATCTCCTTAACCATTATGTTGCTTTTTGTGTCAACCTTACTCAATTACAACTCGCATCGTCATATTTTTAAAAGTTTAAGAAGAATTGTCCACAATCAACCAGTACAAGCTGGGGATGATGAGCTGGGCCAAATCATTAATCAACTATCTGAAAAAACGCTGACCTTGACTCAGCAGCTACAAAATACGAAAAACGTTGATCTTTCTCAAAAAGAAAGTATTATACAGGAAGAAAGAAAGCGTATCGCAAGGGATTTGCATGATACGGTTAGTCAAGAGTTGTTTGCAGCGGTCATGATTTTATCAGGAATTTCTTATAGCCTTTCTGATATGAGCCAAGAAGCGCTACAAGAGCAGCTGAAAAATACTGAAGATATTTTAACAAATGCGCAAAATGATTTGCGTGTCATGCTTCTTCATTTACGTCCTACTGAGCTAGAAGGCAAGTCTCTCAAACAAGGTTTAGAAATGATTTTACAGGAAATTAAAGATAAAAGTCCAATTCGGGTTTCATTCAAGGAAAATCTACAAGGGTTACCCAAGCCGATTGAAGACCATTTGTTTCGAATTATCCAAGAATTTATCAGTAATACTTTAAAACATTCAAAAGCGAATCAATTGGATATTTATCTTTATCAGACATTGCGTTCAGTTCAGTTGAAGATGATTGATAATGGTGTGGGTTTTGATGTTGAAGAGGCTAAGAAAATTAGCTATGGTTTGAAAAATATGGAAGATCGTGTTTCAGATATGGCAGGTACTTTTCAGATGATCTCTGCACCCAATCAAGGTGTCACCATGACGATAGTCTTGCCTTTAGTAGGAGAAGTAAATGAATAAATTAACGGTATTATTAGTTGATGATCATGAGATGGTTAGGATGGGCTTAAAAAGCTTTCTGAATCTCCAACAAGATATTTCAGTTATTGGAGAAGCTGATAACGGACAAGAAGGTATAGCGAAAGCTCTCGAGTTGCGACCGGATGTTATTGTCATGGATTTGGTTATGCCCGAAATGGATGGGGTAGAAGCTACCTTGCAAATTCTAAAAGAGTGGCCAGAAGCTAAGATAGTGGTTCTGACGTCTTATCTTGACAATGAGAAAATCTATCCAGTGATTCAGGCAGGAGCTAAGGGTTACATGCTGAAAACATCTAATGCTCCAGAAATTCTCAATGCTATCCGAAAAGTTGTTGAAGGTCAATTGGCCATTGAAACTGAAGTTGAGAAAAAGTTGAAGTATCATGATGAGAATCCTGCTCTTCATGAAGATTTAACGGCTAGAGAAAAAGATATTTTGCATTTGTTAGCTAAAGGTTATGACAATCAAACCATCGCTGATGAATTATATATTTCACTAAAAACGGTGAAAACACATGTTTCAAATATTTTAGCCAAACTTCAAGTCGATGATCGTACACAAGCAGTGGTCTACGCTTTTAGACATCATCTGGTCCCCCAAGAAGATTAAAAATTATGATACAATAACTAAGTATATTATTTTTAGTAAGGGGAAAGAATGGACGTCAAAACGAAATACAAAGCTAAAAAGATTAAGGCTGTTTTTTTTGATATTGATGATACGTTACGTATTAAAGATACTGGATACATGCCTCAATCGATTGCAAAAGTTTTCAAATCTTTAAAAGAAAGAGGCATTTTAACTGGTATTGCTAGTGGTCGTGCTATTTATGGCGTGGTTTCAGAGATTCGTGACCTTGAACCTGACTATTTTATCACTATAAATGGGACTTACGTGGTTGATCGAAAAGGTGATGAAGTTGCTAATTTACCGTTAGATAAAGAAGTTTTGAAGGAATTGGTGGCTTGGTGTCAAGCAATTGGTATTGATTATGGATTTGCCGGCAAAGACAAGCCAGTGGTATCAGCGCGAAAAGCGTTAATTGATGATGCTTTGGTTCCTGTTTACGGACACTTAGATGTGGAACCCGATTTTCATTTAACGAACGCTGTTTATCATATGTGGACTTTTGCAGAGAATAACTCGGAACTTGTCTTGCCTGAACACTTAGCAGAGCAAGTACGGCTAGTACCTTGGCATGTTCACTCATCAGATACTGTCAAATTAGGGATTTCAAAAGCTTCTGGTTTGGATCATGTTCTAGAAAAAGAAGGCCTAAAACCAGAGAATGTTTTATTCTTTGGCGATGGTCCAAATGATATGGAAATGTTTGATCATGTTGGTCTTAAGGTTGCTATGGGCAATGCTGTTCCAGAATTAAAAGAAAAAGCCGACTATGTTACGGGTAAAGTAGAAGAAGATGGTATTTTACATGCCTTGGAGGAATTAGGTTTGGTTGAAAAAGAAATGCACTTTCCACAGTTGGATTTAGACAATGTCGAAGGACCTGTTGCGACTATAAAAACTAATCAGGGTGATATAGTGGTGAAATTGTTCCCAGAACAAGCTCCTAAAACAGTAGCGAATTTTGTTGGTTTAGCCAAAGATGGCTATTATGATGGTATTATTTTCCACCGTATTATTAAAGATTTTATGATCCAAGGTGGCGACCCAACAGGAACTGGTATGGGTGGTGAATCTATCTATGGTCAAAGTTTTGAAGACGAATTTTCAGAAGAACTTTATAATCTTCGAGGAGCACTTTCAATGGCAAATGCTGGACCAAATACAAATGGCAGTCAGTTCTTTATCGTTCAAAATGTAAACTTCCCATATAGTGTTAAGGAATTATCTCGTGGTGGGTGGCCAGAAGCTATCGCTGAGTATTATGCTGAACATGGCGGGACCCCACATTTGGATCGTCGCCACACTGTTTTTGGTCAGTTAGTAAACCAAGCTTCTTATGATGTTCTAGATAAAATTGCTGCTGTTGAAACAGGTGTACAAGATAAACCGGTTGAGGATGTGGTGATTGAAACAATTGAGGTTGTGGATTAATGAACATTGGGGATAAGCTTAAGGGGACAATCACAGGTATTAAACCTTATGGCGCTTTTGTCCAATTAGAAAATGATACAACAGGTTTGATTCATATTTCAGAAATAAAACCTGGCTTTATCGATAATATTCATAATCATTTATCAATTGGTCAAGAGGTGACTGTTCAGGTGTTAGATGTTGATGAGTACACTCAAAAAGCAAGTTTATCAATGAGGACCTTAGAAGAAGATCGTCATCAAATGCCACATCGTCACCGGTTCTCAAGCAACCGTCATCGTACAGGTTTTAAACCCTTGGAAAATAAGATGTCAGCATGGATTGAAGAAAGTTTACAATTTTTAAAAAAAGAAGATTAAAAAAGACGCTACTGTAAGGGATTCACAGTAGCGTCTTTTTTGTGGTTCCTATTAGTCAAAATCATAGAGTGCTGTTGAGAGGTAGCGCTCACCATTATCAGGAAGAATAGCTAAAACGTTCTTTCCTTTTCCTAATTCTTTAGCTTTTTCAATAGCAGCAAAAATAGCTGCACCAGAAGAAATACCCACTAAGAAGCCTTCTTGCCCACCAACTTTACGTCCAGTTTCTAAAGCATCGTCAGATTTAACTCGGATAATTTGATCGTAAGCATTAGTATCTAGGGTACCAGGAATAAACCCAGCTGAAATTCCTTGGATTTTATGTGGTCCAGGAGTTTCACCCGAAAGAACAGCAGATTCATCAGCTTCAACCGCAACGATAGCAATATCGCTATTAACTTTTTTCAAAGCATTAGCAACACCAGTAATAGTTCCACCTGTTCCGACACCTGACACAAAAGCATCAAGTCCTGTTTCGCCGAAAGCATCGATGATTTCTTGACCAGTCTGTTCCTCATGGACTTTGGGGTTTGAAGGATTAGCAAACTGCATTGGGACCCATCCCTGGCGTTCATCCGCTAATTGTTTAGCTTTTTCAATAGCGCCTTTCATTCCTTCGCTTCCTGGTGTCAACACTAGCTCAGCCCCATATGCTTGGATTAATTTACGACGTTCAATACTCATGGTGTCAGGCATAACAATGACAACCTTGTATCCTTTAGCAGCACCAACCCAAGACAAGCCAATACCGGTATTACCAGAAGTTGGTTCAATAATGGTATCGCCAGCTTTAATGATACCCGCTTTTTCAGCATCCTCAATCATTTGAAGAGCAATACGGTCTTTGACAGACGAACCAGGATTGAAAGCTTCAATTTTGACATAAACATCTGCAGCATCCTCCGGGACAATGCGATTCAGTTTGACAATAGGTGTTTGCCCAATAAGTTCAGTAATGTGATGGTAAATTTTTGTCATGATTCTAGCTCCTAAACTCTTTTAAATACTAGTATAAAGACTAGCTAGAAGCTTGTAAAATACAAATTACTTATCAGATCGATAAACAATCACTATAACTTATTATGAAAGTGGTATTTCAACAATCTTTGAATCAATTTTTTGGAATGAAATTTTACCTTGATAAAATTCTGTCAGAGCGTCTTGGATATCAGACAACTTATCTTCGTCAGTATAAATATCGCTAGTCACCTGGTCAAGAAATTGCGTATTGAACTCTTCTAAACCTTCTTGCTCTAAAAAGTTAGCAAACGTTTGGTATTGAGGGTAAGTTAAATGGATCTGTAGTCCTACCTGCTCTTTAACAGCTACCAGTCCAGTCTCTTTGATCGCATGGGCGACGCTGCCAGCGTAAGCACGAATGAGTCCTCCTGCTCCAAGCTTAATACCGCCAAAGTAACGTGTGACAACAGCAACAATATTAGTGAGTTCTTGTTTCTCCAATACTGTCAACATAGGTATGCCGGCAGTTCCGCTTGGTTCACCATCATCACTAGAGCGCTTGATTTCGCTATTTTCTCCAATAATCATCGCAGAGCAAGAATGGTTGGCTTTATAGTGCTCCTTTTTGATAGCAGCAATATATTCACGAGCCTCTTCCTCGCTATTTACACGCTTGAGATGGCAGATAAAACGTGATTTTTTGATATCTTCTTCGGTAATACGATTTGTTTTGATTGTTTTATAATTCATAAAAAAATTTTACCATAAGCTTAATAGAACTTCGAATAAATAGATGATGAAAATAACAAAAGAAAAGAGTGGCTGCTGGTTTGCGAGTTCAAATCTTACTTTGGAAGAAAAAGAGATAGCTATCAGAATGCCTGCTTTGACCAAAGAAAATGCCTGTCTTACTTGTTTGAGATGTGCAGAAAAGATTCCAAATGATTGGCGACTACCTGATGGGACACATTATTGTCGTTCTTGTATTGTGTTAGGTAGACTAACTGAAGATGATTATCTTTATTATTTTCCGCCAAAACCTTTTCCTAAAACAGATTGTTTAAGATGGCAGGGCCAATTGACTGATTATCAAAAAGAGGTTTCAGATGGTCTTATCGAAGCCCTTCATAAGAAAAGAGATAGCCTTATTCATGCTGTAACTGGAGCTGGAAAAACGGAAATGATTTATGAAGTGGTGGCTCAAGTGATTAATAAGGGAGGTCAAGTTTGCTTGGCCAGTCCTCGAATTGACGTCTGTATAGAATTATATAAACGCTTAAGTCAAGACTTTTCTTGTGAGATAGATTTACTACATGGGGATTCTGAACCCTACAGTGGGGCGCCATTAGTTGTTGCTACTACTCATCAACTCTTAAAGTTTTATAGGTGTTTTGACCTAATATTGGTCGATGAAGTCGATGCGTTTCCTTATGTTGATAATAAAACACTTTATTATGCTGTTAAAACCGCGAAAAAAGAGGACGGCTTAACCATCTTTATGACAGCTACGTCAACAGAAGCACTAGACAGACAAGTTAAAAAAGGTCAGTTAAGAAGATTAACCTTATCAAGAAGGTTTCATGGCAATCCATTGATTGTGCCACAAACGATTTGGCTTACAAAATTGGAGAAAAAAGTGCAATCAGGGAAAATTCCTACCAAGCTAAAGAAGTATATTGATAGACAATTGTCGACAGAGTATCCCCTTTTGATATTCATCCCAGATATCTCGTTTGGTCAAAAGATAACAGAAATCCTTCGCCAAATGTATCCTGAAAACAGCGTAGGTTTCGTGTCAAGTGTTAGTTTAAATCGATTAGAAGAAGTAGAAAGGTTTAGAAAAGGAAACTTAAGAATTCTAATCTCTACGACTATTTTAGAACGTGGGGTAACCTTTCCAAAAGTTGATGTTTTTGTCTTACTGTCGCATCATCGATTATTTAATAGCTCCAGTCTTATTCAAATAGCTGGAAGAGTTGGGCGCTCACTTGATAGACCGACTGGCGATTTGTTCTTTTTCCACGATGGCTTAACAAGAGCGATCAAAAAAACAAAGCAAGAAATACGAAAGATGAACTGCTTAGGAGGTTTCCGATGAAGTGTCAGATGTGTCAAAAAGATATAGATGAAAAGAGAGAGTTTACGTCAATTTTAGTCCTTAAAAGAATGACTTCTCAAACTTGTGACGATTGTTTAAATCTGTTTGAAACAATTGGTAAAAACCACTGTTCAAATTGTTTTAAAAACTCAGAATTAGAGCAATGTCAAGATTGCTTGGATTGGGAAAGAAAAGGAAATAAGGTGAATCATAAAAGTATTTACATATACAATCAAGCGATGAAGACCTATTTTTCTCTATTCAAATTTCAAGGAGACTACCTTCTAGCTAATCAATTCTCTGCGGACCTTAGAAAGTCGTTAAAATATTACAAGGATTACACTGTTATTCCAATCCCCATAAGTCATCAAAGAATGAAAACAAGGAGATTCAATCAAGTTGAAGCTCTTCTCGAAGCAGCAAAAATTCCCTACAAAAACTTACTTGAAAAAAGAGATGCTGTCTCACAAACAACTAAAACTAAAAAAGAGAGACTGAGTTCAGAGCAAGTTTTCAAGTTAAAGGAAGGAGTAGACATCCCGATGAAAGTTCTTATTATGGATGATATTTATACTACCGGACACACCATATTTTTAGCTAAGCAAATTTTGCAAGATTTTGGCGTTAAAGAAATAGTCAGTTTTAGTTTAGCGAGATGAATTTTAAAACTTGCAAATTTTCATGAAAGCGATATAATATAAATATAGAAAGCGCTTTAAGCGCAAGAAAGAGGTATCTTATGATTAAATATAGTATCCGTGGCGAAAACATCGAAGTAACAGATGCAATCCGTGACTATGTCGAATCAAAGGTTGCAAAAATTGAAAAATATTTCAATGAAGAACAAGAATTGGATGCAAGAGTAAATCTAAAAGTTTATCGTGAAAAAACAGCTAAAGTTGAGGTAACAATTCCGCTTGGATCAGTAACTTTACGTGCAGAAGATGTCTCACAAGACATGTATGGCTCTATTGATTTAGTGGTTGATAAAATTGAACGCCAAATTCGCAAAAATAAAACAAAAATCGCGAAAAAACATCGCGAAAAAGTGCCTACAGCACAAGTATTCACAGCAGAGTTTGAAAAAGAAGCTGGTGAAGAAAGTGCAGAAACACGTGTTGTAAGAACAAAACACGTAGATTTAAAACCAATGGACATTGAAGAAGCGATTCTTCAAATGGATTTACTAGGACATGACTTCTTCATCTTCACAGATTCAGAGGATGGTCAAACCAACGTTTTATACAAGCGTGAAGATGGAGAATTTGGTTTGATTGAAGCTAAATAATCGAGCATTTTCGATTATTTCTCAACTGTAATAGGTGTAGAGTCTGTGACAAAAAAGACTTTCATATTAGAGATTCGATAGCATCACTATCTATTAAGTAGATAAAACTATAAAGAAAACGAACAGTTATAGTTATATGTTGAACAGAATGCATTATACTCTGTCAAGAGAACAATGAAATAATAAAAGATTAAGAAGCGGTCTCGTTCCTCATTTTAAGAGGAGCGAGACTGTTGTGCTTTTCTTGAAAACATTGATTATTGACAGCATAGATAGCGACATCAATTGTTGTGACTAATAATTTAAATAGCCTAGATCCTGTATTCACAACATCATAATCTCTTTAAAATGCGACTAATGTGTGATAGTTTTACAAAAGCAACCTCTGATGAAACTGGCTTTTCAACATCCTTAGCTAATCTTCGGGAATGGTTCAGCCAAGAGAAGCTCCGCTCGACAACCTAGCACTTAGGAATGATTTGCCAGCTTCCTTTGATTTTTTCAGAAATATCTACTGGCCACCGAAACTCTTGTGCCATCATCTCTTCAAAACTTTTGCGATAGTCAGCATCAGCTGAAAAAGTCTTGATTGTTGGGAATTGCGCCATGACTTGACGAACCACTAAAATCCCTGGTTTTGTATTATGGAGATTAGCTGTGTGAACCACAACATCAAGGAGATTCCCCATGGTGTCAACTACGATGGGGCGTTTTCTCCCTTTGACTTTTTTCACCATCAATCCCACGTTCCTCTACAGCATCTGTTGTTTTCACGCTTTGAGAATCAATAATGGCATAGGTTGGAAAGACTGATCTACCAGCTTTTACTCGCTTTTTTAACAAGCTCTGTCAGAATCTCGTCCCACAGACCAGTTTCCTTGGCCCGACGAAAGAAACTCTATACCGTTGGATACGGAGGAAAGTTATGAGGGAGCATGCGCCATTGACAACCAGTTTTGGTGATGTACAAAGTCGCACTAACAAGTTCTCGTTTAGACCATTTATAAGTGTGGTGGTTGGAGGAATAAGGTTCAAGATTAACCTATTCTTGATCGGTTAAATCGATATCATATGATTTTCGTGTCATAATTCTGGTATACCACAATTGTGAATACAGGTTCTAAGGCTGCTGAGAGTTTTCCAAAAGTTCATTGACGACTTCAAGTGGTGCTATTTAGGGCAGAAGGTCTCACTTATAAAGAAATCACCACTCTTATTGGCTTTTCAAAGTATGCTATTTGGAGCTTAACGCGTAAATACGAAGCAGAAGGCATTTCAGCTCTCCTTCAAGAAACACGTGGTGGTCGACATCACCAGTATCTGACTCATGAGGAAGAGGAAGCTTTTTTAAACGAGCAGCTAACAGCGTCATTAACTGGTGACTTCGTGACAATCAACTCTCTTTATCAAGCTTATCAAGAGCGTGTTGGGAAACAGACAACACGAGAGGGTTTTTATGCATTATTGAAGCGCCATGGTTGGCGTAAAGTAACCCCAAGACCAGAACATCCTAAAAAAGCAGATGCTAAAACCATTTTAGCGTCTAAAAATAAAATATTCATTCAAGAAGGCGAGAAAGCGCTTTAAAGATAGTCGTCGTTACAACAAAGTAAGACTAATGTATCAAGATGAAGCCGGTTTTGGGCGTATCAGTAAAATAGGGAAGGAATGGGCTCCGAAAGGGGCTCGCCCACATGTCCACAGCCACTATATTCGAGAATATCGCTATTGTTATGGTGCTGTCGATGCCCATACAGGAGACTCTTTCTTCATCATTGCTGGAGGCTGTAACACAAACTGGATGAACGAGTTCCTCAAGCAATTATCGATAGCTTATCCCCATGATTATATTTTACTCGTCATGGATAACGCCGTTTGGCATAAATCAAGGACGTTAGAGAAACCTGCCAACATTAGCTTTGAGTTCATTCCCCCTTATACACCTGAGATTAATCCAATTGAACAAGTCTGGGCTGAGATTCGCAAGAGAGGCTTTAAGAATAAAATATTTAAAACACTTGATGACGTGGTGAACAGGCTACAAGAAGTGATTCAAGGATTAGAACGGCCAATTTTAAAAAATATCGTCAACAGACAATGGTTACAGAAAGTTAGTTTTTGATTTTGGTTGAGTATTAATTCCGTAAAACCATAGATGCTTGGAGGCATTGTAACCAATGTCTGCTAATCCTTTAAAAATACGAGTTCTGTAGTTACGGACAGGCTGGCAAAGGGGCAACGGAAAGTTATCTATGATGACAATTGTATCAGGAGAAATTTGAGTGTTCAATGCTTGTCGGATGACTTGGACTAACCAAATTAATTGCCGTGACCGCCGATTGAAGCGACTTCTTTCCAGCAATCGACCACAAGGAAATAGGTGGCAGATACGGTAGAAATGACGTTGCGATTTAATGCCTAATTCCGCTTGCAATAGTAATAAAACTAATAAGGATTCATCGGAAACTTTAGAGAGGTTGACATTGCGACGATGTTTGAAGGATTGAGGGCAATAATCGTGATAAAGCTTCGAACAAATCTTTGATAATTGTTTCATATTCCATTGTAAGTGATGAGATTTAGCGGTATACTGTAAGTGGCTCATTTGGACTAACCTCCTGTATGTTTAGTCGCTTACAGTATAGTCCTTTTGAGCTTTTTTGTGTATTTGGAAAGTAACTAGCACCACGAGTAGCTTATAAATCTTAATGTCATAACACCCTATGTGGAGCCATCGAAGAAATTGTCTATCAAGCTATTATCAACCCTCTTACCACATTTTGCTGAGTAGAAGAAATCAGCCAAGCCTAATTTGACAATTAAGTTTTTTAAAAAAGTTGTTGACAGAATATATTCTGATAGTGTATGATATAAAAGTTGCTGTTTGAGTAACCAACTGATGAAAAAGTTTTTGAAAAAAATAAGAAAAACTTGTTGACATTTGAAAACACAGTTGTTAGAATAAAGAAGTTGTCTCTTAGGAGACGATAAGACCTTTGAAAACTGGATAAAGAAACCAAACGTGCGGGTTACAGTAAGTAACCTGTCAATAAAAAACGAACAAGTCAGAAGTTAACTGACTGAGTACAGTTCAAACGAACAAGTTAATGAGAGTTTGATCCTGGCTCAGGACGAACGCTGGCGGCGTGCCTAATACATGCAAGTGGAACGCATTGATAACTACCGTAGCTTGCTACACTTGATATCAATGAGTCGCGAACGGGTGAGTAACGCGTAGGTAACCTACCTTTAAGCGGGGGATAACTATTGGAAACGATAGCTAATACCGCATAATAGTGGCGGACACATGTCAGCTACTTAAAAGGTGCAAGTGCACCACTTAAAGATGGACCTGCGTTGTATTAGCTAGTTGGTAAGGTAACGGCTTACCAAGGCTTCGATACATAGCCGACCTGAGAGGGTGATCGGCCACACTGGGACTGAGACACGGCCCAGACTCCTACGGGAGGCAGCAGTAGGGAATCTTCGGCAATGGGGGGAACCCTGACCGAGCAACGCCGCGTGAGTGAAGAAGGTTTTCGGATCGTAAAGCTCTGTTATAAGCGAAGAACGGGAGTAAGAGTGGAAAGTTTACTCTGTGACGGTAGCTTATCAGAAAGGGACGGCTAACTACGTGCCAGCAGCCGCGGTAATACGTAGGTCCCGAGCGTTGTCCGGATTTATTGGGCGTAAAGCGAGCGCAGGTGGTTTAATAAGTCTGAAGTTAAAGGCAGTGGCTCAACCATTGTACGCTTTGGAAACTGTTAAACTTGAGTGCAGAAGGGGAGAGTGGAATTCCATGTGTAGCGGTGAAATGCGTAGATATATGGAGGAACACCGGTGGCGAAAGCGGCTCTCTGGTCTGTAACTGACACTGAGGCTCGAAAGCGTGGGTAGCGAACAGGATTAGATACCCTGGTAGTCCACGCCGTAAACGATGAGTGCTAGGTGTTGGGTCCTTTCCGGGACTCAGTGCCGCAGCTAACGCATTAAGCACTCCGCCTGGGGAGTACGACCGCAAGGTTGAAACTCAAAGGAATTGACGGGGGCCCGCACAAGCGGTGGAGCATGTGGTTTAATTCGAAGCAACGCGAAGAACCTTACCAGGTCTTGACATCCCGGTGACCGTCCTAGAGATAGGATTTTTCTTCGGAACACTGGAGACAGGTGGTGCATGGTTGTCGTCAGCTCGTGTCGTGAGATGTTGGGTTAAGTCCCGCAACGAGCGCAACCCCTATTGTTAGTTGCCATCATTAAGTTGGGCACTCTAGCGAGACTGCCGGTAATAAACCGGAGGAAGGTGGGGATGACGTCAAATCATCATGCCCCTTATGACCTGGGCTACACACGTGCTACAATGGTCGGTACAACGAGTTGCGAACTGGTGACAGTCAGCTAATCTCTTAAAGCCGATCTCAGTTCGGATTGTAGGCTGCAACTCGCCTACATGAAGTCGGAATCGCTAGTAATCGCGGATCAGCACGCCGCGGTGAATACGTTCCCGGGCCTTGTACACACCGCCCGTCACACCACGAGAGTTTGTAACACCCGAAGTCGGTGAGGTAACCTATTAGGAGCCAGCCGCCTAAGGTGGGATGGATGATTGGGGTGAAGTCGTAACAAGGTAGCCGTATCGGAAGGTGCGGCTGGATCACCTCCTTTCTAAGGAAATGGAAGCACGTTTGGGATCTTTATTTAGTTTTGAGAGGTCTTTGTGGGGCCTTAGCTCAGCTGGGAGAGCGCCTGCTTTGCACGCAGGAGGTCAGCGGTTCGATCCCGCTAGGCTCCATTGAATCGTAAGATTCAAGATAGTCCATTGACAATTGAATATCTATATCAAATTCCACAATTTTAGAAAAGATTGTAGAAGAAGTAACAAGAAAATAAACCGAAACGCTGTCATTATTAAATGAGTT